>NZ_WJIE01000002.1:600000-900000 GCF_009649845.1 Polyangium spumosum
AGGCACGGTCGTGCGCGTCACGCTCCTGCCCGCCGAGAGCGCCGACATCGCCGCCGACTCTCGCTCCGACGTCCCCAGGCGCGCGCCCGTGCCGCGCCTCTCGGTCCTCGTCGTCGACGACGAGCCCGCGCTCCTCTCGGCCATCGTGCGCCAGCTCGAGCGCAGCCACGACGTCGACGGCCGGACGAGCTGGAAAGGCGCCCTCGAGGCGCTCGCGGACAAACGGTACGACGCGGTGCTCTGCGACGTGATGATGCCCGGCGTCTCCGGCTTCGACATCCACAGCTCCCTCTGCGAGCGGATGCCCGAGTCTTCCGAGCGGATCGTGTACATGACCGGCGGCGCCTTCACCCAGGAGGCCCGGAGTTTCCTGGCCCAGGCCCCGAACCGGTGCCTGGAAAAACCCTTCTCGCCGGCCGACCTCGAGGAGATCCTGCGCGCCATCGCCCCCCGCGATCGCGCACCTTCCTCGGTTTGAGGTAATGTCCGCCGCGAGATGATGAGCGACGGCCTCCGCCTCGTTTTTCAGGGCGGCACGGTGCGCCTCGACGGCCTCTCGCCGGACGACGCGACGAGCTTACCCCCCGTTTGTACGTGGGACGCGCGTGAGAACACCTTCCGCGTCCCCGCCTCGTCCTACGCGGACCTCGTGCTCTGGCTCCGCGCGAAAAAGCTTCCTTTCACCGACGACGCGCGCGCCTACGACACGCTCGACCTCGAGCCCGCCGCGCGCCACGAGCCCTTCCCTTACCAGCGCGAGGCGCTCGACGCGTGGGCCGCGTATCGCTTCCGCGGCGTCGTCGTCCTGCCGACCGGCGCCGGAAAAACCTACGTCGCCACCATGGCGATCGCGGGCCGCAAGCGCTCCACGCTCGTCGTCGTGCCCACGCTCGATCTCTTGAACCAGTGGTACGACATCCTCGCCGCCGCCTTCGGCCGCGCGATCGGCGTCATCGGCGGCGGCTACCACGAAGTCGAGCCGATCACCGTCACCACCTACGACTCGGCGCACCTGCACATGGACCGACTCGGCGGCCGCTTCGGCCTCGTCGTCTTCGACGAGTGCCATCACCTCCCGAGCTCCTCCTACCAGCTCGCCGCGCGCATGAGCATCGCGCCCTTCCGCCTCGGCCTCACCGCCACGCCCGAGCGCACCGACGGCCGCGCCTACGACGAGCTCATCGGCCCCATCGTCTACCGCAAGGACATCACCGAGCTCTCCGGCGACTACCTCGCTTCTTACGAGACCGAACGGATCAACGTCCCGCTCTCGCCCGAGGAGCGCGAGGCCTACGACGCGGCCCGCGGCGAGTACGTCGCCTTCCTCCGCGAAGAGGGCATCCGCATGTCCTCCCCCGACGGCTGGAGCCGCTTCCTCTACCTCTCCTCGCGCAGCGACGCGGGCCGCCGCGCCTTCCTCGCCTACCGCAAGCAGCGCGCCCTCGCCCTCGCCGCGCCTGGCAAGATCAACGTCCTCGCGCGCCTGCTCCACAACCACCGGCACGACCGCACGATCGTCTTCACCGAGGACAACGCCACGGTCCACCAGATCTCGCGCCGCTTCCTCCTGCCCTCGATCACCCACCAGACCCGCGTGAAAGAGCGCAGCGCGATCCTCGCCGCCTTCAACACCGGCGACCTCGGCGCCGTCGTCACCTCCAAGGTCCTGAACGAGGGCGTCAACGTCCCCGAAGCCAACGTCGCCATCGTCTTGAGCGGCAACGGCTCGGTCCGCGAGCACGTCCAGCGCCTCGGCCGCATCCTGCGCAAGGGACAGGACAAACGCGCCTTGCTCTACGAGCTCGTCGCCGAGAAGACCGCCGAGCAGTACACGAGCGACAAGCGGAGGGAGCACGTTGCTTACAAGTGATCTCCTCCGCGTGCGCCGCAAAGGCGGCCGCGTCGTGCCTCGTTACCTCCGCGGCGACGACGCCGAGCTCGCCAAGGACCTCGCCAAGGACTTCGTCCGCATCCTCGCGAGTGGCGTCGGCCGGAGCCGCGACGAGATCGAGGCCGCCCTCGACGCCGTCCCCGTCCCGGCCGACGCACGCCTGCTCGGCGAGGGCCTGCGCAAGGTCCTCGACGCGTCGTGCACGTGGAGCGTCCCGTCCGGCGTTGATCCCGAGGAGATCCGCCGCGAAGTCTTCCTCGCCGCCGCCAAGGCCCACCGCGCGCTCGACGTCCGCAGCGAGTTCGATCGCGAGAGCGTCCTCGCCGAGATCGCCCCCCGCCTCGGAAAAACCCCCGCCGAGATCGACGCCGCGCTCTACGCCGATCTGCGCGAGAACGAGCGGCTCGAGGCCTTCCGATCGATCGGCCCCGAGGCCCTGCTCGAGCGGTACGACCTCGGCCTCGCCCAGGCCATCTTGCTCAAGGCCACGCGCGTCACGATCCGCGTCGCCGGCGAGGGCCCCGATCGTTACCGAAGGCTCTTCCGCGCCGCGCGTTTCCACGGCCTCATCCACGTCGTCGAGGGCTCACCCGCCGAGGGCTATCGCATCACGCTCGACGGCCCGTGGAGCCTCTTCGACGCCGTGCAGAAGTACGGCCTGCGCCTCGCCATGTTCCTGCCGCAGGTCCTCGTGTTCCGCGACTTTCACGTCCACGCCGAGCTCGCGTGGGGCAAGGCGCGCACGCGAGCCGTCCTCGAGATCACCCCCGAAGACGGCCTCGTCTCGCACGTCGCCGACGCCCCCTCCACGGGCCCCGACCTCGACGTGTTCAAGCAGGCCTTCGAGCGCCTCGGCTCGGAGTGGATCGTCGCCGACAACGATCACATCTTCGCCCTGCCCGGCGAGATCGCGTGCGTGCCCGACCTCGTCTTCCGCAACCAAGAGACCGGCGAGGAGGTCTTCCTCGAGGCCTTCGGCTTCTGGAGCCGGCAGGCCGTCTGGCGACGCATCGAGCTCGTCCGCAAGGGTTTCCCCGCGCGTTTCCTCCTCGCCGTCGGCAAGCAGCTCCGCGTGAGCGAGGAGGTGCTCGCCGAGGACGAGGCCGGCGAGATCTACGTCTACCGCGCCACGATGTCCCCACGCGCCGTGCTCGAACGCCTGCGCCGCAAGGGCTAGGACGTCAATCGGTCGGCAGCGCCGACTCGTTGCCGATCAACGAGCGGACGAGCGGCGGCACCGAGAACCCGTTCGCCGTGCGCAGCTTCGAGCCCGGCCCTCCGCAGTCGTAGCTCGGCTGCGCGCTCGCCCATCGCGACGGGCAGACCTTGTTCACGTACGACGCCACCGATCCGCTCGTATCGCCGAGCCAGCGCGTGTGCTCGATGCAACGCGCGCCCATCGGCGTCCACTCCGCCTCGAACACGAACTCGTTGCCCGCCGACGCCTGGATCCCGAGCTCGTCCCACACGTCGACCGGCGTGCCGTCCTGCGTGTGCGGCACCCCGTCGCCGCAATAATCCGCGCGCAGCATGCGCGTGCACGCCTGGTGCAGCAGCGTGCCCGGGATCTCCTTGCAGACGCCCGGTTTGGCGCACTCCGTCACGTCGCTCCAGGGCTTGTAACCGAGCTCCACGCACTTCGCGATCGCGTACGGCCTGCACGCGAAGGTGAAGCTCGTCTCCGACGGGAGGTGCATGCCGCTCGTCGTGGTCTTCTGCGAGTAGTCCCAGGTGCCCGGCAGCGGGATCGCGCGGCGCGGCGTGCCGCCCGACGTGCCGCAGAGGCTCTTCCAGTCGTCCTGCTTCGGGTTCGACAGGTACGAGATCTCGTAGAGGAACACGTCGGGGCGCGTCGACGTGACACGATCGTCGATCCGCAACGAGATCGTCTGCCCGTTGCTCAGCATGCCCGTGAAGATCGCGCCGAGGAACGCCTCCGGCGCCACGGGCTTGCCGTCCGCCGTCTTGCCGACGAACTCCGTGCCCTCGAGCTTCACCCCGTTCAGCGCGAGGCCGTTGAGAGAGACCCCGTTCAGCGCGATCCCGTTCAGCGCGAGTCCGTTCAGCGCGATCCCGTTCAGCGCGAGTCCGTTCGTCGTGCTGAGCGCCTGGACCGACGTGATCACCTCCTCCTCCTCGTCTGCGGTCTGCTCCGTGCAAGCCGCGCCGGCGAGCATCGTCAGCAGGATCGAGGCCCGTGCGGTGGCGCGTCTCCATCCAATCTCGGACGTGCAGGACATCCACGAATGCATGTTTCTTCCCTCTCTGGGAGCGCAGATGCCCACGGGCGCGAGAGCGTTTCGCCGGGGCCGGAGGGAAGCAGCAAACCGTCGCGTCGCGATTTCGCGCTCACGGTTCCCGGCGTCGGTTCCCGATCCAACCTTTTCGCCAGTAAAAGACGAAGAGCGCGGCCACGCTGAGCAGCATGAGCGCGATCGAGAACGGATACCCGTAACGCCACTCGAGCTCGGGCATGTTGTAGGCCGAGACCCTCGTGTCGAAGTTCATCCCGTACACGCCCGCGATGAACGTGAGCGGCAGGAAGATCGTCGAGATGATCGTGAGCACCTTCATGATCTCGTTCATCCGGTTCGACACCCCGGAGAGGTGCAGATCCATGAGGCCCGAGGCGACCTCGCGGAACGTCTCGACCATATCCATCACCTGCACCGCGTGGTCGTACGTGTCGCGCAGGTAGAGCCGCGTGTGCTCCTGGATGTGGGGTGATCCGTCCCGGAGCAGCGAGTTCGCGACCTCGCGCTGGGGCCATATCGTCCGCCGCAGCGAGAGCAACTCTCGCTTCACGTCGTGGATCTGGTGCGCCGTCCCGTCCTTGCCGCGTAGCGCGTCGAGCTCGATCTCGTCGAGCCGGTCGCCGAGCTTCTCGAGCACGGGGTAGAAGCCGTCGATGATCGCGTCGAAGAGCGCATACGCGAGGTAGTCCGAGCCGCCCGTGCGCATGAGCTGCCGCCCCTTGCGGATGCGCTCGCGCACCGGCTCTAGCACGTCCGCGCTCGGCTCCTCCTGCACCGTCAGCACGAAGCCCTTGCCGAAGACGATCGCGATCTGCTCCGTCACGAGCGCGCCCTTGTCGTCGGCCTGCGCCATCCGGCAGATGATCACCTGCTGCCCCGGGTACACGTCGCTCTTCGGCCGCTGCGGTACGTTCACCACGTCCTCCAGCGCGAGCGGGTGGATGCCGAAGACCTCCCCGAGCCGCTCGAACGTCGGCTTGTGCCCGATCCCCTGCACGTCGATCCAGGTGATGCTCGGGCGGTCGTCGATCAGGTAGGGCATCGCCTCGTCGACCGAGTCGATCCAGCGCTCGACGATGTGATCGAGGCCGTAGTCGATCAGGTACATCTTCGGCTTGTTCGGATCCTCGACGAGCAGCGTGCCCGGCGGCGCGCCCGGCGCGGGCTCGTTGGAGAGGATCAGGCTCGGCCGCGGCCTCCTGCGCATCGTGGCCACGCTCGACGAAGGCGGCGGGGCGTCGTGGGTGTCCTGCACGGAGCCCATCCTACCGCCTGCCGGGCCTCCCTTCGCCGCCCGCGCGAGCCGAACGGCGAGACCCCTCGCCATCGGCCCGCAGTCTCGCTATGGACTTCCTCCCATGCCGGTCCCCGTCATTTCCGAGCAAGATTTCGAGCGCGAGGTTCTGCGCAGCGAGCTCCCCGTCCTCATCGACTTCTACGCCGACTGGTGTGGCCCCTGCAAAACGGTGGCCCCCGAGGTCGAGGCGCTCTCGCACGAGCTCGAAGGCAAAGCGAAGTTCGTCAAGGTGAACATCGACCAGAGCAAGCGCCTCGCGCAGGCCTTGCGCGTGCAGGCGGTGCCCACCTTCATGGTCTTCTTCCGCGGCCGCCCCGTCGCCGGCGAGCAAGGCGCCGTGCGCAAGGCGCGCCTGCGCGAGCTGCTCGATCCCTTCCTCCCGCGGGCCGAAGGCGCGATCCGCGCCGTCGAGCTCGCGCAGCTCCTCAAGCAAGGCCAGGTCGTCCCCGTCGACACGCGCGACGCCGCTGTCTACAACCGCGCGCGTATCCCGGGCGCCGTCAACATCCCGCTCGACGAGATCGAGACGCGCCTCGCCGAGCTCCACATGCTGCCGGGCGAGCCGATCCTCTACGATCGCACCGGCGACAAGACGAAGGTCCTCGCCGAGACGCTCGCCAAGAGCGGCGTGCCGATCGCGTTCCTGGAGAGCGGCTTCCTCGGCTGGGAAGCCGAGAGCCTGCCGATCGAGCGGCCGGAGTGATCCGGCCGTCCTGATCAGGTCTTTCCGGGGACGTTCTCCAGCGCGGCGAGCGCCGCCTGGATCACCTCGCGCAGCGCCACGCCGTGTGTCTTCGCCGCGGCCGCGCAGTCCTCGAACTCCGGCTTCACCTGCGGCGGACCAAACGGCCCCTCGCTGATCTTCACGCGCACCCGCCCGTAGGCCGTGTCGACCGCCACCGTGCGCCGCGGCCGCTCGGTCCGCGTCACCGGGATCTTGCGAAGCCCGATCGACGTCGTCTCCTTGAGCAACGTCGCGCCCACCGCGTCTGCCTGCGGCGACGGCGCGAGCGCCGCGATCGTCAGCGCCGGGCGCCCCTTCTTCATCGTGATCGGCACGGCCCACGCGTCGAGCGCGCCCGCCGCGAAGAGCGCCTCGATCGCGTGCGCCGCCATCTCGCCCGTCATGTCGTCCACGTTCACCTCGAGCACCACGTGCGAAGCGCCCACCGTGGGCTCGTCCGACGCGCCGCCGCGTGTCCCGAGCACGACCCGGAGCAGGTTCGGCCGATCCGGCAGCTCGCGAGATCCCGCGCCCCAGCCCACGCGCTCGGGCGCGAACGACGGCCACCGCTCGAAGCGCACGGCCGCCGTCGACACGATCGCCGCGCCCGTCGGCGTCACGAGCTCCGCGTCGAGATCCACCCCGTACGTCGGCACCCCGCGCAGACACTCCACCGTCGCCGGCGGCGGCAGCGGCAGGATCCCATGACGCGCCCGGACGAACCCTCGCCCCATCGGCAGCGGCGCGCCTCGCGCCTCGGCCCCGAGGTACACGAGCGCCGCGGCCGCGCCGACGATGTCCACGATCGCGTCGACCGCGCCCACCTCGTGGAAATGCACCTCGTCGAGCGGCATGCGGTGCACCGCGCACTCGGCCTCGGCGAGCCGCCGGAAGATCCGCCGCGCGAGGGCCTGCACGTCCGGCTCGAGCGGCGCGCTCGCGAGCATCGCGTCGATCGACGCGTACGTCCGCTCCGGCTGCGGCGTCTCCACGTGCACCTCGAACGAGGTCGCCACGATCCCGCTCCGATGCACGTGCCCGCGCTCCAGGAACACGCCTTCGAGCGGCAGCGCCGCCACCGCGTGCTCGATCACGAGCAGCGGCACGCCGAGGTCGAGCAGCGCCGCGATCGTCATGTCGCCCGCGATGCCGCTGAACGCGTCGAAGAACAGGATTTTTCCGATCCCTGCTCCTTGCTCGAGCAGCGGCGTCCTCACCGGATGCTCGTGCCCTCGCCCCTCGCCGTGCCCGTGCACGTGCCCGTGATCGTGCGAGGGCCCGGGCGCATGCGCGTGCGTATGCGGGTGATCGTGTGTATGCGCGTGCCCGTGATCGTGCGCGTGATGCACGTGGCCATGCCCGTGATCGTGGTCGTGCCCGTGGCCATGGCCATGGCCATGCCCGTGATCGTGTCCGTGTCCGTGCACGTGCTCGTGCTCCTTGTTCAGCCGGCCTTGTGAGGCTGCTCGGTCGCTTGTGTGGTCTTCGGCATCATGCGGTGCACGACCATCGCCGCGCCGAACCCGTTGCCGATGTTCACGACCGCGACGCCCGACGCGCACGACGTCAGCATCGCGAAGAGCGCCGTGAACCCGCCGAGCGACGTCCCGTACCCCACCGCCGTCGGCACGGCCACGACCGGCGTCGACACCATCCCGCCCACCACGCTCGGCAGCGCGCCTTCCATCCCCGCGCACACGATCGCCGCCGACGCGCGCCTGAGATCCTCCACGCGATGCAAGAGCCGATGGATGCCGGCGACCCCGATGTCGTAGATCCGCATCGGCTCGAGCCCCAGCGCGGAGAGCGTCTCCGCCGCCTCCTCGGCCACCTCGTTGTCGCTCGTCCCGGCCGTCACCACCGCCACGGGCGCGCACGGCCTCTTCGCGGGCGGCGTGAGCTCCACGCTCCCCGTCCTCGCGAGCGGCGCGTACCGGAAGCTCGGCACCCGCTGCCCCACGATCGCCGCCTTCTCTGCGTCGATCCGGGTCACGAGCACGTTCGTCCCGGCGCGCACCATCTCGGCGGCGATCCCCGCGATCTGCTCGCCGCTCTTGCCCTCGCCGAAGATCACCTCCGGCACGCCCTGCCGGAGCGCGCGATGGTGATCGACGGTCGCGAACCCGAGATCCCGGAACGGCAGATTCTTGAGCGCCTCGACCCCCTGCTCGACCGTCACGTCCCCACGTCGCACCTGTTCGAGCAGCTCTTCCACGCGCCTGGGATCCATCGCGGGAGCCCTTAGCCCGGTGGAAGCCCGCGCGCAACGCACGGCCCCTCCGCTCGCTCAACCACGCGCGAGCGTGATCTCGATGCCGGGCGCCTCCTGCCCGTCGGGCGTGATGTTGTACATGCGGATCACCAGCCTGTCGGCCTGCGCGTCGTCGACCACGGTGCGCCACCCCCAGTGCGGATGCCCCGGCGCCGCGAAGTAGCTGCCCCGAACGTCGATGTCCGTCCCACCTTCCTTGCTCACCGACACCAGGATCGCCGTCCCCGTGTGGAAGCTGTCGACCCACGAGATCCGCCAGAGCTTCTCGCCCGACTCGAACGCGAGGAGCATCTCCCCGGCGATCGGCTTCTCCTCGACGCTCGAGCGGTACGTGAACCGGACGAAGCGCCCGTCGAGGATCGTCGTGATCCGCCCTTCCCACGGCGCCTCGATCGGCGTCGTGCCCGGCGGCCCCATGATGGTCTGCGCCGTCCCGCGCCACGCGCCCACGAGCCGCGCGAGCCGCTGATGCTCGGCGTCGGATTCGTACGGCTTCGTCGGCTCGGTTTCGAGGTTCACGGTGGTCATGTTCATCATCCTCCCAACTCCACGTTCTTTTGCCGAGCCCAGCGCCTGAGGTGGTACCGGACGACCTCGCACTGCGTGGGGCTCTGCACGCCCGGCTGGATGCCCGCCGCCTTGTACTCTGCGTTCAACGCCGCGGTCGTGAATTTACGCTTGTCGAGGCGCTCTCGGAGCGCGTCGAAGATCTCGCGTCGCGCGCGCTTCAGCCGCGTCGCGTTGAGGTTGAGGGCGTCGATGTCACTCTGCACCCTCGCAGACGACGTGCCGGTGGAGGGAAGGACCTCGCCTTCCGACGTGTAGCGCAGGTGCTCCCGAGGATCGGGGCCTCTCCCGGCGACGGGGTGCAGGAACAGCTTCTTGTTGCCCCTCGCCGTATCGCAGTGCCGCTCGCCTTCCTTCGCGCCCGTCTCCTGCGCTTCATCCCCGAGGCAGACGCCCAGCATGTCGAGCCACCGCAGCGTGCCTTTCGCCTCTTCCTCGGCGGACTGCGCGTGCCAGTGCTCGACCTTCACGTACCCGTCCTTCGTGGGGATCCGGCGCTGGCAGTACGCACAGAGTTCCCCTTGATCACGCAGCAGCGCGTCTCGAACGTCGTCCTTGTGGGTGGCGGAGAGGCTCTCCCAGTCCGCGCCCGGCGTGGCTTGCCATCCGGTGAGCACCTTCGGCGCGGCTCCCTTCGCGAACCGCAGCATCAACCGGCTCCGGGCTCCGGCGCCTCGCGCTCCAGGATCCACCGCGCGCGTATCACCGCGGGATCGTCCGGCCCGAGGCGCTCTTCGAGCTGCCCGAGCAGCACTCGCCCCTCCTCGTACCGCTCGTCGTCGAGGATCCGCGAGAGCTCGTCGATCTCGCCTTGATCTTTCTCCGGTCGCTCCGGTACGCCGAACACGTCTTCGAGCAGGCTGTTCGTGTCCCGGCCTTCCACGAAGGGCTGCATGGGGACGAGCTTGTTGTTCTCGAAGACCCGCACCTCCTCACGATGCACGCTCGCGATCACCTGCGGCGAGTGTGTGGTCACGACGAACTGGATGTTCGGGAACGTGCGGCGGAGGTCGTCGAGGATACGTCGCTGCCAGCGCGGATGAAGGTGCAGATCCACCTCGTCGATCAGCACCACCCCCTCCGATTTCTCTGCGGCCGCGTCCGCAAGATGCGGGTTCAGAACCGCGGCGCGCCAGGCTACATCCGCGACGAGGGCGACCATGTTGCGATAGCCGTCGCTGAGGAACGAGAAGGGCAGGAGTCGCCCGTCCGTACGCGCAACCTGCAGGTCCTGCGTCTTGACGTCGAAGTAGAACCTCTGCGTGCCCTCGATGCACTGGCAGACGGCCCGCTCCACTGCGTGGAGTTGCGGCACGAGCTTGCCGCTCTGCAGTTCCACGAGCGTCTGCTGGTACATCCACTCGGCGAGGAGACGGTGGTTCGATGCCGGATCGAGCGCATCCACGTACCCGTCGTACCGTGATCCTACGCCGCGCTTTGCCTCCGTGACCTTCTTGTGGAGCCAGAGACGCTGTGTGCCGTAGAACGCCACGATGGGAAGCGCCCGCGGTTTGCCCGCCTTCACGGCGCGGGCCAGTTTCTCGGCCACGCGCTTGATGGGCGCTGCCTTGACACGCGTGGTGCGCCCTCCGTCATGTGACAAGTCGCGTGACCACACCAAGGGTTCGCCGTCGACCGTACCGCTCGCGCTCACGTTCACCGGCCACTGCGGCTGCAGATCGAGCATGCCGGCGTGCTCGTAAACGACGTGCCGCACGTCTTCCCTGTCGATCGATCGCCCCGTCTTCCCCGGAAGACCGAGAAACAACCCGCCGAGCGTAACCGCCAGCGCCTCCAAGAGCGCCGTCTTCCCCGCCCCGTTCTCCCCGATGAGCACGGTCATCGATGGCTGGAACGTGACGTCTAGCTTCTCGAACCCGCGAAAATTTTCGATGTGCAGCGCGTGGATCTTCATCGAGGCGACCGGCCCGCATCCTAGACGTTCGCCCCCGACTCCCTCAACGCTTGCTTCAACGCTTGCAACGCCGCCCCGAACGCCGAGCCGCCCGTCTCAACGCTTGAAGCGCCCGCCTCGCCTGCCGAGCCGCCCTCCTCAACGCTTGCGATCCTCCTCGCGGCCCCCGCGCCCGTCTTCGCAACGCTTGCAACCCCCGCCTTGACCGCCGCGCCGCCCCTTGCAACCGTTGCGGCGCTTTGCCCGCCCCCCTCGCCCCTCTCCTCGGCTTCACCCTCGGCGTCCTGCTCGCCTGGCTCGCGCGCCCCGAGGATGGCCCCGACGAACGCCCCGGCGCCTCCTCCTGGGATCGCCCCACCCTCGCCGTCGCCCTCTACGCCCTCTTCCTCTACGCCCCCGTCTCGGCCTACTTCGCCGTCTTCGCCGCCGACTGGTCGTTCGCTTACCTCGTCGACGGCCGCGCCATCCCCTCGGCCCTCCTGCTCCTCCTCGTCCTGCTCGACGCGGCGGCTCCGGTCCTCGGCTTCCTCGCGGGCCGCCGCGCCCTCGCGCGACGCGCTCTCCCCGCCCTCGCCTGGCTCGCGGCCCTCCCGCTCCTCGTCGCCTTGCTCCCCCTCGTCGTGCTGCATGCTCGCTTCGGCGTCGACGCCAGCTACGACCAGGTCCAGAGCGACTTCGGCACCCGCCCGCTCCCGGGCAGCCCGCTCGGCTACGCCATCCTCTGGATGGACGCCTTGCTCGTCGCCGGCGCCGTCTTCACCGCGCGGACGTTGTCAACGATCGAAGGCCGCGGCGCCGCTCCTTTGCCGCTGCACGCACGCCCCGGACGGCCTCTGCCCGAGGTTTTGCCGCCTGATCCCGCCTCGGACGAGCCGCCGCGTTTTCTTGGTCGGACCCGCGGGCCTCGCTGATTGACGAGCGTCCGGTTGTCCACCACGCTCTGCCCCCACGATGACGGCGCCGAACCGGCTCGAGACCGAGATCGATGAGTTGAAGAACCTCGCCGCGGACGTCGTCCGCCGCGCCCGCGCGGGCGGCGCCGACGTCGCCGAGGCCATCGCGCGCTCCGGCTCCGAGCTCAGCACCAAGGTTCGCCTCGGCGAACCCGAGCTCGTCGAGGAGGCCTCCCACAAGAGCCTCGGCATGCGCGTCATCAAGCAGGGCCGCGTCGCCCTCACCTCCACCTCGGACCTCACCGCCCGCGGCATCGACCGCTTCGTCCGCGACGCCCTCGAGCTCGTCGACATCTCCCAGGAAGACCCCTTCGCCGGCCCGGCGGATCCCTCGCTCATCTCGAAGGGCCCCTTCCCCGACCTCGAGCTCTACGACCCCAAGGGCGGCGACGTCACGGCGGCCGAGGCCATCGACATCGCCCGCCGCGGCGAGCAGGCCGCCCGCGACGCCGACCCTCGTATCACGAACAGCGACGGCGCCACCTTCAGCCGCACCGCCGGCGTCTTCGCGCTCGTGCTCTCGGGTGGCTTCACGGGCGGGTATGCGGGCTCGTATGCCTCGCTCGTCGTCTCCCCCGTGGCCGACGACGAGGGCGGCAAGAAGCGCCGCGGCTTTCACTGGACGGCCAAGCGCCACCTCGACGCGCTCGACGCGCCCGAGGTCGTCGGCCGCGAGGCCACGCGCCGCACCTTGCGCAAGCTCGGCGCCCGCAAGGTCCCCACGTGCGAGGCCCCGGTCGTCTTCGACCCCGACGCGGCGCGCGCGATCCTGGGCCTGCTCGCCGGCGCCATCATGGGCAGCTCCGTCTGGCGCAAGTCGAGTTACCTCGTCGGCCGTGAGGACAGCCGGGTCGCGAGTGACCTCGTCACCATCGTCGACGACCCCCTCGTCCTTCGTGCCCCTGGCTCGCGCCCCTTCGACGGCGAGGGCCTCGCGGCGCGCAAGAACCTCGTGGTCGAGCAGGGCGTCCTCCGGACCTACCTCTGCGACAGCTACAGCGGCCGCAAGCTCGGCCGTTCGCCCACGGGCAGCGCCTCGCGTGGGGGTGGCGGCGGCGTTGGCCCTTCCACCTCGAACTTCATGCTCCTGCCCACGCAGACGAAGGCCGCGGACATCGTCAAGGGCACCCCGCGTGGCCTCTACGTCACGGAGATGATGGGCTTTGGCTACAACCCCGTCACGGGTGACTTCTCGCGCGGCGCGGCCGGGTTCTGGATTGAAAACGGCGAGCTCGCGTTCCCGGTCAGCGAAGTGACCATCTCGCTGAACCTCGATCAGCTCTGGCAGCGCATCGACGCCGTCGGCGACGACCTCGATCTGCGCAGCTCCACCGCTTCGCCCACGCTGCGAATTTCTTCGATGACGATCGCCGGCTCGTCCTGAGCCGGGCGAAATCGCTGGAAAGCACGTCTACGCGGCAAATTTGACGCGCACGGACGTGGAATTTCTCGTAGTCTCCGGCCCGGAGGTTGGAGATTCGAACGATGAGAAGCCTTCATCAAACTTTGGGCCTGGCGGCCCTCCTCTTGACGGCAGGCGCTGGGCTCGGGGGATGTGCTCCCTATGGAGCGCTGTGCTCCGCCAAAATGGATTGCGAAGGCGGCAACGACGCCGACCTGGACGCGTGTGTGGTCGACTCGGAGACCGCCGAGGACGTCGCCTACACCTACGACTGCGGCGATTTCTGGGAGGACTTCGTGGCCTGCACCGACGATCGCTCGCGCTGCTCGAACAACAATTTCGGCCCCGGCGACGATTGCAACGCCGAGGCGAACCGCCTCCAAGAGTGCATCAGCAAGAGAAGGTGACGGAACGATGCAAATGACACGAGCAATCCTCGCCTGCCTCGCATTGAGCTTGACCGCGGTAGGTTGCGCCTCCCCGGCGACCGAGTACTGCGACGTCAAGTGCGACTGCAATGGCTGCAGCGCCGAGAACTACGACGAGTGCGTGATCACGTACGAGTCGAGGCTCGACAAGGCGGACATCTACGGATGTACGAACAAATTCGACGACCTCCACGACTGCATCATGAGGAAGTCCGACTGCGCGCTCGGGAACAACGTCTTCGACGAGGCCGCCCTCGCGTGCGCGGATGACTACCTCGATCTCGACTCGTGCGAGCGAGACGGCTCGGCTCGCCGCTGAGCCCTGAGGCCGCGCCGTCCAGCCCTGGACGGCGCGGCCCTGGCCCTCGATGACATGACCCCCACGCTCTAGCGAGACGAACCACCCGCCGCGCGTGGCGGGAGCTCCTCTGCTTGTGCGGCTCCTGCCGGCTCGTTTGCATTCGCGGCGGCTGCGGCGGGCACGGCGCCCGGCGCGGCTACGGGCGCGACGGGCTCGGGCACGAGCAAGGTCCGCAGGCCTTGCGCGTCCGTACGCCCCACGCGCGTCGCGAAGGCCGGCAGCCCCGTCGTTTCGTCGCTGAGCACGACGAAACGTGCTTCCCGACAGGCTCGCTCGAGCGCTTCCATCCAGTGGGCCACGTCGACGTCCGTCGAGATCGCCTTCGCGTCCACGATGAACACGTCCGGAGGGTCCGATCCCGCCAGGACGAGGGCATCGTATGGATGCTTCACGTCCCGGAGCGGCATCATATCCCCGAGCGCGCGGGTGACATGAGCGAGCGTGTCCTTCGAGCCCACCACGAGCCCGCTCTTCGCGCTCGCCCGCGCGAGCTCACGGGGCACGCTGTAGCCCCAAGCTCGCAGGAACTCCGCCACGTCGGCCGCACGAAAACGCAGATGCCGGCCTGGCGTGCGAAAATGTGCGATCCGGCCACGATCCACCCAGTTATGGATGGTCTTCAGATCGACCTCGCACAGCGCTGCGAGGTCGGACGCGGTCAGCAGTTTCTCTCCCCGTACTCCGGCCATCGTCCGAACTCCACGCGAAAGGTGTGCCAACCCGTCCAGCCCTCCGGACCAGCAGACCACACCAGCGGGTGGCCCCCCACCCTGTTGCTCTTTGTATCCAAACCTAGCACTTTTTTGCGAAGGTGCGGGCTTTGTTAACTAGCCCACCCGAGGCCCCGACTCCAGTCCTTGCTTTGCTCGGGCCTCCCCAGCTTCCTTTTCACTGGTTCAGCAAGGTTGAGGCCGCTGGCTCCGATGTAGGAATGACACCGCTCGTTCGCTCCCTCGGACGTCCCCGCCCGTCTGTACAGGCAAGGAACGTTCATTCTCCTAGGCAAGTAAGACGCCTTCTCCATCACGGCCACCCCCGAGCACGGTTTTTCCGTAGTCAAGGGAATGACGCCGCGTTCACCCCACCAGGCGTGGGCACAGCAAGCAGGAAAGAATCGCTCACTCCATCTGGTGCGTCGGGTGACCGCCGTATCACGCTTTGACCAGCCTTCGGCTTCGGAATCGCGGGAAACTTTGAAAGAATGCGACCACGCGTATCGAGCAGGCGAACGCTCTCTCCTCCATTTCCGAGTCCGTTTTTCCCGAGCGCGGGCACACGCACCACGATGGCGTCCTCGGCCGGAGGCACGTCGATCTCGTCGTCCGGCACGAACGTCTCGTTCACCACCACCGCGAATCGCCCGGGCGGGAGCGTCACCTCCGGCAGCGGCGTCTCGCCCCCGATATCGCGGAGCACGAGCTCGCCGAGCGCCGCCTCCACGGCCCCGTCATTGTAGAGCTCGACCCACTCCTGATCCGGCTCCGGCCCGAGCGGATTGGCCATCACCTCGTTCAAGACGACGTGCGGCATCGGCGGCAGGGTGGTCGCAGAAAATGCCATCCGCCGCGCCCGTCCGTGCGCGTCGATCGTCGTGACGTCCAGCGCGATCACCCGGTCCGCGGGCAATCCCCCGAGGACGAATCGCTCGTTTTTCTCCGTCGCCATCACCACGTCGAGCCCCTCCCCCGCGACGCCCCATAACAGCGCCGCCCCGGGCGCGCGGCCGCGCAGCCGATCGTCCAGCACCTCCACGCACCCCGGCCCGAACGGGACCTCGAAGGCCGCGCATTCGAGCGGCGCCTCGTCCGGCTGCACCTCCATGATTTCGCCGAGCTCCGCCCCCGCGCCCCCGAAGGGATACGGATCGAGCCGCAGAGGCCCGGGCAGGCCGGGGATCCCCACGAAAGGCGGCGGCACCCAGGGCCCCCCGTCCGCGGCGAGCCCTCGGCCCCCGAAGCGCAAGCAATCACGGCCCGCGCCCCCCGGCGCGACCCCACGCGAAAACACGCCGAGCGGCCCCTCCGGCGCGAGCGTGGCCTCGATCGTCACCTCGGGCAGCGCCACGTCGCCACAATAAAGCCCGAACAGGCCCGCCCGAGGCGACTCGGCCGGCGGCCACACGCGCGTGAGCAAGGGCGCCACCTCGGCCGCCTCGACCACGAAATGCACGCTCGCCCGCGGCTCCCCGCTCGCCACCGCGTACGTCTCGCC
Source organism: Polyangium spumosum (assembly GCF_009649845.1). Lineage (NCBI taxonomy): Bacteria > Pseudomonadati > Myxococcota > Polyangiales > Polyangiaceae > Polyangium > Polyangium spumosum. The sequence continues at coordinate 616,277 of NZ_WJIE01000002.1, forward strand.
TGGCTCGAGCGGCGCCGTCGGCGCGAGCACCACGGACCCGTCGTCCTCCCGCCAGAACAAGCTCGGCACGAACCGCGCGGCGAGCGTCTTCGAGATGTCGTCCCGCTCGATCTGCTTGAGGTGGCTCTCCCGCACCTCGCCTCGCACCAGGAAGAGCCGCGCCTCGTCGAGCGCCTGCTCCGCGGCGACGTGGACCCGGAGCACGCGGGGCGCCGCCGTGGTGGGCGCTTCGGGCTCGAAGGCGACCGAGATCCCTTCGGCCTTGCCCGGGGAGCCGGGGCGGAGCTCGGCGAGGGGGAGGTCGGGCCGACAAGCGGCGAGGGTGGCGAGCAGGAGGCATGCGACCTTTTGCATGCCGGAACATCGACCGAGGGCTCCGCCGGTTGCGTGAAATTGGTACGTTTACGCGCCCATGACGCCCGATGACATCAAGGCGCTCCGCAAGGAGCTCGATTGCACGGCGAAGGAGCTCGCGGCGGCGCTCGGGCTCGAGCAGGAGACCGTGCTCGCGTGGGAGCGCGGCGACCTGTTCCCGACGAAGCGCTTCGTCACGAAGATGGAGGAGCTCAGGAGCAAGGGAAGAGGGGCGATCGTACGCAAGCCGAGGCGCGCTGCCGTGGCGGCGTCGCCGATGGCCGTGCTCGCGGATCCCGAGACGTGGAAGCTCGTACGGAAGCTCGTGGCCCACGCCGAGCTGCGCCGCGAGGTCGGCAAGCTCGCCGAAGCCTACCCGGACCCGGCGGACGACGCCGGAACGACATGACCTGAAGCGACCGAGGACTACTCGTCCTCGTCTTCGTCCTCGTCCTCTTCGTCCTCGTCGTCCTCGTCGTCCTCGTCCTCGTCCTCGTCGTCCTCGTCTTCGTCCTCGTCCTCGTCTTCGTCCTCGTCGTCCTCGTCGTCCTCGTCTTCGTCCTCGTCCTCGTCCTCGTCCTCGTCCTCGTCCTCGTCCTCGTCCTCGTCCTCGTCTTCGTCCTCGTCCTCGTCCTCTTCGGGCTCGTCCTCGTCCTCGGCGGCCAAGCGCTCCTCGGTCTCTTCCTTCTCGGCCCACTCGTCGCTCGTTGCTTGCACGTCGCTCATCGCTTCCTCCCCGCCGCTCTCCGTCTGCGTCCGGTCCTCGCCTGTGAATGCGAACTCGTCACCTGCACCGCTCTCTGCCTCGGGCGGCGTCAAGCGAGTGGTGAAGTTTCCCTCGCCGCCCATCAAACCACCATCGGCCGCGGCGGCGCTCGTGTCCGTGAAGGCGACCGCCGCGTCCGGCGGCTCCTCGCCCATCTCGCGCTCGTAGGCCCGCCGCGACTCGTCCGTGAGCTCGGTGAACTCGCGCAACGTCGGCAGGTCGGAGAGCTTGCTCAGGCCGAAGAACTCCAGGAACGACGCCGTCGTGCCGTAGAGCATCGGCCGCCCCGGCTCCTCCTTCTTGCCCAGGATCCGCACGAGGTCGCGCTCGAGCAACGACTTGAGCACCGCGCCCGAGTCCACGCCGCGCACGTCGTCGATCTCCGGCCGCGTGATCGGCTGCCGATACGCGACGATCGCCAGCGTCTCGACCTGCGCGCGTGTCATCTTGACCGGCTTCTTCGCGACCTGCTCGCGCACGAACGGCGCGAACGCAGGGCTCGTCCGGAACACATACCCGCCCGCGACCTCGTCGAGCCGGATCCCACGGTTCCGATACTCGGCCCCGAGCTCGCCGAGCAGCGCGACCACGAGGCGGTGCTCGGCCTTCGCCACACGCGCGAGGTCGCGTGACGTCATCGGGTGCTCGGACGCGAAGATCAAAGCCTCCAGCACACCCTTCAGATGCGCGCGGGCGACGGCTCCGCTCGCCTGGGTGGTGTTCTCTTCGTGCTCGGCCGAAGCGCCGTCCGAGCCACCCGTCGCCCCCGTCGGGGACACCTTCGCGACGAGGCGCTGCGCACGGAAAAACGCCGCCGCGAGCGAACGAAACCGCTCGACGCGCGAGAGCGGCGCGGGCTTCGGCTTGCGAGGCGCGCGCTTGCGTTTGGGCTCGGCCGTCTCGGCCGGAGGCGCCGCCTCCGCTTCCGCCGGCGCTTCCGCCGGCGCTGCCGCTTCCGTCGGCGCTGCCGCTTCCGGCTCCGCTTCCGCTGCTGCTTCCGCTTCCGCGACCGGCTCCGCGACCGCTTCCGCGACCGGCTCCGCCTCCGCTTCCGCCTCCGCTTCCGCGACCGGCTCCGCTTCCGCTTCCGCGACCGGCTCCGTCTCGGCCGGCTTCGGGCGGAACCATGCCCATGCCGCGCGGCGGAGCCGCTCGGGCGAATCGCTGTCCGGCGGGGCCTCCTCTTGCGGCTGCGGCTGCGGCACGAGCCGCAACTTGCCTCGCCGCTTCGAGCCGCCGTCAGTCGCCATCGTTCACCTCGGGCTCTCCGTCTTGCGCGCCAACGCCGTTCCGCTCTTCGCCGGTCTCGCTCCGCTCTTCGCCGGCCTCGTTCCGCTCTTCGCCGGCCTCGTTCCGCTCTTCGCCGGCCTCGTTCCGCTCTTCGCCGGCCTCGTTCCGCTCTTCGCCGGCCTCGTTCCGCTCTTCGCTGGCCTCGTTCCGCTCTTCGCCGGCCTCGTTCCGCTCTTCGCCGGCCTCGTTCCGCTCTTCGCCGGCCTCGTTCCGCTCTTCGCTGGCCTCGTTCCGCTCTTCGCCGGCCTCGTTCCGCTCTTCCCCCTCGTCGCTCCCCCCCGCCTTCATCGACAGCTCGAGGTGGATCGTCGCGAGCGGGTCCGACTGGTAGATCCGCAGGAGCTTCATCCTCGCCATCTCCAGGATCGCGAGGAACGTGATCACGATGTCGAACTTCGTCAGCGCCGCGCCCTTCCGCGCCGGGTCGTCGAGCACGAGCTCCTCGAACGTCGCGCGCCGGCGCCCCGAGAGCCGCTCCGTGAGCTGCACGATCCGATCGGTGATGCTGATCCGATCGAAGTTGACCTCGTGCTCGATCTTCACGTTCGTGCGCTTGAGCAGCTTCTCCAGCGCATCAAACAGCGAGAACACGCCGACGGGCGCGAACGGCGCGGGCCCCTCCGGCGTGGCCTCCGGCGTCCCGCGCGGGAAGATGTCCTTGCCGAGCGTCCCGCGCTCCGCGAGGTCCGCCGCCGCGGCCTTGTACTTCTGGTACTCGAGCAGCCGACGGACGAGCTCCTCCCGCGGATCGACCTCCTCCTCCGGCAGCCCATCCCCGTCCTGATCCTTGGGCACCACCGGCAAGAGCATCTTCGACTTGATGTGAATCAGCGTCGCCGCCATCACGAGGTACTCGCTCGCCAGATCAATCGACAGCGCCCGCATCATCGACAGGTAGTCGAGATACTTCTGCGTGATGAAGCTCACGGGGATGTCGAGGATATCGAGCTCGTGCTGCTGGATCAGGTGCAGCAGGAGGTCGAGCGGGCCCTCGAACTGAGGCAAGGCGACGCGGTAGGCGTTGTCGTTCGTCTCGACCGCCTCGGCCGGCACCTCGCGGATCGGCGTGGGCGCGGGCGGAGGCGTGGCCTTCGCCTTCGCCTGGGTCTTCCCCGCTGCGCTCGCCCTCGCCTTGCTCACCTGGCCGGGACGGTAATCCGGAGGCCGCGTGGGATCCACGCGTTCCTGCTACACTCGTCCCGCCGATGACCCCGTCCCCCACGAAGAGTTGCCCGTCGTGCGGCGAGCGCTACGACGCGGATGTCCTCTTCTGCCCGCAGGACGGCACGCCCCTCGTGAACGTGAAGGGGCCCTCGCTCTCGAGCCCCGAGGTCGACCCCTACGCGGGCCTCGAGCTCAGCGGGCAAATCCGCGTCAAGCACCTCATCGGCATCGGCTCGATGGGCCGCGTCTACCGCGCCTTCCAGGCCGGCATCGAGCGCGACGTCGCCGTGAAGATCCTCCACCGCGAGCTCAGCGGCAACGCCGAGCTCGTCGCCCGCTTCCACCGCGAGGCCAAGATCGCGAGCCGCCTCGCCCACCCCGGCGTGGTCTCGGTCCTCATGACCGGCACGATCCCGCAGCGCGGTGATCCCCGCACGGGCGGCGAGATGTACCTCGTGATGGAGCACCTCGACGGCATGTCGTTGCTCTCCGCGCTCGCCGCGTCGGGCGCGGGCGGAGAGCCCTCGGCGCTGCCCCTGGCGCGCGCGATGCACATCGCGCTGCAGATCTGCGACGCCGTCGGCGAGGCCCACGCGCAGGGCATCGTGCACCGCGATCTCAAGCCCGAGAACGTGATGCTCGTCCGCCGCGGCGACGACCCCGACTTCGTGAAGGTCCTCGACTTCGGCATCGCCCGCCTCGACTGGGCCGATCGTCAGGGCTCGATGGCCACGCAGGCGGGCCTGATCTTCGGCACGGCGAAGTACATCTCGCCCGAGGGCGCCGAGGGCAAACCCGTGAGCCCCGCGGCCGACGTCTACTCGATCGCGACGATCCTCTACCAGTGCCTCGCCGGCCGGACGCCCTTCGAAGGCGACTCGCCCGTGCAGCTCCTGATCCAGCACACGCACGATCCGCCGCCCGATCTGCGGAGCATCCCGCGCGCGAGTTACGTGCCCGCGCCGCTCGCCGCGGTGATCATGCAGAACCTCGCGAAGAAGCCGGAGGCACGGGCGAAAGACGCGCGCGCCTTCGGCAAGGAGCTCTACGCCGCCGCGCGGCAGAGTGGCCTCGACCCCGACGAGCTCGCCCGGTCGAACCTGCTCTTCGCGCGAAAGGGCGCGGTGAAGTTGCCCTCGAAGGAGCGCACGAAATCGCTCGAGCTCTCCACGGACCTCGCCGCGAGGATCGGCGGCGTGGCCGCAGGCGCAGAGGCGACGCCGATGCCGATCTCGTCGCGGATCGAGGACGATCCCGAGAGCTCACCCGCGCCGATCGGAGCGACCTCGGCGCCTGCGATCGAGGCCGACGAGGCGAAGGCCGCTCCACCTTCGAGCCACGCCACGTCACGCGCCTCCGGCGACGACGACGAAGACCCGGTCGACGACGCGGAAGCACACGTGTCGCCCGCGGCCCCGCTCGCGCACGAGTCGACGATGCAAGGCACGGAGACGCCGCTCTCCACGCCGCCGCCGGAAGGCACGAAGCGCCGCGCGCGGCTCACGCGGATCGTGGCGCTCGTCCTGTGCCTGACGGCCGTGCCGCTCGTGGCCGTCGTGGGCGGCAAGCGCCTCGGCCTCGTCGGCGCGCCGTCGGCCGACTCGCTCGACGGCCGGCTCGAAGCCGCGCGGGAGGCCATGAAGCGCCAGGCCTGGGACGCGCCGCCCGGCGACAACGTGAAGGAGATCCTCGAGGCCGCGCACGCGCGCTGGCCCGGCGATGCACGCGTGAAGGAGCTGCGCCGCGAGGCCGCCGAGCGCCTCGTCACGAGCGCGCTCGGCCGCAAGTACGCGGGTGACGCCGAGGAGGCGCTCCACCTCGCCCGCATCGCCGTCTCGCTGAACCCCTCACTCACGACCGCGCAGCACCTCGTCGCCGAGCTCGCGTCGAAGCCCGGCCCGGAGCTCACGCCCACGTCGAACGACGCGCCACGCGTGCTCTCCCCGGATCCACGCCCCCAGGGCCGCCTCCCGCCGCCGCGCCCCACGGGCAAGGACGAAAAACCCCAGCCGAGCGCCTCGGCCCCGAGCCCGCCGCAACCTTCGGGCATACCTCCGGCGCCGACGACGACGACGTCCCCGACGAACGCCCCGACGGGCAAACCGACGGGCCAGGACGGCCCCGTCCTTCCGCCCACGCCGCCGCCCTTGCCGACGACCGATCCACCGCCCACACCGACCGGTGGACCATGGCTTTGAGGCTCCCGGTCGCGCTCGTGATCTCGACCGCCGCGCTCACGTGGCTCGTGTCTCCGTCGCTCGCGAGCGCGCAGAGCAAGGAGTCTGCGGCGGCGCGGCGCGCGTCGGCGGCGCTGGAGCAGGACTACACGCACACGCTGGTCTCGGTGAACGCGGGGCTGATCAGCCTGCCCGCGGCGAACGTGTGCCCGCGCTCGCGCACGAGCTGCGAGAAGGGCGAGACGAGCTTCTCGCTCGGCGTCTTCAACCAGTACCGCATCGGCCGCTTCGGCCTCGGCGCGAGCATCGCCTGGGCGCAGTCGCTCCTCAGCGGCACGGCGCCCGGCGCCGCCGAGCTCGAGCGCGAGCACGATCGCAGCTACTTCCTCGTCGAGGGGCAAGCGCGTTATTACGGCATCCAGAGCGACAAGTGGGAGTGGTGGGGCGGCGTGACGCTCGGCGCGGTGATCATCCGCGACGCCTGGACGGTGGCCTCGGATCGCGATCCCTGGGCGGACACGGCCTTCGTCGGCCCGCGCGCCGCGGCGCTCTCGACCGAGGGCCTCGCGGCGGGCCTGGCCATCGGCGGCGAGTGGACCGTGGCCCCGAACTGGTCGCTCGGAACGACGCTGCGTTACGCGAGCTGGTTCTTGCCGACGGAGCCAAAACAAGCGCCCACGGGTGACAGCGCGTCACTGTCGGGTCGGGTGGACATGCTGGAGTTCGGGTTGCTGGTGGCCTACCGTATCGCGCTTTAAAACAGGGAATTGACGCGTCCGCGCGAGATCGGTACGAGTCCCGTCCCGATCCTCACGGAAGGCGCGAATGGCCCTCGATCTCTCGAGCCTGGGCTTCACCACGGAGCCGAGCTCGTTCACCTACGACTGGAAGACCCTCGCGCTCTACGCGCTCGGCATCGGCGCGAAGCGCGACGAGCTCGCCTACCTCTACGAGGGCACCGCCGGCGGCATGAAGGTCTACCCGACCTTCGCCGTGATCCCTGCGACCGAGCCGGTCTTCAAGTCCCTCGCGCGCACGGGCGGCAACTTCGCGATGGTGGTCCACGGCGGCCAGAAGATCCGCGCCCTCGCGCCGATCCCGCCCTCGGGCACGTTGCTCACGACCGCCACGATCCGCGGCCTCTACGACATGAAAAGGCTCGCGCAGGTCGTCATCGACACGACGACCACGCTCGAGGGCGGCGAGCGCGTCTACGAGACGACGTGGTCGATCCTCTACCGCGGCGAAGGTGGCTTCAGCGGCCCGCGCCCGCCCGCGGACCCGGACGAACCTTCGATCCCGAAGGACCGCGAGCCCACGTTCCTCCACGAGGAGACGACGTCCCCCGAGCAAGCGCTGCTCTACCGGCTCTCGGGTGATCACAACCCGCTGCACGCCGACCCGGCGTTCGCCGCGTCGGTGGGCTTCCCGCAGGGCCCGATCCTGCACGGGCTCGCGACGTACGGTTTTGCCGCGCGCGCCGTGGTGAAGGGGCTCCTCGGCGGAGACGCGTCGCGGCTGCGGCTCCTCTCGGCGCAGTTCCGCAAGCCGGTCTGGCCCGGCGACACGATCGTCACGCAGGGATTTGTGCTCGAAGGCGGAAAGGTGGCGCTCCAGGCGAGCGTGAAGGGAAGACCGGAGGCGGTGCTCACGGGCGGATACGCGGAGATCGCCTGACGTGCCGCCGAGGCGCGTGCTAACTCGACCGGACCGATAGCAGGGTCACAGCCGCCCGCGCGGCAAAGACGGTGGGGCGAAGCCCTCTCTCTGAGAAGTCATCATGAGCAAAGAGACCAAGAAGCAGCGCAAGGCCGAAGAGGATCCCGAGCTCGACAAGAAGCGGGCGGAGGACGAGGAAGAGGACGAAGAGGAAGAGGGCGCGGACGAGTCCGAAGACGAAGAGGAAGACGAAGAAGAGGACGAAGAGGAAGACGAAGAAGAGGACGAAGAGGAAGACGAGCACGCGCAGCACCAGGGCAAGGACGCCGCCGCGCAAGGCGACGACGAGGACCCGAACTGGTGGACGCCGCACGTCGTCCTCGGCGTGCTCGTGCTCATCGGCATCCTCGGCTTCTTCGGGATGTTCAACAAGCCGCTCGGCTTCCTCGCCGCGAAGCCCGCCGCCGCCCCGGTGACGGAGACGGTCACGACGCAGCCGGCGACGCAGCCGACGCCCCAGGCGCCGCCGCGCCCCACGGCCCCGGCGCAGCAGCCGCAGCGGGAGATGTTCGGCGCGAAGCACTTCCTCGTGATGTACAAGGGCAGCATGCGCGCGCCCGCGAACATCACGCGCACGAAGGAAGAGGCGAAGGCGCGCGCCGAGGAGGCCCTGAAGAAGGTCAAGGGCGGCGCGAAGTTCGAGACGATCGTCGGGGAGTACAGCGACGAGCCGAACGCGGGCGCCCGCGGCGGCGACCTCGGGCTCTTCCCGAAGGGCGCGATGGTGGGTCCGTTCCAGGAGGCGGTCGAGAAGCTGAAGGTCAACGAGATCAGCGGCCTCGTCGAGACGCCCTTCGGCTACCACGTCATTCTGCGAACCAAATGAGCGCCCCTCTCCCCTGCCCCTCTCCCGAACGGAGAGGGGTCTGGGGTGAGGGATTCGTCCACTTCACTTCTTCGCGAGCACGTCCTTCAGGCGAGAGATCTTCTCGTCCTTGCCGAGCGACACCTTCGCGACCTCGTCGGCCGTCATCCCGCTCCGGAGCACGCGCGCCTCGTCGCCGATCCCCACGAGCCGGCTGCCCGTGCGCGCGACGATCCACTCGACCGCAGGCGCCTCGCCTTCCTTGCTCATGAAGCGCACGGCGCCGTCGGCGATCCCCTTCTCCTTCTGCGCCCCGGGGCCCTTGCCGAGCGTCGCGAGCACGTCCTTCGCCTGCTCCACGTCCGCGCGGACCATGACGGCGAACCGATACCGTTTGTCCGCGTCCTTGTAATAACCAAACGCGCCGCCGCCCGTGCTCGGGATGCCCAGGAGGTCCTTGGTCACGACGCGAACGCCGAGCGGCAACCGGTTCGCCTCCGGCAGCGCCGCCGCGGCCGGCGGGAGCGCCGTATCGCCCGGGAGCTTCGCGCCGATCTCTTTCACGAGCGGCGCGAGCAGTTTGTCGCCGAGCGCCTTGATCGCAGGCTCGGCCGCCGCCTCGTCGTTGTACGTGATCTCCGCGAGGTGCGCGCCGCGCCAGAGGTAGGCCGTCCCGAGGCCGAGCGCGGCCGCGCCGCCGCCCTCGATCGGCCGCGGCGTGTCCTCGCCCGCGGGATCACCGTCGCCGACGACGCGCTTCGTGAACATCGCGTACGCGCCCTCGGTCGAGCCGAACTTCGAGAGGTGCACGTCGATCGTCGCCGCGCTGCCATTGCCGTCGACGTACCGGAGCTCGACGACGCGGCGGACGCCGAAGCCTTTGTAGATCTCGCACTCGCCGTCGAACATGTCGCAGATCTGATCGAGCGGGAGGCTGCCGGCTTCGCCGTACGTCTTGTCGCCGCCGTTCGGGTCGAGGCAGAAGTTCGCCGTGGTGCGCGGGAAAAACGGCGCGGATTGCGCGTCGGACAAGGTCCCGCCGCCGCCGGCGCACGCCGCGGGCTTCGCCGCGGGAGGCGGCGGAGGCGCGGCCCCACGAGGCTCGTCGCTCTTGCAAGCGCTGACGAGGGCGAGGGCGAACAGGGTTCCGAATGCCGCGTGCCGTTGGATCATGGTCGACCGCAAATGCAACGTTCAAGAGACCGGTGCAAGGCCACGAGCGCCCCGGCCCCCCGGATCCCGCAACTTTTGCAGAGCGTCGCAATCCGTAGCGGATGGTTCCGCGCCGCACCCCACGATCGGCCTTGCTCCGGGCCTCTTCGGCTTCCCCGAAAACTTCTCTGTGGAGGCACGAGGCTTGCTACCAATCATGTTGGTGGCTCGTTTCCTTTCTCGCCGGTTTCCGAGGACGCGGACGCGCGCTGCACGTGCGGCGGGGCGGCTCGGTGGCTTCACGCTGACCGAGATCCTCGTGGTCATCTTCATGATCGCGCTGCTCGCGGCGATCGCGTCGCCCGCGTTCATCCGCATCATGCGCGACATCGGCCTGAGTCGGCTCACGATGCAGCTCGCGGAGATCTACCGGCGCGGCTACGTCGAGTCGAACGAACGCGCGACGTTCGTCGTGCGGTTCCGCAAGGCGAACGGCTTGCCGCAGGTCGAGACCGTGCGAGCCGCGCTCGACACGCCGACGCCGACGCTGATCTCGCCGCGCGGCTGCAACACGATCAACTGGGACGACCCCACGCTCGAGCGACAAACCTTCCGCTTCGCCGCGGCCGACAAGAAGGAGATCGTCGACGTCGGCTTCCTCGGCCCCGACAACGCGAGCGAGGACACCGCCGATGTCTGCTTCTCGCGTCGCAAGGCGTTCGTCCGGTACAACGGCGGCGCGTTCACGGAGATGGTCGGCGCGGCGAGGCTCACCGTGACGAACCTCTCGAACGGCCGCGTGCGCCGGGTGCTCGTGCCGTCGTTTGGCCTGCCGAGGGTGATCCAGTGAGCCGCGCGCGTGGCTACACGGTCATCGAGGTCATGATGGCCCTCTCGATCCTCGCGGTCGGCGCGACGGGCGTGATCGCGCTGCAGAAGGTCGCGCTGATCGGCAACTCGAACGCGCGGATCGGCGACGGCGCGCGGCAGGTCGCGTCGACGTGGGCCGAGCGGCTCAAGGTCGACTCGATCCAGTGGAACGACCCGCTCGGGATGCAGGACATCGGCGAGACACGCTGGCTCGCCTCGTCGTTCGTGTACAACAGCGCGAGCCCGCCGGGCCCGGCGCAGTGGATCCTCGCGCCCGAGATCCCCGGCTGGAGCTCGCCCGTGGCCGACATCCAGGGCGTCGACGTGAGCGTCGACGACACCACGACGAGCGGCGTCTTCTGCACGCACCTGCAGATCGCGCGGGCCGTCCAGAAGCCGCTCTCGCTGGGCGGCGCGACGCACCCCATCGCTGCCCGCGCCCTCGTGCGCGTGATCTGGCGGCGGGACCTCGCGCCGATCACCGAGTGCCGGACGACCCCGCCCGCGAACATCGAGACAAACGACGCGCGTTACGGCTTCTATTACCTCTCCACCGTGATCGGCCAAGAGGAGGCCTCGAACTGATGCGCGCGAACGACCGCACCCTCCGCGCGGGCGAGCGGCGTGGCTTCACGCTCGTCGAGCTGCTCGTCGCGATCTCCGCGGGCGCGCTCGTCGCCGCCGCGGCCGTGCTCCTCTCGAAAAACGCCGTGCGGATCTTCCAGGAAGAGGCGCGCATCTCGTACGCGCAGGTCGCCGTGTCGATGGGCCTCGGTCGTCTGGGCACGGACCTCGAGCACGCCGGGCGCAACAGCACGAGGAACCCCTACACCGACCGGCGCGTCTGCGCTCCGACGAACCTCGTCGGCTGGCCGGACGGCATGCGAAGGCTCGCGCCCGTCGTCATCGAGCCTCGCCCCGATCTGCCGCAAAACGCAGGCAACGACCTGCGGAACGAGCGCATCACGATCGCCGGCGACCTCGAGTCCGGCGAGAACTTCATCATGAGCACGACGCTGCCCGGCGCGAACAGCACGACGCTCGTGCTCCAGCCGAACAGCCGCGCGATCCGCCGCCTCACGGCGCTGACGAACAACGGCGACGTCGCCAAGAGGCTCTCGGAGTACTTCCGCGTCGGCCGCATGCTGCACGTCGAGGGGCCGACGAGCGACTATTACGGCGTCATCCAGGGCTTCGCCACGACGGGCGCGCCCATCGACTCGATCCAGGTGGCGGTCTCGAACACGCCCGCCCTGCCCGTGCAGACGTCGCAGGGCGTGGGCTCCTCGTGCGCGATCAAGGGCTTCGGGACGGGCTTCCCCGTGCACGTGATCTCGCGCGTGCGTTACGAGCTCCGGTCCGTGGTCGGAGACCCGACCTTCGCCGATTACGTGCAGCCGCTGAACCCCGTGACCGGCGACGAAGATCGCACGGAGCTCGTGCGGGTCGAGCTCGCGGCGGACGACAGCGAGGTCCCCGGCACGCAGGAGATCGTCGCCGAGTACGCGGTCGGGCTGCGCTTCGGCATCACCGCGCTCACCTTGACCTCGCAGCCGGACGCGCCGGTCCTCGAGCGCTTCCCGATCACCGATCCCGTGCCGAACGCGCAGATCTACACGATCGCAGGCCCTCCCGACGTGCAGGGCACCCGGCCCGAGGCCGTGCGCTCCGTGCAGGTTCGCCTCTCCACGCGATCTCGCGCGCCGGATCGACCCACGCAGCTCGCGGCGCCCGCGGGACGACCGTTCCGCTTCCTCGTCGGCAACGCCAAGGGCGCGGAGCGCTTCGCGCGCGTCCGGACGCTCGAGCGCGAGTTCTCGCTCGTCAACACGCGAGGAGGTTCGCCGTGACCGAGGTCGTCCAGAGGAACCCGAGCGCGATCACGCGCCGCCTCGCGCGCCGCCGCGAGCGCGGCGCCACGGTCTTCGTGGTCGTGCTCGTCATCGCCATGCTCACGGGCATCGGCCTCTTCGCCGCGCAGGCGAGCACCATCGCGACGAGCACGAGCGGCATCTCGCGCGTCACCACGCAGAGCCGTTACTTCAGCGAGAGCGCGATGAACGCCGTCACCGCGAAGCTCTCGCGGGACCTCGGCGCGCAGGTCGACTTCCTCGCGCGGCAGAACTCGACGGAGTGCCTCGGCATGATGGGCGATCCGTACTACCAGAACTGCTCGCGGTTTGGCCGGGCGTACATCGAGAAGGAGCTCGGCATCCCGCTCTTCCAGCCGTACGACCCGCAATCGGGGCAACACGGCAGCCTCGGCCGCATCGAGAACAGCACGGCCGATCTGCTCGTCGAGGTGAACGACCTCTTCCGCGTCGATCGCCCCATCGCGGGCTTCGACTACACCTCCGCGGGCGCGGCCAACGTCCACTTCATGAGCGTCATGCTCCATGGAACGGGCCGCATCCGGCTCGCGCCGCCCGGCGGCGTCGCGACCACCCTTTCGAGCACCACCTTCCGCGCCGAGCTCGTCGTCGGACCGATCTCCGGACCTTGACGGAGGACCTCATGCGAACGTTGAACCGCGTCCTCTCCCCCTCCATCGCCGTCGCCACGCTGCTCTCGATCGCGTCCTTCGCGACGGTCGCCGAGGCGCAGCTCGACATCAACCCGCCGCTGCCGAACGTGCTGCTCGTCATCGACACCTCGGGGTCGATGGAGAACATGGCGAGCGGCAAGCGGCCCGAGGAAGACGGCGCGGCGTGTGTCCCCGGCACGACCACGCCGCTGAACCGCTGGGCCACGCTGGTCACCGTGCTGACGGGGACGATCCAGAACTTCTCCTGCTTCGCGCAGGATCGATCGTCGAGCTCGTTCCAGAACGAGTTCACCCTGCCGAGCGGGCCGGATCCCTACGACTACAAGTACTACCTGCCCTTCCACCGCATCCTCTCGAACGGCTGCGCCTACGGCCCGGGATCGATGGGCGGCGCGTGGTGGGACTGGCCCGCGAACGCGCTCCGGACGCACGCGTGGAACAACACGAGCCAGGCCTGCGACACGCCGGGCTTCCAGCAAGCGAACGACGGCCTGCTCGACACGTACCGCGATCGCGTCCGCTTCGGCCTGATGACGTTCGACACGCTCCCCGATCCCGGCACCGGCGCGAGCGGCTCCGCGCCCGCGCCGAACGACGGCACGAAGGGCATGTGGAGCTACTACCCGAGCTGGAGCTCCGGCGGCTCGCCCGCGGACGGCAACCCGCCGAACTGCGCGACCCACGACTTCGAGGTCGGCGCGCGAAACCCCGCCGCGCCGCCGTGGGAGGGGCGCCTCATCGGCTTCGGCCCGCACGACGCGCCGATCGCGCAGGTGCAGCAGATCAACGATCGCCTCCAGTCCTCGCTCCTCGCGATGCGGCCCTACGGCGCGACCCCGATCGCGGGCGTCCTCGCCGACGCGCGTGACTACCTCTTGAACGACGGCTCGAACGACCCGGCCACGGGCAAACCCTTCGGCCCGAAGGACGATCCGTACTACGCGGGCAAGTGTCGCAACCAGTTCATCATCCTCCTCTCGGACGGCGAGCCGAACCTCGACCTGCGCGAGTCCTGCGCGACGGGCAACGGCAAGTGCCCCTATCCGCGGCCGCACGAGATCGCGCACGAGCTCTCGACGCAGCCGAACCCGATCAAGACCTTCGCCATCGGCTTCGGTTTGTCGCAGGCGGGCGGCACGAGCTGCAGCAACCTCACGCAGAGCGACCTCGTCGCTCCGAACGGCCTCTGCGCGAGCGCGACGGGCGCGCTCAAGGCGTGCTGCACGCTCTCGCGTATCGCCTACGAGGGCGGCTCGACGCGCGCGTATTTCGCGGACGACCTGCCGAGCCTGAAGAGCGCGCTCGATCAGGTGCTCTCGGTCGTCTCGGCCGGCTCGACGAGCCGCACGATCCCCGTCTTCTCCACGGCCGGCGCCACGCAGAGCCAGGGCGACGCCGCCGCCGCGGGCTACCAGTTCGTCACGTCCTTCGACGCGCCCGTCGGCGGCCTCTGGACCGGCAACCTCGAGCGCAAGCGCTACGTCTGCGAGAACCAGAGCGGCATCCTGAAGCCCGTGCTCGCGACGATCGAGCAAAACAAAGGCGACGATTTCGAGGCGAACCTCAACACGAACGCCCCGGCCCGCAAGTTCTTCACGCTCGTCGGCACGCAGGAGAACGGGCAGATCCACTCGCGCCGCTCGCTCCGGCCGAACCTCTCGACCGACGACGGCCTCGGCCTCTACGGCGGCGCGAGCACGGGCCTGGTCGAGAGCACGACGTTCGCCGCGACGCTCGCCCAGGCTCCGCTCGCGCTCGACATCCCGTCGAACCCCGTGCCCGACGCGTGCGAGTCGATCGCCGGAGCAAACGCGAGCGCGAGCGCGTGCGCCGACACGGCGATCCGCTGGGAGGTCGGCCTGCCGGGCGTGCCGCAGTCGCGCTTCGGCAACGCGCTCGGCAGCATCTACCACGCCTCGCCGATCACGATGGGCACGCCGAAGGAGTTCCTGCGCGACGAGTCCTACGCGGCGTTCGCCGCGGATCCGGTGGTCAAGAAGCGCCCGCTCGTGCTCTTCGCAGCGACGACCGACGGCCAGCTCCACGCCTTCAAGGTCGCGGCGAACGATCCGGCGGACACGCAGCGCGTCGACACGCTGGAGAACAACGAGCTCTGGTCGTTCCTCCCGCCGCACGTGCTGCCCGGGATCCTGCCGACGTACGGCCGGCAAGCGTTCCTCCTCGATGGAAGCCCCATCGTGAAGGACGTGATCTTCCAGCGCACGCGCGCGCAGGCGCAGGCCGGCGCGGCGGGCACGACGTGGAGGAGCGTGCTCGTCGCGGGCGGCGGCCTCGGCGGCAGCTTCTATTACGCGCTCGACGTGACGAACCCCGCCGATCCGAAGTTCCTCTGGCAGCTCTCGACGAACACGAACGGCGAGCCGCTCTTCGGCAGCACCACGGTCAAACCCGCGATCACCACGATCGCGCTCGACGACGGCAACAACGACGTGAAGGAGGTCGCCGTCGCGATCCTCCCCGGCGGCACGACGACGCTCACGACCGGGAGCTGCCCGCGCCTCAGGTCGACGACGAGCGTCTCGTCGTCCGACGCGTATCAGCCCAAGGTCGGCGGCGACGTGGTGCGGTGCTGGCACGACGCGAACGGCAAGGTCGGCGCGGCGCGCTCGCTCTCGATCGTCCGCCTCGACACGGGCGAGATCATCATGCACTTCCGCGGCAAGCTCGAGGACGGCCCCACGCTCCCGACGAACAAGGTGAAGGAAGACGCGTTCGACTCGCCCGTCACCGGCGTCCCCGTCCCCTACCCGTCGCTCCCGGGCCAGGTCTCCGATCGCATCTACGTCGGCGACGCGGACGGGACGCTCTGGCGCGTCGACCTCACCTCGCCGAAGCCCGACAACTGGAAGGTGGATCTCGCGTGGGACGCGTACTCGTTCGGCAGCGACGCGGCCGCGACGCGCCAGCCGATCGAGACGCCGCCGATCGTCACGGTCGATCCGATCGGCAACCCGGTCGTCCTGCTGTCGACGGGTGATCAGGAGACGTTCACGTCGAGCGCGGGCGTGCAGACGCGCGCCTGGTCGATCCGCGAGGAGCCAAACGGCTCGGGCTCGTTCGTCACGAAGAGCAACTGGGTGATCCCCTTCGAGAACGGCGTGCGCGTGACCGGACCGATCTCGCTCTTCAACGGCGTCGCGTACTTCTCGACCTTCACGCCGACGGGCCCGCAAGGCAACGCGTGCGCGGACGGCTACGGCGCCGTGTGGGGCGTCGACTACTACCGGAAGACGGCCTGCAGCGCGAACGGCCCCACGCCGCCCGCGGACTGGCCCTGCCCGCGTTACGTGCAGGATCCGGTGAACGCGCCGCAGGACCTGAGCTTCTTCGAGGACCAACCGCCCGGCACCGTGGTCTTCGGCGTGGCCGTCACGCAGACGCCGAGCTGCTACGAGCAGCTCAGCTTCGACGAACCCGCGTTCGGCCCGATGTCGGTCGTGAACAACTCGACCGCGGGCGAGTTCCAGCTCGTCTTCCAGACCGGACAAGGCGGAACGTCGAGCGAGAACTCGAAGACGAACACCGTCACGAAGCGCCTGCCGCCGCCGCGCACCTCGGTGAGGATCGACTCGTGGGGCCTCGTCCTCGAGTGAGCCGCGTCCACCTCCACGCCGCCGCGGCGCTCGTGCTCCTCTCGGCGTGCCGCGGAGGCGACGAGCGCCACGCGCCGAGCGCCGCCCCCGCGGCCGTCGTGGACCCGCCCCCCGACAAACTCGCGCCCGGCGAGCTCGCCGAGGGCCCGGTCGACGCGTTCGGCATCAAGCTGCCGCGCGCGATGACGGTCTCGGCGCAGTTCCCGGACGCCTTCTTCGCGAAGGGCAGCCTGCGCGCCGAGGATGTCGCGGCGTACGTCAAGGCGCGCGTCGTCGCCGAGCGCGTCGAGTCCTCCCCGCGAAAGACGATCTTCCACAACGCGACGTCCAAGTCCGCGCCCTCGCGTGTCCTGCGCGTCGAGGTCCTCGTGCGGGACGATCACACCGAGATCGTCGTGCGCGACGTGACGAAACCTCCTGCGAAGGATGGCCTGACCGAAGAAGAGCGGTGGCGCGAGCTCGGCCTCACGCCGCAGGGACAACCTCTCGATCCCACGAAGCTCGAGTAAGCCTCGGGCACGATGCGCGCCGCGTCATCGGGCGTGCTGGCTGCGATCGTGCGTCCGTGCTGGACCACACCCGACGCCCATCGACTTCGACCCCGAATCGGACTACATCGCGCGGGGTGTCGACCATGGATCAGCCCCAGGTACCGCTTCGCAGGACCCCTCTTCATGACGAGCACGTCGCGCTCGGCGGTCGCCTCGTGCCCTTCGCGGGCTGGGAAATGCCCGTGCAGTACAAGGGCGTCACGGAGGAGCACCGCGCCGTCCGCACCGCCGTGGGCATCTTCGACGTCTGCCACATGGGCGAGCTCGTCCTCTCGGGGGACTACGCTGCGGACGTGGTCAACTACCTGATCACGAACGACGCCAAGCGCCTCATGGACGGGCAGGCGCTCTATACCGTGGCGTGCAACGACGCGGGCACGATCCTCGACGACCTCATCGTCTACCGGGTGTCGCAGACCAAGTGGCTCATCGTCTGCAACGCCTCGAACCGCGACAAGATGGTTGCGCATTTCAAGGCCGCCGCGGTGAACCACTGCGACTTCGACGATGCGTCCGATCGCACGGCGCTCATCGCGGTGCAGGGCCCGAAGGCGCTCGCGCTGCTCGCGCAGGCCGGCGGGGACGGACCTGCGCTCACCGAGCTGCCGAGCTTCCACTTCCGCGACGCCACGCTCGCGAACGTCCCGTGCACGGTGGCGCGCACGGGGTACACGGGCGAGGACGGCGTCGAGATCTTCTGTCCCATGGACGGCGCGGCGCAGCTCTGGCGCGCGCTCGTCGCGCTCGGCGGCCCGCTCGGCCTCGAGCCGGCCGGCCTCGGCGCGCGCGACACGCTCCGCCTCGAAGCGCGCCTCTCGCTCTACGGCAACGAGATCGACGAGACGACGAACCCGCTCGAGGCTGGGCTCGGCTGGGTCGTGAAGCTCGGCAAGGGCGACTTCGTGGGTCGTACGGCGCTCGAGCGCATCAAGGCCGCGGGCCTGACGCGCAAGCTCGTCGGCTTCGAGATGAGCGGCCGCGGCATCGCGCGGCACGGCTACCCGCTCCTCGACAAGGTGGGGATCAAGGTCGGCGTGTGCACGAGCGGCAGCCCCGGCCCCACGGTCGGCAAGAACATCGGCCTCGGCTACCTGCCCACCTCGCTCGCCGAGGTGGGCTCGGAGATCGAGGTCGACTGCCGCGGCCGCTCGGTGAGCGCCGTCGTGGTGAAGACTCCGTTTTACAAACGTTCGTCGTGACGAAAAGCGCCGTAGCAGCGGACAGGAGAGAGACTTCGTATGGCCAGCGATGATGTTCGTTCGGATCGTCGGTACACCAAGGATCACGAGTGGACGAAGGAGGAAGACGGACGGGTGCTCATCGGCATCACGGCGTACGCCGTGGATCAGCTCGGTGACATCACGCTCGTGAACCTGGACGTGAAGGTCGGCGAGACGATCACGCGGGGCAAGGCCTTCGGGACCATCGAGAGCGTCAAGACGCTGAGCGATCTCTTCGCCCCCTTGAGCGGACGTGTCGTGCAGATCAACCAGCTCCTGGAACAACAGCCGGAGAAGGTGAACGAGGATTGTTACGACCTCGCCTGGATGATCGCCGTGGAGCCCTCCGATCGGAGCGAGCTCGATGGCCTGCTCGACCCGACCGCCTATACTGAGCTCCTGAAGACCGCCGGCCACTGACTCCGGCCGCGGCCTCCTCATCTCTCTCCACAGCCATGCGATACCTCCCTCACACGCCCGAGGAGATCGCTTCGATGCTGGAGGCCGTCGGCCTGCCGGCGCTCGAGGCGCTCTACGAATCGATCCCTGCACGCGCACGTTACGATCGGCCGCTCGACCTGCCCGCGCCGATCGACGAGCCGTCGCTCATGCGCCACCTCGAAGAGCTCGCCCGCAAGAACCGCGCGGCCGGGATGCTCTCGTTCCTCGGCGCCGGCGCGTACGAGCATCATTTCCCGCCCGCCGCCGACCAGCTCCTGCTGCGCAGCGAGTTCTACACGGCGTACACGCCGTACCAGCCCGAGGTCGCGCAGGGCACGCTGCAGGTCATCTTCGAGTTCCAGACGATCGTCAGCGAGATCTTCGGCCTGCCGCTGGCGAACGCGTCGATGTACGACGGCGCGAGCGCCGCGGCCGAGGCCGTGCTCATGGCGCGAAGGCTCGTCGGTCGCGAGCACACCGTCATCTCCGGCGGGATCCACCCCGAGTATCTCGAGACGATCGAGACGCACGTGCGTGGCCTCGGGACCGGCAAGGCCTCGCTCACCACCGTGCCCGTCGGCGCGGACGGCGCCGCCGACATCGACGCACTCGCGGCCGCGATCACGAACGAGACGGCCTGCGTCGTCGTCGGATACCCGAACTTCTACGGTTCGATCTGCGATCTCCGCAAGGTGGCCGAGGCTGCGCACGCGAAGGGCGCGCTCGTCATCACGGCGACGCAGGATCCGTACGCGCTCGCGCTCCTCGAGTCGCCCGGCGCGCTCGGCGCCGACATCGCGGTGGGCGAGGGACAACCGCTCGGCCTGCCGCCGCAGTTCGGCGGCCCGGGCGTGGGCCTCTTCGCGTGCCGCGAGGACCGCAAGTACCTGCAGCAGATCCCCGGCCGCGTCGTCGGCGAGACCGTCGACAAGGAGGGAAACCGCGGCTACGTGCTCACGCTGGCCACGCGCGAGCAACACATCCGCCGCGAGCGCGCCACGAGCAACATCTGCACGAACAGCGGCCTCTGCGCGACCGCGATGACCATCAAGATGTGCATGCTCGGCAAGAAGGGGTTTGTCGAAGCGGCGCGTCAGTGTCTCGCCAAAGCGGAGTACCTGAAGAAGGCGATCGCGGGCCTCGAGGGCTACTCGCTGCCGTACAGCGCTCCGACGTTCAACGAGTTCGTCGTGCGTGTACGCGGCGGCGACACGAAGAAGGTCTGCGACACGCTCGCCAAGCGCGACATCATCCCCGGCTTCGATCTCGGCCGCGTGAGCGCCGAGCGCAAGGGCGAGCTGCTCGTCGCCGTCACCGAGCGCCACACACGCGCGGACCTCGATCGGCTCGTCGAAGCGCTCGCGTCGATCTGAGTTCAGAAGAACCGCGGCGACGGCCCGAACGAGGCCGTCGCCGGCTGTTGATGCGCCGGGTACGGGTTCGGCCACGCGTCGAGCATCGACTGCCGGTAGATCGTCAGCCGCAGGAAATCGATGCCCGCGAACGCGCCGAACGCGAGCGCGTCGCCCGTCCCGTAGAGCCCCTGCACCCCGAGCGAGAAGCCGAGCGGAAGGCCGATCGTGAAGCTGCCGGCGACGCCGCGCGAGTACGTCCCCCAGAGCCTCTGGTAGCCGCCCACGTCGACCGCGACGCCGAACTTGCCCGCTTGAAAGCCGTGCGTCGCGACACGCGCGAGCAACGACACGTCCAGGCCCTCGTCGACCACGGGCGTGAGCCGCGCGAGCCCGCCGACGATGAACGGGCCGTCCGGCGTCGTGCCCACGCCGAAATCGAAGTTGAACGCCGCGCGTGGCGCGAGCGCCGCCGTACCCTCTTTCCACGCGAGCGCCCCTGCCCCCGCGAACGCCCACGCCGATGCGTCCGCCCGCGCGACGTCCGGCGCGAGCGCGATCCCCGAGGCGAGCGCGACTCCGATCCACGTTGCTTTCACGTTGCGACGCACGCCGACCGACCTAGCACGTTTTTCTGCGGCGGCCGAGGATCCGCCGCTCGACGATCCGCGCGACCTCCTCGTCGAAGAGCACCGTGTTGTGCCCTTGGCCTTCCATCACGATCACCTCACCGCCGGGCAACGCGTGTGACACGGGCGAACGCAGGACGGCGTCCGCCCGCGCGATGATCGAGAGGTGCGGGACGTTCGCCGTGGCCGAAGCGGCGAGGCGGATCTTGCGCAGCACGGCGCTGTCCGGCGCGAGATCACGCGCGGCCCCGAAGCCGAGCGCGCTCGCCCCGACGACGCCTGCGAACGGGCTCGCCATCGAGATCGTCTGCACGACCCGCGTGTCCCCCGCCTCCTGCGCGTAGAAGCGCGCCACCACGCCGCCGAGGCTGTGCCCCACGAGGTGCAGGCGCGCCGCGCCGGGCAGCTCCGCGGTGAGCGCCGCGAGCCGCTCGCCGAGCTCCTCGACGCCGGGCCCGGGCGGATACGTCATCGCCGCGGCGTGCACGCCCTTGTGACGCGTGATCACGCGGCGCATGGGGCGAAGGCCGCCTGCCGTCGCGAAGAGGCCATGCAGGAGCACCACGACGTCGTCGCCGTCCTGCACCTCGGCAGGCGCCGCGGCCCCCTCGAGATCATGCCGCGAGAGCCACGCCTGCCGCCCGAACGCGAGGGCCTCGCGGCTCGCGTTCACGAGAGCACGAGCCCAGGAGGGACGATCCGCCATGCCGCGAGGATGCCACGGGCCACGACGCCCGCTGAGCCGATCTTCAAGGTCGCACGAGCCAGACGTGAAAGCTCCGCCACGCGCCCTGCTTCGCGGTGATCCGCACCCGATCCCGACCGCCGATCGCGGACAACGCGACACGCGCCTCGAACCACGTCGCCTCGTCCCGCGCCGGGATCTCCACGGTTCGCGTGTCTCCGCCGAGAGGCGCGATCACGAGCGTGATCGGCCCGCCTCCATCGGTCCGCAGCACGAGCGTCGCGGGGCCCCGCTCGACGTTCGGCGCGACGAGGAACGACTCGCTTTGCCCCTGCGGGAGGATGCGACCTGCATCGAACCGCGGTCGCCCGGCCGCGTCGCGCAGCGTCGCGCCGATCACCCACCCCGCCTGCGGCCGCGGGAACGTGTAGCCGTGCGCCCGTTCGTCCACGAGATCCGCGACGTCGAGCTCGAAGACCGCGCCCGCCCGCGCCTCGCCGCTCGGCGCGAGCGTCGACCAGTCGGCCGCGTACACGACCTTCTCGGGCGCCGCGCAGATCACGTTGTCCTCGATCCGCACCGAGAACATTTGCTCCCCGAACGATCGCGCGAGCTCCGGGAACCAGCCCGGGTAGATCGCCATCACGTCGGGCCGCTCGCTCGCCGGCATCCGCTCGATGAGCTCGACGATCGCGGGGATGCCGTGCACCGAGGCGCGGGCGAACGGCAGGTCGTGATATCCGCCGAGGCCGAGGCCATCGAGAGCGGACAAACCGGAGAGGTAGGGGATCGCCCCCGCGTCACCGACGAGCACCCGCCGAGGTCGCGGCGAGAGGGCGGCGAGCTTGCGAGCGACCTCGGCTTGTTGCTGCTCGATGTTGCCGGAGGCGCGCGCGAAGTGATCGATCTGCCGCGGGAAGAGCCGCGCGGGCGCGAGCGTGGCGACGAGCGCGAGCCCGATCCCGAGAGCGCCGAGCGCGCGCCCCCTCCGCACGAGCTCCCCCACGCCGAGCGCCGCGGCGACGAGCAGGAAGAGCAACGACGGCACGGCGTAGCGGAAGTTCTGGTACCGCGCCGTCGTGTTGAGCGACACGAGCAGGAGCATACCGATCGCGCCCGTGACGAGCGGCAAAGCGATGGGCCGCGTGCGCCGCGCGAGGATCGCCACGAGCGCGAGCAGCGGCAGGACGAACGAGAACGACGGCCCCCCGAGCGCCACGTCGAACGCCTGCGCCCGCAAGACGGCGAGGTTCTTGATCACCTCGACGGCGGCCTCGATCGGCGTGAGGTACGGGTTCGTCCCGACGAGCTTGCGGACGGCGCCGGCCTGGCTCATCTCCCCGGTGAACACGAGGTTCGCCGACGCCTGCGCTGCCAGGAAAAACCCCGTGGGCGCGAGCACGCGGACGAGCGACGAGAGCGTGCCGAGCGATCGCGCGCCGTACACCACGGCCACGCCGAGCGGCCCGACGAGCGCCGCCGACTCGGGCCGCGTGGCCACGAGAAGCGCGCCCCAGAGCCCGGCGCGGAGCTGCGCGGAGGGGCGCGACGCGGGCGGCGCTGCGGTCGCGCGCTGCGAAGCGACGAGCAGCCGGCCGAGGATCGCGGCGAAGAGCGCCGTCTCCATGCCCGAGTACAGGCTCCAGTCGACGAGCGGCACCGCGAGCAGCAGCGGCGCCGCGAGGAAGGCCGCGATACGCGGCGCGCCCTCGAGCAACACGCGCGCCGAGCGGCAGAGGTCCCACAAGCAAACGCAGGCGAGCGCCGCGGCGAAGTACGAGAGCCGCGCGCCACGCAAGCCGAGCGCCCAGGCCGGCGCGAGGACGAGCGGATAGGTGAGGCTCGTTCCGCCCGACGAGTAGCCGTTCTCCGGCAGCCACGCGAACGGGTGGCCGAGCGCCGCGGAGCGCGCGAAGCCGAAGTGGATGTAAACGTCGTCGAGCGGGACGGGAAACGCCCCGCCCGTCCGCGCGAAGCCGGGCAGCCAGAACACGAGGCCCACCACGACGACGAGGGTCGCGGCGAACACGTGGAACAACGCGGGCTCACTGGGCTTCGGGGCCACGAGCGGGACTAAACACGAAAAACGAGGTGCCGGAAGCGACGATCTCGCGCCTCGACCCGAGAGGGGCGCGCCGCACTTTCCGCGCGTATGCTTCGTGCATGGCTACGCAGACCGTGGATGCAGAAGACTCCGCCCGATGGGAAGCGGTCGAGGAGGCGACCGAGTTCATGAACGACGGCCGCTTCGTCGAGGCGCTCGTCGCGCTGCGCGACGTGATCAAGGCCGACCCGAGGAACCCCTACGCGTTCCATTTCCTCGGCGCCGCCCTTTACGAGACCGGCCAGCGCGAGACCGCGCGCGACGCGTACCGCGCAGCCCTCCGCCTCGCCCCCAACTACCTCGGCTCGCGCGTCGCGCTCTCGCACCTCTTGCGCCAGCTCGGCGACCTCGACGGCGCGCTCTCGCAGGCCAACGAGGCGCTGCGCCGCTTCCCCGGCGACGGCGACGCGATGCAGGCCGCCGGCCTCGCCTACGCGGCGAAGGGCAACCGCAAGGCGGCGAAGAAACAACTCCAGGGGTTCCTCAGCTCGAACCCCGAGCTCGAAGCGCGCCTCGAGGTCGAGCAGATCCTCGGCATGCTGGGCATCGCCGGCGAGAACGAGCCGGTCGAGTTCGAGTGATCAGACGTCGATCCGCGTGAGGCACGCCTCCGCGAGGGCCTTCGCGCCCACCGCCTCGGCCACACGCGCCGCGGCCCGGAAGCCTGCGGCGCGCTCCAGCGCCTCCGCCCCGCGCCGCGCCCCTTGCACGCGGAACGACACGCTCCGCACGAACGCGCGCATCGCCGCGACGTCGTCCCCCGAAGTCGCCAGGATCTCGCCGAGCACGAGCGCCGCGTGCGCCGCCACGGCCTCGCTGCCCGGGTAAAACGCCTCGCCGAGCGCCTTCGCGAGCGCCGCGGCGTCCCTCTGCGAGGCCGCCTCCTGCGCCGCGATCTCCGGCGTGGGCCGCGGCGCCGGCTCGATCCCGAGCCGCGCCTCCAGGTAGCCGAGCGCGTCCCACGCGACCCGCCGGAACGCCTCGAGCCCGTCCGAAGGCGCCTCGAGCACGCCGCCGCCTGCGCGTTTGCCCTCGTGATCGAGGTCCCGCACGATCACGAGATCGTCGCGCTCGCCGATCACGAAGAGGTCCCCGCCCCAGCCGAGCGACTTCTCCTCCGTCAGCCATTTCGTTGCAGGACCAACCTCCGTCGGCCCGAGCAGGCGCGTGCCACAGCCGAGCTCGAGCCCGCCTGTGACGGCCCAGAGCGCCGCGAGGTCCTCGGGCGGATCACCTGCGCGATCCCAGCCGCCTCGGCTCGGCGGGCGCCTCTTCGTGATCGCCGCCGCGGCGCAGATGCGCGCCGCGCGCTCGCTCGCGGACTCCATCGTCATGGCAACAAAACCTTCCCCTTCGGATCCTCGCTCAGGCTGCGGATGAACATCGCGGCCTGCGATCGGGCCTCCTGCACGCGGAAGATCACGAAGTGCCCGTCCGTGTCCTCCGGCACCGCCCATTGCGCGAGCACGCCTGTCGCCTTCCCGTCCGCGAGGTTGCCCGACAGCCCCAGCTTCGAGATGTTCACCATGCCCGGCCCGCCCCACGCGAGCTCCGGGATCGGGAACTGCGACGGCTCGACGAGCGGCAGCCCCATCGCGATCGCGTGCATCTCGATCCCGCGCGTCGGCGAGTAGCTGTCACCCGAGCCGTCCGGGTTCACGCCTTCGGTCATGTAGATGCTCTTCGGCGCCATCCCCTCGCGCGGCGAGAGGGCCACCCGCGGCGCATAATGCAGCGGATCGGTCGTGTCCACGAGCATCTGCGCGAGCGAGAGCGCCGGGTGGAAGAGGTCGAGCTCCGCCTCCTCCTCGGCCTTGAGGCTCAAGAACACCGTCTTCACGAGCTGCGCGATGCTCGGTGACGGGCTCGTCTTGTGCAGCAGCGTGATCGCCATGACCGCCGACGAGCCCGAGAGCACGCCGCCGCGCGCCTGATCGTCGGCGGCGAGGAACAGCGGGCCGTTCAGCCCACCTTGCGAGTGGCCGAAGTACATGAGGCGCGAGCCGTCGAAGCGGATCGGCTGGCCCGTCACCGACACCGACGCGGGCACCTCCACGTCCGACTCCGTGAAGAGACGCGCGCGTTGCACCTCGTCGAGCGCGGCTTGCCGGCTGTTCGTCCGGGCCGCGAGCACGTTGTTCACGTTGAAGAAGAGCAGCGAGATACGCGACGTGTCGCCGTCCTTCGG
Organism: Polyangium spumosum; assembly: GCF_009649845.1. Lineage (NCBI taxonomy): Bacteria > Pseudomonadati > Myxococcota > Polyangiales > Polyangiaceae > Polyangium > Polyangium spumosum. Next base: position 641,903 of record NZ_WJIE01000002.1, read on the forward strand.
CGCGCCCGGCCTGCGGCCGTGGAAGATCTGATCGACGCCCATCGTCGCGATGCATTGATCGGCCAGGCTGCGCGCCGTCCCGTCGTACACGTAGCTGCGGAAGTCGCCGCCCGTGCCGTGCGCGTAGAGCACGATCGGGAAGCCGTCTGGCGGCATCGGGCACGACGCCGAGTTCGGCACCGTCAGCGAGAAGCGCACGTCGAAGGTGTCGACGACCGCGGGCCCGCCGTTCTCCTGCCGGAAATCGCCGCCGTCGCTCGGCTTCTCGAAGGGCAGGTTGCCCTCCTGGTAGTTCGGCGAGGGCCCGTAGAGGCCGATGTACTCGGTCCGCGAATCCCACGTGCCGCCGACGACCCACTTGCCCGGGTCCGCCACGGGCGCGGGCACGTTCGCGCGCAGGTGATCCCGCGCCGCGAAGAGCTCCTCGGTCGGATCGTTCGTCCGGAACACCGCGAGGTGCACGATCGACGCGCGCGGGATCCCGGCCGCCTCGATCTCCGTCACCGCGGGCGCGAGCTCCACCTGCGCGCGCGCCGCCGCGTCGCTCTCGGCGCTCACCTCGCCGAGCACCTGCGCGAGCTCGACGCTCTTCGTGATCGCCCCTCCGCCGGCGCCGCGCACCGCGTCGGTCACGACGAGCGCGTACCGCGTGTGGGGCCGGAGCGGGAAGCCCAGCGTGGGCATGAAGGCGAGCGTGTTCGTCGGGTAATACACGCCCTCTTCGGCGCGGAACTGCACCGAGACGAGCCTGCGCGAACCGCGCTCGGGCGAGCCCGGATCGACGTCGAGCAGCTGCACCGACGCCGCGGCCGAGAGCGCCTCGGCCGGCGTGTGCGGCAGCGATTTCGGATCGAGCGGACCGTCGAAGCGCAGGTACCCCGCGGCCGCCGGCGAGAAGCCGTCGAGCCTCCGATCCATCGTGCTGATGTACTGCGAGAGGATCGGCACGCTCCGCGGGTTCGGGAACTCTTCGAGGGGCACGCGGCCGTCCTCGAGCCGCAGATCACTCGGCCAGGGGTGATCGAAGAACGACGCGTCCGCGGGGACGGCGAGCGACGCGGGGGCCACCCAGATCGACGTCGCCTCGGGCTGCAGGCCCGGCGCGGGGCCACACCCGACGAGGCCCGCCAGGATCCCAGGGAAAACGAGCGCAAAAGAGAAGGGCCGGAGGACGCGCATGAAGGAAAAGTATGCATGACGGTAGCGCCGCGCGATAGGCCGGGAGCGCCTGCTTTTCGGGTCCACGAACCTCGAAATTTCCAGCTCCCGCCACGCCCTGGCCGTCCCTGTTTCGCCGCGCGCGTCCTCGGCCTGCCGCGGACGGTCTGCCGGCCTTTTCGTCCTTTCCGGTCCACCACCCACGCCCGCTCGGCCGCGTTGTTCTTTAGATATGAATCTTTTATACGTGCGTCATGTACCTCGCTGGAAAGCATGCCCTGGTCACGGGCGGAGGTCGCGGGATCGGGCGCGCCATCGCCGAGCGGCTCGCCCGCGAGGGCGCCCGCGTCCTCGTCACGGGGCGCACCGAGGCCGAGATCGACGAGGTCGCGAGCGAGATCGGCGGCGTCGCCGTCCGGATGGACGCGAAGGATCGAGCGAGCGTGCGCGCCGCGATCGACGCCGTCCGCGCCGCGGGCCCCGTCGACGTGCTCGTGAACAACGCCGGCTTCGCCGAGTCCGTCGCCTTCGACCGCACGACGGACGAGCTCTGGGACGACCTGCTCGAGGTGAACGTCACGAGCGCCTTCGCCCTCTGCCGCGCCTTCGTGCCCGGCATGATCGAGCGTGGCTTCGGCCGCGTGATCAACGTCGCCTCGAACGCGGGCCTCGTCGGTTACGGCTACAGCGTCGCCTACTGCGCCTCGAAGCACGCGATGGTCGGCATGACCCGCGCGCTCGCCGTGGAGATCGCGAAGTCGCCCGTCACCGTGAACGCCGTCTGCCCGGGGTGGACCCGCACGCGCATGGGCGAGGAGGCGACCTCGCGGATCGCGCAGAAGACGGGCCGCAGCGCCGAGGCCGCGGAGAAGATCCTCGCGAACATGTCACCGCAGCAGCGCTTCGCCGAGCCCGAGGAGATCGCCCACGTCGTCGCCATGCTCTGCGCCCCCGAGGCCCGCAGCGTGCACGGCCAGGCCATCCCCATCGACGGCGGCCAGGTCATGAAATAGGACGAAACCGATCATGAACGACAAGCTCACCTTCGTGAACCCCGAGGGCTTCGTGCCCCCGAAGGGATATTCGAACGGCGCCCTCGTCTCGGGGCCCACGCTCTTCGTGGCCGGCCAGGTCGGCTGGAACGCGCGCTGCGAGTTCGAGACCGACGACCTCGCCGAGCAGTTCGCGCAGGCGCTCGACAACGTGATCGCCGTCGTACGCGCCGCCGGCGGAGAGCCCACCGATCTCGCCAAGATGACCGTGTACGTCACCGACCTCGACGCCTACCGCGGCTCGCTCAAGGCGATCGGGCAGGCGTGGCGCGCGCGGCTCGGCAAGCATTTCCCGGCGATGGCGCTGCTCGGCGTCGCGGGCCTCGTGGAGCGGCGCGCCAAGGTCGAGATCGAGGCCGTCGCCGTGCTCCGTGGGGCTCCGGGAGCGGCGTGAGGCGGGGCGCGCCGACCCGCAGGCCCGTGAGCGCCAAGCCTGCGGGCAAGGGCGAGCAGAACCCCGCCGTGCGCGCGTGGGTCCGCATCCTCGCCGTGCAGAAGGTCGCGCTCGCCGCGATCCGCGACGACCTCGAGGCCGAGATGACCCTGCCGCGCTTCGACCTCCTGTCGAACCTCGTGCGCGAGGACGGGCAGACCCTCGCCTCGCTCTCGCGCTCGATGCTGGTCACGGCCGGCAACATCACCGGCCTCGTCGATCGCGCCGCGCGGGACGGGCTCGTCGAGCGCCGGGCCGATCCGAACGATCGGCGCGCCTGGCGTGTCCACCTCACGCCGAAGGGCCAGCTCGCCTTCCAGCGCGCCGAGCGTCGCCACGCCGCGCGTGTCTCCAAGCTCTTCTCTGCGCTCAGCGCGAACGAGCTCGCGAGCCTCGTTCGTGTGCTCGACAAGGTACGACTCACCCTCCGCGGCCCCGAGCTCTCGGCCGTCCGCGGCCCGCGCGGCGAGGCACGCCGCACCCCCGAGCGTGGCGCGCGCCGCGCTCGCGCCCGATCCGAGGAAGATCCGTGACCCTCTCGCCGAAGACCTTCGATCTCGAAATCTCCCGCGGCATCGCCCAGATCACCCTGAACCGGCCCGAGCGCCTGAACGCGCTCACCTTCGAGGTGTACGGCGAGCTCGCCCAGACCTTCCGCTCCCTCGAGAAGGCCGACGACGCGCGCGCGGTCGTGATCACCGGCAAGGGCCGCGGCTTCTGCTCGGGCGGCGACGTCGAGGGCATCATCGCCGAGCTCTTCGCGCGTGACATCACCGGCCTCGTCGAGTTCACGCGCGTGACGGGCGCCCTCATCCAGAGCATCGCCGAGCTGCGCCGCCCCGTGATCGCCGCCATCAACGGCGTCGCCGTCGGCGCGGGCGCCGTCATCGCCGCTGCGTGCGACATGCGCATCTTCGCCGAGAGCGCGCGTATCGGCTTCATCTTCCCGCGCGTCGGCCTCTCGGGCGCGGACATGGGCGCCTCGTTCCTCCTGCCCCGCATCGTCGGCCGCGGCAGGGCCGCCGAGCTGCTCTTCTTCGGCGACCTCATCGGCGCCGAGGAGGCGCTTCGCATCGGCCTCGCCAACCGCGTCGTGCCCGACGCCGACGTGCTCACGACGGCCCGCGGCTGGGCCGAGCGCCTCGCGAAGGGCCCGACCTTCGCGCATCGCATGACCAAGCAGATGCTCGAGAGCGAGCACGGCCTGACCCTCGCCGCCGCGATCGAGGCCGAGGCGCAAGCGCAGGCGCTCTGCATGGCCCACCCTGACTTCCGCGAGGCCTACGAGGCGAACAAGGTCAAGCGCCCGGCGCGTTTCCTCGGCGCGGAGATCTGTGATCCGCCGCCGCCGGCCGCGCCGAAGCCCGACGCCGGGAGCGACGCATGAGCGCGCGCTTCTTGCTCTCCTTGCCCGACCTCTCGCCCTTCTTCGAGCTGCGCCACCACGAGCTCGCGACGCGGCTCCAGGGCGAGCACCTCGACGTGCTCGCCACGACCCAGGATCCGGCCGAGGTCGCGCGCCTGCTCGGCGATCCGCTCGGCCTTTACAGCTACCTCGTGCCCGAGGCGTATGGCGGCGCCACGACGGGCCGCCCGGTCGACCTCGCGTACATCGACGTGCGCGCGCTCGTCCTCGTGCGCGAGGCGCTCGGCCAGGTCTCTGCGCAGGCCGACTCGATCTTCGCGGTGCAGGGCCTCGGCACCTACCCGATCCTGCTCGGCGGCTCGCAGGACCTCATCGCCGAGGTCGTGCCCGACGTCGTGCGGGGCCGTCGCCTCGGCGCCTTCGCGCTCACCGAGCCCGAGGCGGGCAGCGACGTCGCCTCGCTGCGCACGGTCGCCCGCGAGGACGGCGACAGCTTCCTCCTCGACGGCGAAAAGACGCTCATCTCGAACGTGCCCTACGCCGACCACCACGTGGTCTTCGCGAACGCCGACCCCTCGCTCGGCCGCAAGGGCATCACGGCCTTCTACGTCCCGAAGGGCGCGCCGGGCCTCACGCTCGAGGCGCTGCCGATGAGCGCGCATCCGCTCGGCCGCCTGCGCCTCGAAGGCTGCCGCGTGCCGAAGGAGCACGTGCTCGGCCACGTCGGCGCGGGCTTCCGCATCGCGATGGAGACGCTCGACGCCTTCCGCATCTCGGTCGGCGCGGCGGCGAACGGCATGGCCGCGCGTGGGCTCTCGGCGTCGATCGAGCACGTCAAGCGGCGGCGCCAGTTCGGCGCGCCGCTCGCCGATCGGCAGATCGTGCAGGCGTACCTCGCGGAGATGTCGACCGAGCTCGACGCGGCGCGCCTGCTCGTCGCCCGCGCGGCGCACCGGCGCGACACCACGGGCGAGCGCGTGACGAGTGAGGCGGCGAAGGCGAAGATGTACGCGACCGAGGCCGCGCAGCGCATCATCGACAAGGCCGTGCAGCTCCACGGCGGGATCGGCGTGCTCGAAGGGGGCGTGGTCGAGCGCCTCTACCGCGAGATCCGGCCGCTGCGCATCTACGAGGGGACGACGGAGATCCAGAAGCTCGTGATCGCGAAGGCGCTGCTCGGCTGAGTCAGGGCAGCGAGGCCTTCCGGATGACCTCGACCAGCCGCTGGGCGTCCTCGGCGTCGTCGACGGCGATCGCCGCCTCGTACCAGGTCGCGAGCGTCTCCCGGTCGGCGCGACCTCGGATCCGCTCCTGCAGCGTCGGCTCTAGACCGCCCAGACGGCGGGTCAGGATCCGGATGACGGTCTCCGCCTGCGTCCGCGCCTCGCCCTTCGCGACGGCGCTCAGCCACAGCTCGCTCTCCATCAGTCGCTCCTCCGACATGTACAGCTTCAGCAGTCGGGTCGGGACCTTCTCCGCCTCGGCCACGAACCACAACACCGCCAGATAATCCGCACGCTCTCCCGAGCTCAGCTCCGTCTTCGCCTCGATTCTACCACACGCCTCCCGCACGACATGTTCGGCGGCGCCGTCCCGCGTCAACGTCACCAGCGGCCAGAGCGCGAGCGGAGCCGAGGGTGTTCCACAAGCACCTGCTCGACTTCCGGACCTCACCCACCCCAACCCTCCCTCTCCACACGGCGGAGAGGGAGGGAGTTTCCGGTTCGATCCGCGCCTTTCGCCCCCTCTCCGCCGCGCGGAGAGGGGGTCGGGGGGTGAGGGGGTGAGGTTCCGAAGCCGACAACAGCTATGGAACACCCTCCCAGGGACTGGTCGAAGGACTCCATGGTTTGGCGCTACGCAACCCCACGGTAAAACCCTGCACGACACGAGGCAAGCTCGCGGCGTGAAACGTTTTCCCTTGCACTTCGGCCCCCATCTGGTTCGGAGTCCTCCCTCCCCCTCCCAGCCATGTGGAAACCCCCGGAGCGCATCCGCCACCCCCTCCCCGACGACCGGCCGCCCACCGCCGACGACGCCGCTCGTGCGCTCCTCTTCTCGCCGCTCACCCTCGCCTCTGGCCTCACCCTCGCCGATCGCACCTGGGTCCCTGCCATGGTCCCCTGGCGTGCCACCGAGGACGGCTTCGTCTCGAAGGACGTCCTCGACTGGTACGGCCGCTTCGCCGAGGGTGAGCCCGGCGCCCTCGTCGTCGAGGCCACCGGCATCCGCGACGTCCCGAGCGGCCCGCTCCTCCGCATTGGCCACGACCGCTTCCTCCCCGGCCTCGCCGACCTCACCCGCCGCGTCCGTGACAAAAGCGCCGGCCGCACCCGCCTCTTCGTCCAGCTCATCGACTTCCTGCGCATCCGCAGGCGCCCCCCGCACGAAAAATACCTCGAGACCCACCTCGCCCTCACCCCCGCGCATCGACGGAACCTCGAACGCGAGACCGGCGACGCCTTCTGGGCCGAGGCCCCCGAGACGGCCATCCGCGAGTTCTTGCGCGCCGCGACCGACGAGCAACTCGATCGGATCCTCGACCCGCGCGAGCTCGAGGCCCTCCGCTTCGGGGCGCGCGAGCGTGTCACCGACGTCCACGAGCCTCACATCCGCGACCTGCCCCGCGCCTTGCCCGCCCTCTTCGCCGACGCCGCCCGCCGCGCCAGGCAGGCCGGCTTCGACGGCGTCGAGCTGCATTACGCCCACGCCTACACGATGGCCTCGTTCCTCTCCGCCCGGAACGACCGCAAGGACGGGTATGGCGGCTCGCGCGAGGCCCGCGCCCGCCTCCCGCTCGAGGTGTACGCCGCCGTCCGTGACGCCGTCGGCCGTGATTTCACCGTCGGCTGCCGCTTCCTCTGCGACGAGATCATCGACGGCGGCAGCCGCGTCGAGGACGCGATCCATCACGGCCTGCTCTTCGCCCGCGCCGGCATGGATTTCCTCTCCCTCTCCACCGGCGGCAAATTCGAGGACGCAAAACAACCCAAGGTCGGCGACGCCGCTTATCCCTACACCGGCCCGAGCGGCTACGAGTGCATGCCCACGGCCCTCTCCGACGCCCGTGGCCCCTTCGCCCGCCAGGTCGAAAAGCAGGCGCGTATTCGCGAAGCCCTGCGCGCCGAGGGCCTCGAGACGCCCACCGTCGCCGCCGGAGGCATTGGCACCTTCGTCCAGGCCGAATCGATCCTCGCCCGAGGCCAGGCCGATCTCGTCGCCGCCGCGCGCCAATCGCTCGCCGATCCCGACTGGTTCCGCAAGCATCGCCTCGGCCGCGGCGCCGAGGTCCGGCGCTGTATCTACTCGAATTATTGCGAGGCCCTCGATCAGCGCCATCGCCAGGTCACCTGCCAGCTCTGGGATCGAAAGGACCTCGACGAGCCCGGCGCGCCGCGCAGCGCCGAAGGCAATCGCCGCCTCGTCGCCCCCCGCTGGGACCGTTGAATCGTATACCCTTGCCGTAGACGGCGCCCGGACCGCGGGCGCCCCTTCAAGAAAGAGTGGCTTTCCATGGATACACGTACACTCGTCGCTCTCGCCCTCGTCGGCCTCGGCGCCCTCTCCGGCTGCAAGGAGACCGTCGACTCGCAGAACATCCGCACCCAGGGCATCGCGGCCATCCTCTCCGCCACGGCCGAGAACGACCAGGAGACCCGCCTCATCGCCACGCTCAAGGTCGGCGGCGACGAGAGCAACACCTACGTCGACCTCTCGGGCGGCGACCGCATCTTCGCCTCCGCGGGTGACCAGCGCGTCGAGATGAAGACCCAGGACACCGGCGTCTACGAGGCCAAGTTCAACACGGCCGCCGAGGGCACCGAGTTCCTCGTCGACCTCCAGCGCGAGACCGACGACGACGCCCCCGCGAGCCGCGGCACCCTGCCCGCCCCCTTCGCGCTCACCATCGGCGCCTCGCAGGTCTCGCGCGCGGCCGACATCACCGTCACCTGGACGCCCTTCGACTCGAAGGACGACGTCCGCCTCGAGCTCAACGGCCCCTGCATCTTCCTCGAGACGATCGACGTCCCCGGCGACACGGGCACCCACACGATCCTCGCCAATAGCCTCCAGGCCACGGGCCCCTCGGACCAGCCCCCTCCGACCTGCGACGTCGAGGTCACCATGACCCGCTCGCGCAGCGGCACGACCGACGCGACCTTCGACAGCGAGAGCTCCTTCGTGCTCGAACAAGTTCGCAGCGGCAGCTTCACCTCGACGCCCTGAGAAGCGTTAGATTGCGGCGCGCATGAAACACGCCGCTCCCCTCCTCTTCGCCTCCCTCCTCCTCACCGCCTGCAGCGAAGACCCCGCGCCGCCGGTCAACCCGCCGCCCCCCGAGCCCGTCGACGAGCGTTGCCCCGGCACCGGCGTCAGCAAGGGCCCGTGGTCCTTGCGCGTCGACCGCACCTCCGCCGTCGTCCGCTGGGAGACCTGCCGCGCGGACGTCGCCGGCGGCGTCCTCTTCAACCCCGAGGGCAGCGACGAGATCCGCCAGGTCGACGCGACCGTCACCACCTACGAAGTCCCCGAGACCCGCAAGGCCCCCCTCGATCCGAGCGCCCCGCCCGACGAGGCCGGCACCTACTGGACACACGAGGCCGTGCTCTCGGACCTCCAGCCCGGCGCCTGCGTCCAGTACCACCTCGCGGCCGACCCGGCGGCGAAGGGCCGCGTCTGCGCCGCCAAGCCCGACGGCGCGCCGCTCCGCTTCCTCGCCATCGGCGACACGAACCCGGGCCTCAACCGCATCACGCTGAAGCTGCTCGACCAGGTCCTGCCGATGAACCCCGATTTCACGCTGCACGGGGGCGACATCCAGTATTACGACTCCGGCCTCGAGACCTACGCCTCCTGGTTCCCCGCCATGCGCCCGCTGCTCGCCCAGGGCGCGATGTTCCCGGCGCTCGGCAATCACGAGCTCGAGGTCCCCGAGGAATACGAGGCCTATTACCGCCGCTTCTGGGGCGACGCCGGCTTCGACGGCGCGGGCGACCATTACCGCTTCGAATCGGGCGGCGTCTGGTTCTTCTCCCTCGACACCGAAAAACCCCTCGGCAAAGACTCCGAGCAAGGCAAATGGATCGCCGACTCCCTCGCCGACGCCGCGAGCAAGCCCGGGTATCGATTCTCGGTCGTCTTCCTCCACAAGCCCCTCGTCACGTGTGGCGACAAATCCGACGACCCGGTGACCCGCGCCGAGCTCGAGCCCATCTTCGTGCAGCACGGCGTCCGCCTCGTCATCCAGGCGCACCTGCACGGCTACGAGCGATTCGCCTTCCCCGACATCACCTGGATCACCACGGGCGGCGGCGGCGCGACCCTCGTCGACGTCGACGAGAACATCGACCGCCCCGCCTGCGCGATGCGCGCCACCTCGGGCAGCGTACGCCACGCCGTCCTCCTCGACGCGACGGGCAACACGCTCACGGGTCAGGTGATCGACGACAAGGGCGCCGTCTGGGATACCTTCACCCTCGAAGGCCCCTGAACGTACGTCCCCGCGTGGCCTCGACGCGCCGCCCCAAACGTGCTCGCCTCCGCGAACGCTGCTTGACGCCGCGAACCCCCGCTCGATAGTAATCATTCATGCGACGCGGCGATCGCCTGGGAAAAGCCCTCCTCCTCTCGCTCTCGTGCGCCGCCCTCCTGCTCCTCTCGAGCAGCGCGCGCGCAGACGACGAAGACCCGCGGCGACTCAAGCCAAAGTACGGCCTCTTCGGGACCGGCTTCCACATCGAAGCCGGCGCGGGCGTCTACCAGGTCCTCGGCCAGGGCGGCTTCGTCCCGGGCATCTATCCCCGCGCCGCGCTGGAGCTACACCTCGGCCCACATTTCTCGATCCCGGTCGTCGCCCGCTTCCAGACCGCCGTCGACCCGAGCGCAGGCGCCCCCGACTTCGCCCAGCTCTCCATCGCCCCCGGCCTCAACTTCCGCCTACGCGAGCTCGACTGGCCCGTCGCCCTCGTCTTCGGCGCCGCCGTCCGCGTCGGCCGCTTCTCCGCAAGCCAAGAGCTCGTCGACGCCAAAGTCGAAGCCGCCGACGACGCCGGCGCGCAGGAAGCCCTCGGCTTCCCCCTCGCCCCCGAAGCCACCGTGAAGCTGGAATGGTGGATCGCCTCCGCCTTCGTCGCGAAGATCAGCGCCACCTACGCCCCCGTCTTCGTGAACAAGCAGCCCATCCACAACATCGAAGAAGCTCTCGCCGTCGCGCTTGTGTTCTGAGGGCGCCGCGCTGGGGCGCCGCCCCAGGCCCCGGCAGGGGTTGTCCACCCCTGCACCCGGACCAGGCACGGCCTGGACCGAAGGGGGAAGAACTGCGCGATGCGCAGTTCTTCCCACGGGCCCGTGAGAGCCGAGCGTTAGCCCTCGCCGATGGACGCTTCGAGCTCTTCGGCCGGCTCGTTCTTGGGTTTGCGGCCCTCCTCGATGATCGGGAAGATCACGTCCTGCAGCTCGCGATTGCGCGGGAAGGCGGCGCGGACGATACCCATCGCTCTGTCCACCGCGTCGTGATGCGCGTCGCGCAGGGCGAGCTCGACCTTGAAGGCCTCGTCGTGCGCGGCGAGCGCGCCGAGGTGAGCGGCGACCGCGCCCTCCAGCGTCGCGAGGGCGGCTTCGAGCTTCGGCGACCAGGCGTCTCGATAGGCGTCGATCCCGGAGAGCTTCGCGTTCTGGAGCCGTTCGACGAGCTCCTTCATGGGTTTGACCTGGCGTTTCCCCATGGGAATGACCACGGGCCGGATCCCTCTCGGAAACAGACACGCGCAGATTCGACCGCGCCGTCCGCCGTCCTCGATCTCCGCGGCGCGTAGGGCCGAACGAATCACGCGCTCGGCGCCCACCTCGGCGAACCGAAGCGCGGCGCGGCTCTGGAGGACGGGGATACGCAGCGCGCGGCGCTTGTCCTGCTGCGCCCCGAGCGCCTCGGTCACGGCCAGGATGTCATTCGCGGCGGGAGCGGTCTCCGGGAATTGCGAGAGGCCGGCGGCGAGCTCGAAGCCATACTCGACACGGATATCCGAAGCAGCCTTGTGCGAATACTTGCGCATGATCGTTTCCCTGGGCCCAAGGCCCGGTGTGGTTGGTTTTCGGCAGCCCGTGCGGCGGGGGTGCGCGCCTGGGTTTTTGTTGAACGGGGAGCGGAGAAATCCATTCGGAGAGAGCAGGGATTCGACGATTGTCGTGGAGAGCGGGGGTGGACGGGCGTCAGGCGAGGCTCCTCGGGGTGAGGAGCAAAGGTTGACGGGCGTCAGGGCTGGCTCCTCGCCGCGGGGAGCGGTGGTGGACGGGCGTCAGGGGGCGCTCCTCGCGATGGGGAGCGGTGGTTGACGGGCGTCAGGGGGCGCTCCTCGCGATGGGGAGCGTGGGGGGACGGGCGTCAGGGGGTGGGCCTCGCAATGGGGAACGTGGGTGGATGGGCGTCGGGGGGCGCTCCTCGGGACGAGGAACGAGGGTTGATGGGTGGCGGGGGGGCCGACTGGCTTTCTCACGGACAGACTACGTCCGCGCGTCCCGTCTTTTGCCTTGCCCGACCCGTTCGTCCCCCTGATAGATAGGGGCCAGACCTCATCCGAGGAGGGGATTCCAGATGAGACGAGGGGATTTCTTCGTCGCGGCGCTCGTCGTCGCGGCGTTCGTCGCATTCTTGTGCGTTTTGACCGGGTGCGCCGCGTCGCGCGACCCGCTCATGGCCCGGGTCTTCGAGGCGCCGAACGTCATTCACGTCTGCGTGCGTCCGCCGAACGTGCCGAAGAATCAGGCGTCCTGGGCCGTCACCGCCAGCGGCGATCCCCTGACCGCGCCCTCGGAGGTGGACATTGCGAGGCGAAATGGCCTCGCGGTGTACGTGTTCGACCCGAATGCACCTCCCCGGAGCGCGAAGCTCTTGCCGATTCCGCACCATCGGCTCGAATGCCCGGCGCCGCCGAAGCCTCGTGTCGTCATGGCGAAGGTGGAGGGTGAGGGCGAGAAGAAGAAAGAGGAGACCAAAAAGGTCGAGCCCTCGAAGCCGAAGCCGCGGCCGATGGCCAAGCGGATCGAGTGGTGTCCGGAGGCGGGACACACGCGGCGGCGTGGCGACACGGGTTCCCGTACCTGCACGAGAGTCGTCGTCCGGGCCCGCACGGAGCCCGTCGTTGTCGTGGAGAGCCCCCGCGACGTCGAGCCCTCCCGGCGGTGCCAGGACCCGGGACAGACGCGGCGGCGTCGTGGCTCAGGCTCGCGGATTTGCACGAAGGTCCTCGTCGAGGACCGCATGGAGCCCGTCGTCGTCGCGGAGAACCGGCCGCTCCCGGTCGAGCCACCCGTGCCGAAGGACCCGAGCGAGGTAGAACCGGGTGACGTATGGCAATACGAGACCTGGCGCCAAACGCCCGAGGAGACCACGCGCCTCGAACGAGCTTACGAGTGCATCAAGGGGTTTTGCCATTCGCGGCACAAGAACTTCCAGCCGAAGGCCGGGAAGAAGCCGGCCGGGACGCACAATGGGCAGTCGTTGTCAACGGGGAGCGACGGGGGAGCGAGCGCGCCGAAGACGACGGTCAAGACGAGGACGCGGCCCTTCGGGAAGCCGAAAGGGGCGAAGCCGAAGGGCGGGGCGGCGGGGCAGGCGGGCAACGGGAGCGCGGCGGATCCTCCAGCGCAGGTCAAACCGAAGCGAGGGGGCGAGACGCCGGCGGCGGCGCGGGGGCGGGAGGCGCATGAGGAGTTCAAGAAGAAGGTCGAGAAAAAGAAGGGAGAGGGGTGGAGGGCCAACAAGCGTATCAAAGGGCAGGATGGCAAGTACGTGGTCCCCGACGCGATCACGCCCAAAGGTCACCCGATCGAGCTGAAGCCGAACACGCCGACTGGTAAAGAAGCAGGCAAACGCCAGATGAAGAAGTACGAAGCCGCCACGGGCAAGAAGGGGCGTGTGATCTATTATGAACCCTAAGCGAGTCCTGCGGGACCGAATGAGCCACATCTTCAAGACGTGGGTCACGCCCACGCTCCACGAAGCAGGCTTCAAGAAACGAGGGAGCGTGTACGTGCGGGATCTGGGGAGCCTCCAGCACCTCTTCCAGCACGAGAGCGACGACCTCAACACGGCCGAGAAGTACAGCTTCACGACGAATTGTGGGGTCTACGTGCCGGGGGTCTTTCCGGAGTTCGCCAATCCGCACCTCGAAGAGCCCAAGGCGCCTCAACCACCGGACGGAATCTTGAACGTGAGGCCCGGAATGCTGACACCAGCGGGCGACACGTGGTGGGAGCTCACGTCCTCCGATGGCCCCGAGAAGGACGACGAAGTCGGGCAGGAGCTGCGGAGGCTCGTGGAAGTCGCGGCCCTGCCGTTCTTCGATCGGTTCCGCGACGAACGCGCGGTCGCGGAGTTCCTCTCGCAGCCCCGCAGGAAGGAGGACCGGCACGTCATGCCCTTCGAGGAGACATTCGAGCTCTGTTATGCGGCGATCCTCTGGAAGCGGCTCGGGTGCAAGGACAGGTGTCGCGAGTGCATCGAGCGGGAGCGGTCGAAGACCAAGAAGCGTTATAGCCCCTTGCCCGAGAAGTTCCTGGCCCGGTTCTCTTGTGACGACGATTGACGTGGTCTCCGGAGAGCCGCTCCAGTGCGCCAGCGCTTGCGCGTCCTTCTTCCTTCGGGGCGCTGCGGAAGTTCCCGCTTCGCAGGCTCACGCCTGGATCACCTGACGAGCAAGTCATCGACGACGCGACGCGGGCCGCGCTGAGTGAAGCGCGGGCCGCGGGGTTTTCGTCGCGGGGGCATTTGATCCGGGCAAGGATCCTTATGCGGCGTATGCGGACGCGGTGATCGCGGCGCTGTCGGAGGACGTGCTGGGCAGCGTGGTCGTCAATCGCGCGGACTTCGTGACACACGTGCGGGCGTGGCGCGCGAACATGGCGGCGATCGAGAAGGCGCTGCTCGCGCGGCTGAGCGTGTCGCAGGCGGAGACGGCGGCGTTCCTGAATGCGCAGATCCGGGTCACGAACTACGTGAAGCAGTTCATGGACGCGTCGGATTGGTTCCTGGATTCGCCGGTGCCGGCGGATCTGCGGGCGCAGGTGGACGGGGTCCTGCGAACTGCTTTTGGCCCGCTGGCCGAGGAGATGAAGGATAACCTCAACCAGTGGGACGGGTTCACGCTGAACCTCGAAGAGACCCAGCTCGTGGAGACGATCCGCGCGTTCGCGGGGGCGGTCTCCGCGGTCGACGGGGTCGTGGGTCCGTATGTCGAGGTGATGCAAACGCTGGTGCACGCGACCACGCGGATCGGCATTGGATTCGTGCCGTATGTGGGGCCGGCGCTCGACCTTTGCGAGGCGGTGACGGGGAAGCGGTTCTGTTTGCCCGGGGGCGAGGAGTTATCGACGGAGGAGCGGATCTTCTCGGGGGTGGGATTTGGGTTCGGGCAGATCACGAAGGCCTGGGCGGGGATCAAGGCGGCGGGGGTCCAGCCGGGGGCGAAGGTCGTCGCGGCGGGGATTGTCGGGTACAGTGACGAGTTTCTCGATGTGTTTCGAGCGAACCGGAGGGGGACGTATAAAGGTCTCAGCGGCGCAATCGAAAGCGCCAAGAATGCCGGAAACGTGTTCGAGCAGCAAGCGGGGATCTACTTGATGACGAAGCGGGGCCACAAGATGCTGGCCGTCGGAGACGGCGCGGTGCGGCGGGTGCTCGGGATCCCGCCGTCGCATGTCCGCGGGCTCTCCAGCGCATGTGACTACATATCGGTCTCGCCGACAGGCAAACTCGTCCTCAGCGAAGTCAAGGGAGGCACGAAGGGGCCGGTCAACGTGGGAAAGGCAGCCTCCCAGCTCGACAAGACCTTGGCCAAGCTGGTAGAGAAGAACCTCGCCGACAGTGTGGAGCGTCTGCAGATCATCAGGCAAGAGGGGTCGACGCTGAGCGGTGGTTACGGTTTGAAAGACGGGAAGTTGGTCGACTCCACGGGGAAGTTCGTGACCATGACCGGGAGGCCCGACCTCGTCGTCTGGGTGGTGGAGCTATGAGCGAGTCGAACAACGACAGCGGTGCGGAGAGCGATGACAGCGAGCCGGACAGCGAGCGTCCGGATCGACCGTGGCCAGGTTTTTATGCCTGGTGCCCGGAGTCGAACCGAATCGACGCCTTCATTGCAGCCGTGTCGGCGCTGGTCGGCGCGTCGAACCGTTGGAATGTAGGCGACCCAGACGACGCGGACCCTACAAAAGTGGTCTCCCTGTACATGGCCGACGCGGCGCGCCTGATGCGCGATACATACCCCCGGCATGGCTACTCCCACGCGTTCTTCGAACTCGAGGGATGCTCCGGCGCCAAGTGGGAGTTCAACGCGAGCGTGTTCAGCGATCGGCTCATCGAACGATCCCATTCCGGGCCGATCGGTTGCTGCTCTTGGATGGGTGGGGTCCTTTTCCCGTCGCGCGTGGCGCTCGCCAAGAAACGGGGGCGCTCCACGGTGGAGGTGGCGGCCGGCGTCGCCTGTCGCATGGCGATGAACGATATCTACGAGATCCTCATGCGGATCTGTACGTCCAGCGCGGCGATCACGACCGGCGGCTGCTCCGGTGGAACGACTTGGGGCGCTCCGGTTCTCATGGGAGCGACCTACCATGCCGACGGCAACCCCGTTCGTGATCTCGCTCTGTCGTGGCTCGATCTCCATGACGGAGTGCGCGCCGAGCTCGCTGCGGGCTCTTCGATCGACACATTGATGGCGCGCATCGAAGCTGCGCCGCGACGCAGCAGCGTTCCCCTCCTCGACGAAGTCCTGTTGAAGCGCGAGGAGGTGCTGGCGGCGCTCGACCTATCCCCGAACGTCCTCGTAGAGGCCCTCCAGGTATGTGCTGGCAAGACGGATCCCGCTTGGAAAGCCGTCGAGCCAGAGGTCCTTCAGGCGCTCGACGACATGCGAGACCCTGCGGTAGAGAAGCAGGAAGGCGTCCCCTCGTCCTCCGACGACCACGACCGCTTCATCGAGGAGCACTCGCCCGTGTTCGTCCGACACCTCGACAACGGCGCCGTCGTCCTGCTCGCCCATCCTTACCGCACCCTCTGGCCCCTCTGGGCCGATACGCTGAATCTGCTCGGGATCCGATCCTAGCGAGAGCGCAGCGGCCGCATCTGCCCCAACCTCCTCGCTCGGTCCTCGAGCCCGGAAGGCCCACCACCCCGCCTCCCCACCCCCGCCCTCCCCTCCCCCACGTGCCCGTTCCCTTCCTCCCCCAGGCCTCGTAACCTCGTTCGACCCCGGGGCTCTGCCATGGCCATCCGACCTTCCCAGCGGAACAACACGCGCCTCGTCGGCGCAGGTGACACCACGATCGTCCTCGCCCACGGCTTCGGGACCGATCAGACCGCCTGGCGCAACCAGGAGCCCGCCCTCGCCGCGCGCCACCGCGTCCTGCTCTTCGACCACGTGGGCGCCGGACACTCCGACCTCTCCGCCTACAGCCCCCGCCGCTACGGCAGCCTCCGCAGCTACGCGCTCGACCTCCTCCACCTGCTCGAAGAGCTCACCCTCGAGCACGTCATCTACGTCGGCCACTCCATGAGCGGCATGATCGGCGTCCTCGCCGCGATCGAAGAGCCTCGCCGCTTCCGCAAGCTCATCCTGCTCGGCGCCTCGCCGCGTTACCTCGACGACGAAGGGTACGTCGGCGGCTTCAAGCGCGAGGACCTCGACGGCCTCTACGAGGCCATGCAGTCGAACTTCCACGCCTGGGCCAGCGGCTTCGCCCCGATCGCCACGGCCAACCCCGACAAGCCCGACCTCGCCCGCGACTTCGCCCAGACCCTCGCCGCCCTCCGGCCCGACATCGGCCTCCACGTCGCCCGTACCACCTTCGAATCCGACCACCGCCGAGACCTCCCCGCCCTCCAGATCCCCACGCTCGTCCTGCAGTCGCAGGCCGACATCGCCGTCCCCGTCGAGGTCGGCGCCTACCTCGCGCGCCACATCCCACGCGCCGAGCTCCAGGTCCTCGACGCGACCGGCCACCTGCCTCACTGGAGCGCCCCCGAACGCGTGACGAACGAGATCCTCTCGTTCGCCGCCTCCCCGTGATGGCGACGAGCACGCCCGAAGCCCTGCTCGCCGCGCTCGGCGCCGGGGACCCCGACGCCGCCCTCCCGCGCGTGCTCGCCGTGCTCCACGAGCGCTTTCAGGCCGACGCCGTCCTCGCCCTCCGCAGGATCGACCCCGTCACGGCCCTCGCCCTCGCCAGCGCCCCGGCCGGCGTCCTGCCCGACGGCATCGCGCACGCCTCGATCTTCGCCGGCGCCCTCGAGTCGGCGCGCCCCGTCTTCGACGCCGCCGTGACCGCCGACATGGGCCTGCCGCGTGGCCTGCGCGACGGAAACCTCGCCCTCCTGCCCTGGTCCACCGACGACGACGCAGGCGGACTCGCGCTCGTCCGCCGGCAAGGCGCGCCCTTCTCGGCCGAGGAGCGGCGCGCCCTCGTCGCCGCGCTGCCGCTCTTCCACCTGCTCGCGCGCCACCTCGGCAAGACCGAGCTCGCCGCCGCCGCCATCGCGCGCTTCGACGCCGTCTTCCAGACCCTGCCGCACGGCCTCGTCTTCGTCGACGATCGCGGCTGCGAGGCGTGGGTGAACGCGGCCGCCGCCGCGCTGCTCGGCCTGCCCGACGGCGCGCACGAGCCAGCCCGCGTGGCGCGCGCGATGGCCGCCCTCTGGAGCCGCGCCGAGGACCGCGCCGGCCTCCGCAGGAGCGCGCTCGCCGTCATGAACCAGCCCGGCGCCGAGCTGCGGGACACGCGCTGGGTCTTCGAGGGGCCGCCGCGGCGCGTGCTCAGCATCTCCAGCACCACCACCGGCGAACGCGAGCACCGCGGCAGGCTCTGGCTCTTCATCGACGTCACCGCGCAGCACCTCGCCAGCGAGGAGCTCTTCGCGAAGAACGCCGCGCTCGAGGCCGCGCGCAGGGAGGCCGACCTCGCCAACGCCGCGAAGTCACGGTTCCTCGCCACGATGAGCCACGAGATCCGCACGCCCATGAACGCCGTGCTCGGCATGACGGGGCTGCTGCTCGACACCCCGCTCGGCGAGGAGCAACACGACGTCGTCGAGACCATCCGCCAGAGCGGCGAGGCGCTGCTCGCGATCATCAACGACATCCTCGATTTCTCGAAGATCGAGGCCGGGCTCATGGACCTCGAGGAGCAACCCTTCGCGCTCCGCCCCTGCGTGGAGGAGGCCCTCGACCTCGTGGCCGTCGCGGCCCGCAAGAAGGGCCTCGAGCTCGGCGCTTACATCGATCCAAGCGCGCCCGCCGGCATCTTCGGCGACGTGACCCGGCTCCGGCAGGTCCTCGTGAACCTGCTCGGCAACGCGGTGAAGTTCACGGCGAAGGGCGAGGTCCTCGTGGAGATCACC
Source organism: Polyangium spumosum (assembly GCF_009649845.1). Taxonomy (NCBI): domain Bacteria; kingdom Pseudomonadati; phylum Myxococcota; order Polyangiales; family Polyangiaceae; genus Polyangium; species Polyangium spumosum. Next base: position 660,304 of record NZ_WJIE01000002.1, read on the forward strand.
CCCGCGCCGGCGCCCGCGCCGCCCGGCAAGCTCGCGCTCCAGTTCTCCGTGCGCGACACCGGCATCGGCATCCCGAAGGACCGGCTCGGGCGGCTCTTCCAGTCCTTCTCCCAGGTCGACGCCTCGATCACCCGCAAATACGGCGGCACCGGGCTCGGCCTCGTGATCTGCAAGCGCCTCGTCGGCCTCATGGGCGGCGAGATCCAGGTCGAGAGCGAGGAGGGCGTCGGCACCACCTTCCAGTTCACGCTCGAGACCACCCCCGCGCCCGACCTCGGGCAAGACCTCTCGGAGGCCCTCGCCCTCGCCGGGCAGGACTTCTCGGGCAAGCAGGTCCTCATCGTCGACGACAGCGCCACGAACCGCCGGATCCTCGCCGAGCAGACGCGCGCCTTCGGCCTCACCCCCGTGCTCGCCGCTTCGGGCGACGAGGCGCTCGAGGTGCTGCAGCGCCGCGCCGAGGTGGCGCCGCCCGACGAGCCCTTCCCGATCGCCCTCGTGTTGCTCGACGTGTCCATGCCCGGCATGAACGGCTTCGAGCTCGGCGCCGCCATTCGCCGGGATCCGCGCCTCGCCGCGTTGCCTTTCCTCCTGCTCACGTCGAGCGACCTCGCCACGCATCGGGAGGCGGCCGAGCTCAGGGCCGCTTGCCTCTCCAAGCCCGTCAAGCAATCGAGCCTCTTCGACGCGATCATGCGCGCGCTCTCGCGATCGGTCGTGCGCCCCTCGCGCGCCCCGCGCGGCCCGGCGATGGATCCGACGCTCGGCGAGCGGCATCCGCTGCGGATCCTGCTCGCCGAGGACAACGTGGTGAACCAGAAGGTCGCGAGCCTCCTGCTCCAGCGGCTCGGCTATCGCGTGGACATCGCGGCGAACGGGCTCGAGGTGCTCGAGGCCGTCACGCGCAAGGAATACGACCTCGTCTTCATGGACGTCCAGATGCCGGAGATGGACGGCCTCGAGGCCACGCGTAGGCTCCGCGGAGCCGGGCCCTTCCGGGGCCGACCTCGCGTGGTCGCGATGACGGCGAACGCAATGCAGGAGGACCAGAAGGACTGCCTCGCGGCGGGCATGGACGATTTCGTCTCCAAGCCCATCCGTATCGAGGAGCTCGTCGCCGCGCTCGAGCGCTCGGCCCTCGAACGAACGAGGCCCCCCTCGACGCCGCAGATGCCGGCCGTGCGCCCGCCGGACGAGCCCGTCCTCGACGAGGAGGCGTTCGAAAGGCTCCGGCTCGTCGCGGCGCTCGACGCGGAGAACCCGCTCGCGACGCTCGTGACCGATTTCATCCACGACGCGCGGCAGAAGCTCGAGGCCATGCGCGCCGCGCTCGCGGCCGGGGATCGACGCTTGCTCGAGCGCCTCTCGCACAACCTCAAGGGCAGCGCCGGCATGCTGGGCGCCTCGCTCCTGTCGCGCCACGCCGCCGAGGTCGAGCGGGCGGCGCGGGAGGGCCTGCACGAAGACCTCCCGCGCCTCGTCGAGGCGGCCTCGCGCGAGCATACCCGCGCGGCCGAGGCGCTGCTCGCGAGGTGTCAGCCCTCGTCGACGGGCAACGTGAAATAAAACGTCGTGCCCCGGCCCATTTCGCTCTCGACCCAGACCCTGCCGCCGAGCGCGGCCACGAGCCCCTGGACGATGGCGAGCCCGAGCCCGCTGCCCTTGTAGGCGACGCCGCTGCCCCGCCAGTAAGGCTCGAAGAGGTTTGGCAGGTGCTCGGCCGGGATCCCGCGGCCGGTGTCCGCCACGGAGAAGAGCACCTCGTCCCCGCGCCTCTCCGCGCGCACGACGATGGAGCCGCCCGGCTCCGTCGCGTCGATCGCATTGCTGATCAGGTTGCCGAGGATCTGGAGCACCCGCACCGGATCACAGAGCACCCGCGGCAGCTCTCCGGCGCACGCGCCTTGCAAACGCAGCCCCTTCTCCTTCGCCCTGCCCTCGAAATTCGCCACGGCTTCCATCGTGAGCTTGCGTGGATCGTCGGGGTCGTGCGCGACCGAGAGGCGCTTCTCCGACAGGGCCGCGAGGTCCACGAGGTCCTCGATGATGCGCGCCATGTGCCGCGCCTGCCGCAGGACCGTCCCGGCGCGTTGCCGCAGCTCGGCCCCGGCCTCGCCGGGTGGCGCTTTCCGGGCCATGAGCTCGAGGCCCATCGTGATCACGCTGAGCGGGTTGCGCAGGTCGTGGGAGACGATCCCGAGGATACGTTCGCGCGCCGCGATGGCCTCCTTCAGCTCGGAGACGTCGACGCTCACGCCCTGGAGGATCGGTCTGCCCGCGCGCTCGGCCACGTGCACGCCGGTGTGGAACCAGAGGACACGACCGTCCGGCCGGCGAAACCGATGATCGTACCGCTCGTCCCTCCGCTCCGCGATGCAATGGCGGAAGAGCGCGAGCAGGTTGTCTCGATCCGGGGGCGGGACGAAGGTGGACCAGAAATCGGGCACGCTCATCCATTCCTCCGGCGACATGCCGGAGACACCGAGGGCCCGGTCGCTCACGAAGGAGAACCGCAACGTCTGCGCGTCGGCCTCCCAGACGACGGCGTGATCGAGGTTGTTCACGAGGTCGCGGAAGCGCAGCCTCTCGATGTCGACCTGGGCGAGGACACGCTCGAGCTCGGCGCGCGGCCGGCCGAAGCGCGCGCCGAACCAGCGGACCAACCGCCCCTTCCTTCCCTGGTGTTCCCTCGGGTCCATGCGCTCTCGGGTTCCCTGGGGCCGAGCGCCCTCTATCGGCAGGGGTTTTCCCTGACCGAGGCGGCCTGGCCGTCACAGGGGAGCTCGACCGTGAACACCGATCCGGCGCCCACCTCGCTCTGGACACGGAGCGTGCCCCCGTGCGCCTCCGCGATCCGGCGGCTGATGTACAGGCCGAGCCCGAGCCCACCATAGTTCTCGGACGCGGCGCGCTCGAAGCGCTCGAAGATCTGGTCCCGCCGCGCCGGGTCGATGCCAATGCCGTGGTCCCGGATCACGACCCACGCGATCCCCCGCTCCTCGCCGAAGGAGACCTCGATGGGCTTGCCGGCGCCGAACTTGATCGCATTGGAGAGCAGGTTCGTCAGGATCTGATCCACGCGCTCGGGATCCCAGTGGCCAACGACGTGAGGGCCGCCCCGGATGTGGACCGGGCACCGCGCCTGCGCGAGCTCCGGCGCGAGCTGGTCGACCGCCTTGCGGACGAGCGCGGCGAGGTCGACGTCCTCGCGCTCGAGCAAGAGCAGGCCTGCATGGAGCTGCGAGACATCCACGAGGGCCTTGTTCAGCCGGGCCAGGCGCGTCGCTTGCCGCAGGCCCCGCTCGACCAGCCTGCCCATCACGTGCAGATCCCCCCCGCGCCCCGATTCGATGGCCCGGTTCATCGATTGCAACGTGAGCTTGAGGGACGTCACCGGCGTGTTCAGCTCGTGCGAGGCCACCGTGAGGAACTCGTCCCGCACGCGGATGGCCTGCTGGGTCTCGTGGTAGAGCCGCTCGTTGTCGATCGCGGCCGCCTCGGCCTCCGCGCGCGCCGCCTGCTCCTTTTCGAGGAGCAGCGCATTCTCCAGGGAGATGGCCGCCTGCGAGGCGAGTAACGAGAGGGCGACGAGCCGGGCAGGCGTGAAGGCGCCCGAGAGCACGTTGTTCTCCAGGTAGAGCAAGAAGGTCGCCTCGCCTTGCCGGAGAATGGGCAGGCCGAGGAGCGACCGCGGCTTCACGCGGGTGATGTACGGGTCCGCCGCGTATCTCGGGTCCTCGAACGCGTCGTCGAGGATCACGCGCTCCTTCGTCCGGAAAGCATACGTGACGATCGAGACGGGCACGTCCGACGACGAGATCGGCCGCGCCGGGAGGATCCTCGTCGAGATACCTCTCGCCTCGAGGGACGCCTCCGCCGCGATCGAGGCCTCGCCGTCCTTGCAGCGGATCAGCGCGCCCCTTTGCGCCCCGCTCTGCTCGAGGACGACCGTGAGCAGCGTGCGCGAGAGCTTGTCGAAGGTGATCTCGCTCGAAATGGTCTGCGAGGCCTTCGTCACCGAGAGCAGGTCGAGCTCCGCGGGCTGGACCACGACGGTGGCGGTGGGCCCGAGCAGCCTCGTGTCGAGGGAGGGGGGGAAAAGCGCGTCGAGCTGCCGCGCCTTTGCGTCGGCGCCCCAGCGAAGATATCGAGCGCGGGCCTCGCGCAGGTAGGTGTCGGCGAAGAGCTCGAAGCCACGCGCGTGGTGAAACCGCGCCGCCATTTCGTAGGCGATCGCCTCGTCCTGGACGAACCCGTTCTCGCAGGCCGAACGGATCGCTTGCTCGTACATCTGCTCGGCCCGCGCCTCCTCGCCGGAGATACGCGCGATCTCGGCGGCGACCAGCGCCACGCGATGCGCGAAGTTCTCGGGGCAGCTCTCCGCCCACACCGCGAGCTGCCCGTGGTGGGCGACGAGCGCCGCGAGGTGCCCGGCTCGCTCGTCGGCAGGCACTTCGTCGTGGCGCGTGGCCCGCGCGAGCGCGGCATGAAAATGGTATTCGGCGATCTCGAAGAAGGACGGCGACGTCCAGAGGAGCGGCTCGGCCTTCGACGCGGACGCGACGGCGGCCGCGGCGTCGCCCGCGAAGAAGCGCGCCTGGAGCTTGCGGATCCAGTACCAGCAGGCCGCGATCGCGAGGCGCGGATCCGCGGCGAGGTGCTGCTCGAATCGGCGCTCGTCGAATGGGTCGTCGTCGAGGGAAGAGACGTCGCCCGTCAGGCCGCGCAGGTGCCGGATGAGCTGCAGTTGCCCCGTGAGGATGTCCACGACGAGCCCGAACCTCGCCTTCCGCGCGAATGCGAGCGACGCCTCGGCCTCCCGCTGCACGTCGTCGAGCGGGTCGCCCGCGGCGAGGACGAGCGTGATCGCGCAGTTGCGGGTATACGACGCGTACAGGAGATCGCCGGTCTCCTCGGCCGCGCTCTGGGCGCGCCGCAAGAGCGGGAGCCCCACGCGGAGGTGCCGGGTCCAGGGATTGACGAGGGCCCCGAAATCCAGATAGACGCGCGCCTTGAAGCGGAGCAGCGAGAGCTTCTCCTGCAGGTCGAAGCCGACCTTGCCGAACCGGAAGCCCGCCTGATACGCGCCGAAGCGCGGCCCGAGGATCATGCCGAGCCTCACGTAGGCGAGGCACGATCCGTCGCTGTTCCCGTGCTCCAGGCTGAGGTTCGCCATGCGACCGACGACGAGGCAATGCAAGTTCTCGTCGGTGAACATCGCCGGGGATTGCACCGCCGTGAGCACGTCCATCGTCGCGCGGCAGACGGGATCGGTCACCCTGGGCAGGTCCACGAGCGCCTCGATCGGCCGGCCTCCGAGCCGCTGCCACAGCCGCTCGTATTCTCGACGCACCTCGTCGTCCGTCGGCCGCGCGGGCCACGTGACGCCGACGAGCTCGAGGTATTCGCGGCACGCGTCGACGGCGAGGTCGCTCCTGTCCATGGTCGTGTAGAGCGCGATTCGCGTGCACGTCAGGGCGGCCCGGTCGAGGACGCCCCTCGCGTGGCGCCAGATCACCCCGAGCCGCGCCTCCGCAGCGGAGAGCTCGCCGGTCAAGAACTCGCATTCGGCGCGGTGGTGCTCGAGCGCGAAGGTGAGCTCGTACCGCCGGTCCCAGCCATCCCGGGCGAGGAGCGCCGAGCCGGCGGCGAGATACTTCAACGCCGACGCATGAGCGGTCGCCCCCTCGGCGCGCTTTCCCGCCAGCAGATCGAGCTCGGCCACCCGCTCTCGCTCCTCCTGCGACGTGATCAACGCGGCCCCGCGGTCGAGCTGGTTCACGATTTCGAAGATCTTCTCCTCGCGCCGCTCGGGCGGCGTGCGCGAGACGAGCAGCCTGCCGATGGCGAGGTGCAAAGCCGCCCGCTCGCCCTCGGGGACGAGCGAATACGCCGCCTCCTGGACGCGGTCGTGGAGGAATTTGTACATGCCGTCGAAGCGGAAGACGAGCCCCGCGCGGACGGCCTCCCAGAGCTCCGCGTGCGTCGCGGCCTCCGAGCCTCCTCGGACCATCGAGAAGACCGCGACCTCCGCGGTGCTCCCGAGGCAAGCGAGATACGTGAGCGCCTCCCGGGTGCCCTCGGGGAGCCGCGCGAGTTTCCCGACCATCAACCCGACCACGTTATCGGTGAAGTTCTTTTCGCGGATCTTCTGCACCTCCCAGCGAAAGGCCTCCGCGTGCTCGTCGAATTCGATGAGGCGCTCCTCGTGGAGCGCGGTGAGGAACTGGATCGCGAAGAAGGGATTGCCGGCCGTCTTCTCGTGGACCAGGTCGGCGAGCGGCGCGACCTGCTCGCGTGGGCAATGGAGCGCGTCGCCGAGCAGCGTGGCGAGGTCCTCCCGGGAGAGCGGGCCGAGCACGATGGAAGAGACACGCGTGCCCTCCTTTCGCACCTCGTCGATCGTCCGCACGAGCGGGTGGGAGGTGGTCACTTCATTGTCCCGGTGCGCGCCGATCAAGAGGAGATGGCGCACCTCGGGGTGCGTCACGAGATCACGCAGGAGCCCGAGGCTCTCGGCGTCGGCCCACTGGAGATCGTCGAGGAACAACACGAGGGGGTGCGGCTCTCTGGCGAACACCCCGATGAAGTGGCGGAAGACGATGCGGAACCGGTTCTGCGCCTCGGTCGGCGGCAGCTCGGCGACCGGCGGCTGCCTCCCGACGACGAGCTCGACCTCCGGGATCACGTCCACGACGAGCTGGCCATTGACCCCGAGGGCGCGCTCGAGCTCTCGCCGAAATGCGGCGATACGCTCCTCGCTGCCGGCCAGGATCTCGAGCACGAGCTCCCGGAACGCCCGGACGAACGTGGCGTAGGGGATGTCGCGGTTGTACGGGTCGAATTTCCCCGAAATGAAGAAGCCACGCGCGCGCGCGACGGGCTTGTAGAGCTCGTGGACCAGCGACGATTTGCCGATGCCGGGGTGGCCCGAGACCTGCACGACCTCCGGAGATCCCGTGCCGGCCACGCGCTCGAAGGCGCCGAGCAGCGCGGCGATCTCCTCGGCGCGGCCGTAGAGCTTCTGGGGGATCTCGAGGCGGCCCGAGGCGTCGTGCTCGGCCAGGGGAAACGGGTCGATCCTCCCTTTGGCGCGCCATTCGGCGAGGGATCGCTCGAGGTCGTGCTGCAAGCCCCGCGCGGTCTGATAACGATCCTCCGCCATCTTGGCGAGGAGCTTCATGACGAGCGCGGAGAGGACCTCGGGCAGGGCCGGGACCCACGCTCCGGGCGGCTCCGGGACACGGGCGATCTGGCAATGCACCCATTCGAGCGCGTCCACGGCCTCGAAGGGCAGGCGCCCGGTGAGCATTTCATAAAACGTCACGCCGAGGGCATAGAGGTCGGCGCGGCTGTCGATCGCCCGGTTCATCCGGCCCGTCTGCTCCGGCGAGAGGTAGGGCAACGAGCCTTCGATGAGGCTCGGGCTCTCGGGGGCCTTGTGCTCACGGGGCAGACCAACCGCGAGCCCGAAATCGGAGAGCTTGACCTCGGCCGTGGCCGCGTTGACGAGGATATTCTGGGGCTTCAGGTCTTTGTGGATGACGTCACGCTGGTGGAGGTCCGCGAGGGCCGACGCGATACGGGACGCGAGGACGAGGAAGCGCTCGATGGGCATGGGCGCGCCGAGGAGGCGATCGAGCGACTCGCCGCCGAAATCCTCCATCACGAGCGCCGGCATTCCCTCGTACGTCTCGAGGCCGAGCGGCTTGACGATGGTCGGGAGGTCGAGCTGCTTGCCGATCTCGTATTCGTGCTTCAAGCGCTCGAGATCACGCGGTCGGCTGCGCCTCCGATCGAGCACCTTCAGGATCACGGGGACGCGATCGGCCGTCCGGACGCCGCGGAGGACGATGGTGCTTCGACCTTCGTGAACGACCTGGGAAATCGCGAACGGGGAGACGTCCTGCGTCGGCATGCGAAAGTCGCCACTCGGAAGCTAGCACGGGGCGTGCACTTTTTCGGCCAGGCGGCCTCCCCCGCGCTTGCTCGATCGATGGCTCAGGGGCGGGCCGTCGCGACCATGAGATCGTCCACCCAGAAGCGCTGATCCACGGGCGAGCCGTCGCCGATGTAGGGGAGCATCGCGAACTGATTGAATTGCATGTCGGGGTGGGCGCCCGTGCGGAAGAGGATCTCGTCGCTCTCGATCAGGGTCTTGCCGTCCTGCACCCAGCGGATTTTCCCGTTCGGAAGGCCGATCCCATTCTCGATCGTGTTGAGCTCGAAGTAGACCTCCACGAGGTGCCAGGTGTTCTTCGCGTTCGGGCCCGCGGCGTCCGTGAAGGCGCCGTCGGCCGTCCAGTGCCGCGAGCTGTACCAGGTGCCGTCGCCGTTCGCGAAGCAATCGCGCCCCTCGACGAGCCCCGCGAGCCCGTTGCACGCGCACGCCGAGCGGTCCTCGGTGAACATGTAATCGTCGAAGCTCCCATTGCAGCCGACGAACGTCCCGTTGTTGCGCAGGATGCAGCCGAGGTCGACGTTCTTGCTGTCCTGCAGCCCGAGGAACGCCTTGCCCTGCACGACCTCGGTGTACGTCGTGAGGTAGGTATGCGAGGGCCCGACCCATTTGTCGTCCTCGTTCGTGAGGAAATGGAACATGTGCGGGTGATACGGCTTCCCCGAGCCCACCCAGTCGTCGCTGAACTTGAGCCAGAACCGCAGGTACACCGAATTCGTCGGCGTCACGGGGTGACGGGCGGGTTTGCCCTGCGCGCACGCGGTCCCGCCGGGCGCGAAGGCGCACTCGAACGAAGTGGCGCTGCCGGGCGCGTGTTCGGCCGTCGACAGCGCCCCTTCCGCGCCGTCGTACCAGCCACGCGCGGCGAAATCACCGTCCTCGAAGGTCTCCTCGAAGAGGACGGTCCCGCCGCCCGGGATGTCCGCGTTCATCACGCCGCCCGCGCCGCCCTGGCCCCCGCCGGAGCCCCCTTGTCCGCCGCCCCCTGCGGCGCCCGCGCCGCCCTGCCCGCCGCCGCCCGCGCCGCCTTGCCCGGGGCTCGTCGTCCCGCTGCTCTCGCCCTCTCCCCCGCCACAAGCCGCGATCGAAAGAGCGACGAGCGAGAGCATAACCACGCGAAGAGTGATTCCGTGTCGCATGAAGAAAGCCTCCTCCCGTCGAGCGTAGCGGAGGAGGCGGCGGGCGCGAAGCGAGAAATCGAGGCGCTCGGGGCTAGAAGCGGGCCTTCGCGTGCCCGCCGAGGTATCCGATCGCCATCGTGTACCTCCCATTGCCCACGTCGCTGCGCGAGGTCGTCACCGTCCTCGGCAAGATGCCCTGCGCGCGGGCGTCGGCGTGCAGATCGAGCCAGCGCGTCGCCCGCACCACGGCCCCGAGGCCGCCGATCAGCCTGTGCCCGTCCGGCGAGCCCACGTCGATCGTCTCGTCGGGGGAGGCGGGCGATTGATACCCGACCGTCGCCGACATCGTGAAGCGCCGCGAGAGCGCGAGGCGCGCATTGGCCTCGACCCAGACCGTGTCGTTCCAGCGCCTCGGCAAGACCGCTCGCACGGACGGCCCGATCCCGAGCTTCGGCTGCGCGAGGGCCGGCGAGCGGGTCGTCACGACGAACGCGTCCACGTCCGAATAGGTGATGTACTGGACGAACCCGTCCACGCGAAACGAATCGGTCGCCTGATACGCCGCGCCCGCGGTGAGCCGCCTGGGGAGCCGGAAGGCGAGCTCGGCGTCGCCCTCGACGAGCTCCGGATACCGGAGCCCCTGCGCGGCGAGGTCCTGCGTGAAGAACGGATCGTTCATGTCGAGCGCGAAGCGCCCCCGGTAACGCATCTTCGCGCCGTGCTGATACGCGAGCGCGAGGCGCACGCGCTCCGTGGGCTCGTACAGGAGGCCCGCGTTGAACGAGAAGCCGTGGCTCAGGGCGTTCGTGATCGAAATCGGCCGCGAGAGCACGTCGAGCTCGCGCACGTGGCTCGGCGCGTCCGGGCCGAACTCGTTCGGCTGTCCGATCGGCGGGTCGGAGAACGCGCGCTGGAACTCGGGCAGCTCCGCGAAGTCCTGCTTCTTGGAGAGGCTCGCGAGCCCGCCCACGTACGAGACGCCCGCGCCGAACGAGAGGTTTGGCAGGACGCGCACCGCCGCGCTCGCCGTCACGAAATTCGCCACGATGAAGGCCTGCCGGAGCTGCCAGGCCTGCGCGCCATTGTTCGGGAAATCGAGCGCCGCCGCGTAGGGCACGTAGGCGCCGAGGCCGAGGACGAGGCGCCGACGCGCGATCGGCATCGCAAAAAACAGATCCCCCGTCGGCGCGAGCGGCGTCGCGACCACCTCCTCGGCCCAGCCGCGTTTCTCCGGGGCGATCTCTCCCTCCGCCATGGGCCCTCGCAGGCGCAGGGCGTCGGGCGTCTGGTATGTCCCCCGCCGCTCGCGTCGATACCCGACCCTGCCCGCGACGACGCCCGCGCCGCCGAAGAGCTCGGGCCGATCGATATCGGCGAGCGCCGCGGGGTTCCAGTGAATGGCGGCGGCGTCGCCGATCGTCGGCCCCGATTGCCCGCTCCCCACGAGCGGGGCGTCGAGCCCGGACGCATTCGCGCCGGCCGACGCGAGCAGCGAGCCGAGGGCGAGGGGAAGGGACGCGATACGCAGCGGACGACGTGCCATGGTGCTCTCCCCTTCGATCGAATCACGACGCGCGCGTCACGACGAGCGCGAGCCTGTACCGGCTCGGCTTCCCGGAGACGACGATCTCGAAGACGCGCCCCTCGGCGTCCTTCACGTAAAGCCGGTCTCCCGGCTCGACCCGGACCTTTTCGTGCGCCGTGTCCCCGTCGATCTCGACGCGCGAGGATATCTTCTGCCCGAGCGCGGGATCGGCGTAAAAACCGGGATCCGTGTAGGCATACGGCCGCACGGGCTGGCCCTCCGCGTCCTCGCGGATGTCCTCGGGCGCCACGAAATAGAGCCAATCCTCGGCGCGGCCCTCGGGCTTCACGTAAAAGAAATCGGCGTCGCCCCGGGTATTTCCGGTCAGCGCCTCGGCCATGGCGCGAAGCGCCGCGGGGTTCTGCTCGATGTTCTCGCGAATGCGCGCGACGACCACGTCCGCCGACACACCCACGGGCACGTCGCGCACGGGCATCACGACGTTCGCCTCGCCCTCCGCGAGCCCGCCGTCGTGCATACGCGCCTGCGCGACCTCGAGGAGCATGTCCCAGAAATACCCGGGCGCGGGCGGCGGACCCTCCAGGATCACGCTGGGGTCGATGTCGATCTGCACCCAGCCGTCCGCGTCGATGCACACGCGCACGGCCTCGAACGGATCGGAGACCTCCCCCGCGGGCGAATACGAGGTGCAATGGGGCGGGATCCGCGCCGCGAGGCGCCGCCCCGTCTCGGCGAGGACACGCTCCTCGGCCCACGGCGCCGCGCTCCACACGGGCGAATCGCCGAGCGGCCGCGGATCCCGCCTCGTCCCCGGCACGAGATACCGCGGGTCCTCCGCGATCGTCATCGTCATCTCCCGGATCGAGAGCTCCTCCGCGAGCCCCTCGACCTCGAGCCAGCGCGGATCCGTGAAATCGAAGGCGCGGTCCATCTGCCCGCCGATCGAATTCACGCTCGCGACGCGCGCGTGCGAGGCGTCGATGCCCCGGTACGGGAGCGCATTCACGTCGAGCCGCACCGTCATCCGGAAGCCCCCCTCGGACGTCGAGAGGCCGGACGCGGACCGGAGAAACCCCGGATGTGCAGGGCCGCGTGGATCGTCCGGCGCGAGGGACGCCGGGCCAAACCTCTCCGAGAGCGAGGCGAAATCCGTGGCCACGTCGTGGAGGCTGAGGGCGATCTTGCCCTCGTCCACGGGGTAGAGGCCCTCGGGGTGACCTTCGGTCGAAGGGCCGCGGCGGAATCGCGCGCGCGGATGTGTCCCGACGACCTGCTCCAGGACGACATCGGTGACGATCGCGTGATCGGCGATCCGCTCGTTCGGCCCCGCGCCCGTGAGGTCCGCGAGGATCTGCGACGGCGAGATCCCGACCGCCTCGCCCACGGCCGAAAGCCCCGCGAGCGCCGTGCCTTCGAGCCGCGCGTTCTCCGGCGTCATGTGGAGCAGGTAAAACATGTTCCAGGCCGGCTGCGGGAGCGCCTTCGCCTCCTCCGTGGGCAGGTTCATGAACCTCTCGAGCGCATTCTCCACGAGCGGCCGGAGCTCCATGTCGAGCAGCCAGGTCTCCTCGAGCGTTTTTCGCGGCAACCGGCGGAGCTCCTCCAGGCCGAGCGTCTGCGCGAAATCCTCCACGTCGAGCCGCAAGAACCGCAGCGTGACCTCGCGGCTCTCGCCCACGGCGAGCTCGCCCTCGGGCGGGGGCGGCTCGAGGCGGACGGGCTCGACGCAGCCCGCGGCCGAGGCGCCGAGAAGGGCGAGCAGCGCGGCGCATCGTTTCGTGGTCATCGCGGCCTCCGCGAGGCGACCTTGTCGAGATCGACGACCATGTCGCGTCCCTCCTCGTCGTCGGGCACCCAGATCCGGATCTCGTAAACGTCCTCGGCGTCGTCCTCCGCATAAAACACGTGCTCGCCCGGCGGCAGGGGCGCCTTCTCGTGCTCCGTGTCGGAGACGCCCGCGATGTCTCGCCTGGATACGCGGCTCTCCTCGGCGAGGTCCGGGCGCGCGAAGAACCCGGGGCGCTCGTATCGATACGGCTTCGGCGCCCCGGAGCCCGCAGGATCGGGCCTCCGATCGGACGGCGCCACGAAATACAGGAGCGGCGGGCCTCCCTCCGCGCCGCGCCGCACGTAGAAATCGAGGTCGTCGTTCTCCTCCCAGAACCGCCCGACGATCACGTTCGCCATGAAATCCGCCTGCGATTGCAAGGTCGGCCGCATCTCCTCGACGAGCTCGGCGCCGCGCGGGCCGATCGGCACGCCCCGCAAGGCGAACACCGGCCGCGCGGCGCCCTCGGCGATGTCCTGCCTGCCGTCGCCCGTCGGGTCGTGCAGCGCGATCTGCGCGACCTCCCCGAGGAGGTCCCACAAGAATCGAGGCTCCGGCACGGACACGCCGCGGATCGCATTCTCGAACGTGATCCACCCCGGCGGCGCGCCGCGCTGCCCGATCTCCACGCCGACGAGGCAATCGTCGTCGAGCCGGACGTAACAACGGTCGTACGACCGCTGCCCGTATGCGCGCGCGGAGCCGCTCGTCACGGTCGACTCCAGGAAAAACGGCCGGCACGCCGGATCGGCCTCGCACGAGGCCACGAAATGGGGCGCCTCCACGGTCGAGAAGCGCATGTCGACCGTGGGCACGTCGGCGACGCCCTCGATCACGAGCCGCGCCGGGTCCTCGAAATCGAACGAGAGCGGCGCGCTCCCCTCCATCACGAACATATCCCCTCCGCCCGTGGAGAGGTCGATCCCGCGCACGCGCCGCAGGTTCGACCGGGCGACCACGCGCATGCGAAAATCAGGGCCGAGCACGTCGCTCCGCGTGGAGAAATGACCGTCGTCCGGCACGAGCACGCCGGGGTGCCCCACGCTCCCCGCCACGGGGCCGAATTTCTCGGGCAACGTGGAGAGGTCCTTCAATGCGTCGTACAGGGTGACGGGCAGCCTTCCCTCGGGGTTACCGATTCCCGGGTGCGTGCCGAGCAGGTTCTCCTGGAGCGCGCGCACCAGGGCCTCCGTCGGCACGATCGGGTCGGTGCGCCCGATGCCCAGGGTCTCGGCGAGCACCGCGGGGAAATCGAAGCGGAACGTGCCCGGGTTTTGCTCGAGCAGCTTGGCGAACGTCTCGAGGCTCGTCCCCGAGAGGTTCGTGTTCGCCGGCGTCATGCCGAGCAGCCGCACCAGGGCAAACTCGGCCGACGTGCGCCAGGCGGGCCCGAAGGTCCGGCCGAGCGGCGTCTGCGTGCAATCGTATCGCGGGTCCTTCCGATCGAGCCGAAAGCCATGGCCGCAGGCGTCTCGAATGGAATCGAGCACGTTCCCGAGCAGGGCCGTGGAGTCCACGTCGAGGACCCGGATTTGCCTCGCCGCCTCCTCGCCGAACATCTCGAGCGCCTTCGCCTTGTCGAGGTCCAGCGTGACGTCCTCGGGCGCCTCCGAGCCGGGAAGGGCGAGGAAGAACCGATTCGCGAAAATGGGCGGGTAAGGGTCGACCTCGGCCGGCAGATCGACGCCCGCCGGCTCGGTCGTCGCGGAGCCGCCGCAGGCGGCGAGGGGCAGGCAGAGGAGCCAGAAACGGCGGCGTGTCGAGGTCCTCATGCGGCGCATCTCCGTCGGAACGAAAACGAGGGACGTGAACGCCCGGGGCGCTCTTACGCGACGCGGCAAGGCTCGCGCTACGTGACCTCCTCCCGTTCCAAACGAGATCGTTGTGCGAGGGCATGCTCCGTCAACCGCGGGCGGCGTGACGGGCGCGGGCCGTCCTGAACGCTTGACCTCCTATGAAGAAGGGCCATAGGATGCCCATTTCATGAGGCCCGCGCCTCTCCACGGAGCCCCCCATGCGCCGCTTTTTCGCCGCTTCTTTCGCCGCCCTCGCCGCGCTCGTGACCCTCTCGACCGCCCCGGACGCCGAGGCCCAGACGTACCGCAACGGTCCGCCCCCGCAGCACCGGATCGTCTATAGCGATTTGACCCTGTTCCGCTGGAACCCGCTCGGCCTCATCACGGACGCGCGGTTCGTCTATCGTTACCGGCTGTACAAGAGCGAGAGCCCGGCGCTCCGGGACAACTTCATCGGGATCGGCGTCGCGCCCTCGCTGAGCGGCGCGTTCGCGCGCGGCGGCCCCACGATCCAGATCCAGCCGGCGAGCTTCCTGCAGCTCTGGGCGCTCTACGAGGGCATCGGGTATTTCGGCGCCTTCAACTTCTTGCAATCGTACGCCACGGCGGACGCGACGAAGGTCAACTACAGCGACACCGAGATCGAGCGGCGCGGCGACCTCGCGGACGGCAATCCGGAGAAGAACTATTCGACGACGGGCACGCAGCTCATCGTCGGCTCGAACCTCCAGTTCAAGGTCGGCCCGATCGCCGCGCGCAACCTCTTCCGCTTCGGCCGCCCCGACATGAAGCTCCGCCAGGGCGACCGCGTCTTCTACGATATCTTCTACGATCTGCTCGTGGGCGACGGCGGCTTCTGGTACTCGAGCGACACCGACCTCCTCTTCCAGGGCCTCGACAACCGCCTGACCGTGGGCTTCCGCTGGACGACGGGCCGAGCGTTTTACAATGACGAACATTTCGCGCCCGGCGACGACAAGGACCGCGCGCCCGGCGCAATCCACCGCGTGGGCCCCATCGCGGCCTGGACGTTCACGAAGCCGGACGGCGCGGCATTCGAGCCGACGGTGCTGCTCGTCGCGAACTGGTGGCTGAAATCCCCTTATCGCACGGGGCAGGACGTCTCGCAGGCCGTGCCGTACATCATCGTCGCGCTGAACATCACGGGCGACCTCCTGCCTGCGCCGAAGGAGGAGAAGGCGAAGCCCACGCCGAGCGAGCCGCCGGCCGCGCCCGAGCCCACGCCCGAGCCCACGCCCGCGCCCACGCCCGAGCCCGCACAGGAGCCGGCCGAGCCCGCGCCCGCTGCGCCCGCCGAGCCCGCTCCCGCCGGGCCGCAATAAGACCACGCATCCCTCGTCGTGCTCGCGGCGTCCGGCTACGATGGACGCATGCGATTCCTCCACCCCGAGCGTGACGAGAGCCTCGAGCTCGCGCTCGAAGACGTCTTCTTGACCCCCGGGTTCTTCGAAGGTGTCTCGCGCCTCGACGTCGACCTCCGGCCGGTCGATTTCCCGGGCGGATCCCACCCGATCGTCTCGGCGAACATGAATGCCGTCACGGGCAAACGTATGGCCGAGACCATGGCCCGGTTCGGCGGGCTCGGCGTGCTCCCCCAGGACATGGCGCTCGATACCACCGAGCGAATCGTGCGGCACATCAAGGGCGCCGATCCCCGCTACGACACGCCCCTCGCCGTCTCGCCGCGCGAGAGCCTGCGCGACGTGCAAGGCATCATCCGCAAACGATCCCACGACATGGTCGTCGTCGTCGACGACGAGCGCCGCGTCCTCGGCATCGTCACCCACGCGGATCTCCGGGATCGGGACCAATACACGCCGGCCTCGGCGCTCATGTCCTCGCGCCTCGTGACGATCGCCGCGGGCACGCCGAACCGCGACGCCTTCCTGCTCATGGAAGAGGCGCGCGTGAAGGCCGTTCCCGTGCTCGACGCCCAGGGCAAGCTCGTGGGTGTCTTGACGCGCGACGACGCCGTGCGGCTGGAGCTGCTCCGGCCGAGTTTGTCCGCGCGCGGCGAGCTCATGGTCGCCTCGGCCGTGGGTATCTCCGCGAATGCGCCCGACGTCGCCCGCCGCCTCGTGGACATCGGGGTCTCGGCGATCGTGCTCGACACGGCGCACGGCCATCAGCGGCGCATGATCGAGGCCATCCGCGTGGTGCGTAAGGCCATCGGCGACGCCGTGCCGCTCGTGGCCGGCAATGTGTGCACGGCCGAGGGCACGCGTGATCTGCTGGAGGCGGGCGCCGACATCGTGAAGGTGAACGTGGGCCCGGGCGCGATGTGCACGACCCGCATGCAGACCGGCGCGGGCCGCCCGACGTTCAGCTCGGTGCTCGCGTGCGCGCGCGAGGCGCGCAAACACGGCAAACACGTGTGGGCCGACGGCGGCGTGAAATACCCGCGCGACGTGGCGCTTTACCTCGCGGCGGGCGCGTCGCGCGTGATGGTGGGCACCGCGCTCGCGGGCACGTACGAGAGCCCCGGCGACGTGAAAGAGGACCGCGAGGGCGCGCTTTACAAGGAGAACTACGGCATGGCGAGCGCCCGCGCCGTGCACGACAGGGCGGCGGAGCTCGACGCGTTCGAGCGCGCGAAGAAGGGGTTCTTCCGGGAGGGCATTTCGACGTCGCGTATTTACATCCAGGAGGGCAAGGAGAGCGTGGGCGCGCTGCTCGTCGACATGATCACGGGCGTGCAATCGGCGTGCACCTACGCCGGCGCGAGGAGCCTGCCGGAGCTCTGCGACAAGGCCGTGATCGGGGTGCAGACGCTCGCGGGGTACGGCGAGGGCAAACCCCACGGCGCCGTGCGGCGCTGACGTCCCCGATGCTCCCGGCGGAGGCGAATTTCGGGTAGGCTCCGGGGATGCGTTCCCCGGCGCTCGCCTTTTTGCTCCTCGCCTCCGCCCCGGCCTGCAGCGAACCTTACGAGCCGCCCACCACCCGCGAGTTTTCGCCGGCCGAGATCGGGATCCTCGCCGAGCTCCGCACGAACGGCGGCACGGCGCAGGTCCTCGCCACGTTGATCGGCGACGGGATGTGGATCGAGCTCGCGAGCCCCGATCGCTTGACCTTCGCCGAGGCAGGTGGCCCCGAGGTGCCGCTCGTCGCGGCCGACGCGCGGTACGTGGCGCAAATCGAGACGAGCGCCACGCAGTTCGAGCTCGTGTTATCGCGCGGAGACGAGCGCGCCGTCACCAACCTCGTGACCCCGCCGCCCTTTTTGCTCTCCGGCCCGAGCACGACCGTCTCCCGCGCCTCGCCCATTCCGATCACCTGGGACGTGGCGAGCGCAGGCGCGTTCGAGACGTGGGTCGAGGTCGCGGCCGCCTGTTTGTCCTACCCGATCCTCCGCCACTTCTCGCAGGACATCGGGGCCTACGAGATCCAGCCCGCCGACCTCGCCCTCGCGCCCGGGACGGCGGAATGTGATTTTCGCGTCTGGGTCACGCGTGTCGTGCCGAGCGGAGGCGTCGCCGCGGGACCGGGCGCGCCCACGCCCGGGGCCGAGCAGGTCCGCTCCATCGTGATCAGCACGGAACCTTGAGGGAGATCGTATGACCCGGAGACACCTGGACAAACTGCTCGGGATGATCATCGCCACGACGGCGCTCGGGGCGCGCGGGATCGCGTGCGGGCCTTGTCCCGACAACGTGACCGTGATCCCGCTCCTGCCGCCGAGCAGCGACGGCGGCGTCGAGGACGCAGGGGACTGGATCGCCCAGGAATGCGAGCGAAAATGCGCGAACGGCATCTCGTGTGTGCCGACGTCGATCACGCAAGAGGGCGGGGAGACCATTCCGGCGATCGAGTGCACGCAGATGTCCGACTGCAGCGCGGGGAGGCGGCCGCTCGGGTACGGCGGCCCGGGAAAAGGTTTGTCCACCAGGGGTCTCGCGACGCCGGGAGCGTGGCTCGCCCACGCGGCCGAGCTCGAGGCCGCCTCGGTGATCGCGTTCCGTGAGCTCCGGCGAGACCTCGCCGCGCTCGGGGCGCCGCGGAGATTGCTGCGCGCGGCCTCGCGGGCGGGCGCGGAGGAGCGGAGGCACACGCGAAAGGCGCGCTCCCTCGCGCGGAGGTACGGGGCGCGCATGAGGACCCTGCCCGCGGGCGCGACGCGGCGTATCTCGCTGGAGGAGCTCGCCGCGCACAACGCGGCCGAGGGCTGCGTGCGCGAGGCGTTTGGCGCGCTCGTCGCGCGGTGGCAAGCGACGTTCGCGAAAGACGCGGAGGTGCGCGGCGTGATGGCGCGTATCGCCGAGGACGAGGCGCGCCACGCGGCGCTCGCGTTCGAGATCGACGCGTGGGCGAAGCGGCGGCTCGATCCGGCGGCGCGCTCGCGCGTCGAGGCGGCGCGAAGAGAAGCGGCGCGCGGGCTCCTCTCGCCGAGGGCGCGGGACGCGGGGCGCGACGAGGCGCTCGGGGTCCTCGGCTTGCCCGACGCGGCGGCGGCGCAGGCGCTCGCGGAGAGGTTCGTCGTGGCGATCGGGATCGACGTGGCAGCTTGATCAGCTCTTCTTTTTGAACAGGACGATCGCGAGCACGAACGCTGCGAGCGAGACGATGAGCGGCGCCGTCCCGAGGCCCACGCCGACATCCTTGCATGCGTCGGCCTCGGCATACCCTGCCTGGCGGATCTGGTCCTTCATCGACGGCTCGACCGCGCCGCCCGCGAGCGCTCGATCCGTCGCGGCGCGGCCGAACATCGCGCCGACGGGGCCCAGTCCGATGGCCGTGAAGCACACGAACACCGCGAGCCCGGAGACGATCAGGCTGGGGCGATGCTTCTCGTAGCCAGAGAGCACGAGCCCGAGGACGGCGAGGCAGAAGCCCACGATCCCGCAGAGCAACATCACCCACGCGGGCCACCCGCACATCATGAACGCTTCCACGGCAGCGATGGGACGCGGCGCCGCGCGTATTGTCAAGCGAACGCGGGGAGCTCAGCGCGTCGGCAGGCGATCCCCCGGGCGAACACGCCCCTCGGCGATGGCCGTCACGTAGGGCGGCGTCTTGCCGCCGCGCAGCGCGTACACGTCGAAGCGCATCGTCGCCGCGTCGGGGTATCGCTCCTCCTTGCGGAACACGAGCGCGCGGTCGACGACGGCGCACACCGCGGAAGGGACCGCGGGCGCGAGGGAGGCGAGCGGCGGCGCTTGCCTCGTGGCCGCGGCGACGAGCAACATCGGGCCGTCGAGATCGCCGTGCACGTAACGACCGCCGAGCAGGCGGAACATCGTGGCGCCGAGCGCGAAGAGGTCGGTCCGACCGTCGATCTCCTGGGGTTTGCCCATCGCCTGCTCGGGCGCCATGTACTCGTAGCTGCCGATGGCGATGCCGGCCTTCGTGGCCGTCTTCTCGGGCAGCTCCGCCGTGCCCTCCGGCAGCGCGTCGACGCGGGCGATGCCGAAATCGAGCACCTTGATCCGCGCGTCCCTGCCGAGGTGCAGGTTCTCGGGCTTGAGGTCGCGGTGCACGATGCCGAACGTGTGCGCGACGACGAGCACGTCGAGGACCTTGTGCGCGATACGCAGCACCTCGTCGACGGAGAGCACGCCCTTGCGCGCCATGCGATCGAAGATGGTCTCTCCGTCGAGCAACTCCATCGCGAGGAAGGCCGAACCGTCCTCTGCCACGCCCGACTCGTAGACCTGCGGCAGCCCTTCGCAGAGCGGGCCGACGGTCGCGAGCGCGCTGCCGATCGGCCCTTCGCGGAGGAAGCGCTTCCGGAGCTCGCTGATGTCGAGCAGGTAGGGGTGGAGGACCTTGATGGCCGCGGCGCATCCATCCGCGCGGCGGCCCAGAAAGACGCTCGCCATGCCGCCGATGCCGAGCACACGTTCGATCTTCCAGGTGCCGATCGTCGTGCCGATCCGCTGCGCCGCGAGTTCTGCGTCCGTCTCCGGAGTCATGCGCCGCGCAGGCTACCACGACCACGCGGCGAGCGGGTTACACTGCGGCCATGTGGTCGCGCCCAAGCTCCCTCCCAGGCCTCTTGCTCGCGGCGCTCTCGCTCTCGGCGGCCGCGTGCTGGCTCGACCTCGACCGCCTCGGCGCAGACCTCCCGAGCGCCGCGGCCGGCGGCGGCGCGCCCGGGGCGAGCGTGCTCGCGTGTGATCCGTGTCCCGAAGGAGGATGCGCGCCCGTGGTGGTCGCGGAGGGCACGGCGTTCGCGCTCGGCGTCGTGGACCTCGTGGTGGCGGACGACGGCTTGT
Organism: Polyangium spumosum; assembly: GCF_009649845.1. Lineage (NCBI taxonomy): Bacteria > Pseudomonadati > Myxococcota > Polyangiales > Polyangiaceae > Polyangium > Polyangium spumosum. The sequence goes on from NZ_WJIE01000002.1 coordinate 680,791, forward strand.
CGTGGGTGAACCAGGAGGGCGGCGAGGTCGTGCGTTTCGCGGCGGACGCGGCGCTGCCCGAGGTGATCACGGGCGCGGTCGCGCCGCGCAGCGTCGTGGTCCGCGAGGGAGAGGTGTTTTACACGGACGACGAGGGCCTCTGGTCCTGCGTGGCGGACACGTGTCTGGAGACGCGAAAGAAGATCTCGTCGCCCGCCGCGCAAGGCACGCTCGGGCGCGTCGTGTTCGACGGGGCCTCCGTTTACTGGACGGATCGTGGCGCGGGCGAGGGCGAGGGCCACGTCTATGGCTGCGATCCGGCGAGCTGCGCTGCGCCGAAGGAGCACGCCTCGAAGCTCCTTCGCCCCGATACGATCCTCGCGAGCGGCGGGGAGCTCTTCTGGGTCGATCTCGGCAACGGGAACCAGAATGGCACCATCTTTCAGAGCGCGCCTGGAGGCAATGCCACGCCGATCGCGGGCGCGCTCGTCTTCCCCACCTCCCTCGCGGTGGACAACGATTCTTTTTATTATCCGGCGTGGGCGCCGGACGGCACGGTCGCGCGGTGCCCGAAGGGCGCGTATTGTCATGAACCCGTGGCCGTCACGCCGGTCGTCGGGGGGGGAAAACCCTTCGACGTGGCCGTCTCCGGGGGGCGCGTGTACTGGACCGACACGGCGGCGGGCGAGATCCGGAGCTGCCCCGCGGCAGGCTGCGCCGGCGAGGCGCCCCGCGTGCACGCGAGCGGACGGACGGGGCTCTCGCGCCTCGTGCTGGGAAAGCAGTGTATTTTCTGGCTCGACCAGGCGAACGGCGGGAGCGTGATGAAGGTCGGGCGATGAGGCGGGTTTTCCCGCGTTTGCGCGCTCTCGCTTGACACCCCGCGGCCCTCGTGGCAGCGGGCGGGCGTGCAGGGTGCCAAAAAAGCCTGGTCGCGCGCGTGGGCTCTGCCCGCGGCGCTCTTCGCCTTGGGGCTCGTCTCGGGCGAGGCGAGCGCGGGGGACGCGCCGCATTGCTCGGCGTGGCGCGCGGCCGGCAAGGGTTACGAGAAGCTCGAGCTCCGGACGTGCGCGCGGCCCGCGAGCGAAGAGGACGCCGCCCCGGCGTACGGGGTGGAGCTCAAGAGCGGCTACGAGGTCCCGCTCGAGGTCCGCGTCGAGCTCGTGATGCGGGACGGCACGACCGAGCGGCTCGACGTGAAGCTCGAGCGTGGAGACGACGCGGCCGGGGCGTGCAAGGCGTGCCGCGACGTCGGCGACCTGAAGACCTTCCGCGTGGCGACGCTCGACGGCGCCGCGGAGCCGGGCAAGGACGGCGCGCCCGAGCCTCTGCAAAAGGTGGCGGGCACGAACCAGATGGAGGTGCTCGCCCGCGATCTGCGCCTCACGGACGCGAATGCCAAGCGGCTCGTGCGTATCGCGACCCGCTTTCACAAGGCGACGAAGAGGCGGCTCGTGGTGACGGGCGGGACGCGCCCGCCGCAACGGCAGGCCGAGCTCATGTACGACAAGCTGAAGCGCGGCGACGACGTGGTGGCGCTCTACGAGAACAAGGCCGCGGCGACCGAGGTGCGGAATGCCTATCGCGAGGCGCTCGCCCGCAAGGAGAAACGCAAGGCGACGATCCGCGTGATGCGCGAGGTGATCGACGCGCAGATCGGGCGCGGGGTATACGTGTCGAAGCACCTGAAATCGGGCGCGGTCGACGTGCGGTCGTGGAGCATGGACGCGGCGCAAGAAAAGGCGCTGCGCGAGGCCGTGAAAGAGGAGCCGGGCGTGACGCTCATGGACGAGCGGGACGGGCCCGAGCCCCATTTCCACCTGAACTTGCCCTGATCGGGACGTGAGCCCCACGCACGGCACGCGCGCGAAGCTCGGCTTGCTCGCGAGCCTCTACCTCTCGCAAGGTTTGCCCTACGGCTTCTTCCAGGACGCATTGCCGGCGATCCTCAAGACGATGGGGTTGTCCTTGCCGGCCATTGGCCTCACGTACCTGCTCGCGGCGCCGTGGGCGCTGAAGTTCCTCTGGTCGCCTCACGTGAACCGGCGCGCCCCGGGTCGGCTCGGGCGGCGGCGCGGCGTGATCCTGCCGATCCAGCTCCTCTCGGCGCTGCTCGTCTTCGCCCTCGCCGCCTCGAATGGCGGCCCGTCGATCGCGTGGCTGCTCGCCGGCGTCTTTTTCGTCAACCTGCTCGCGGCGACGCAGGACATCGCGACCGACGGCCTCGCGGTGAACATCCTCTCGGACGAGGAGCTCGGCTGGGGCAATGGCCTCCAGGTGGCGGCGTATCGTATGGGAATGGTCCTCGGCGGGGGCCTCTTGTTGCGCGTCTTCGACCGGACCGGCTTCGGGCTCACGCTGACCGTCCTCGGCCTTCTGCTGCTCGTCGCCACGCTGCCGATCGCCCTCTTCCGCGAGCCCGCGGGCGCGCCGCCCCCGCCCCGCGAGGCCCCGAGTTTGTCCCACTGGCTCTCGCGCCCCGGGGCCTTCGCGTGGTTCGGGTTGCTCTTCGTCTACAAGGCCGGCGAGCATTTCGCCACGGCCATGCTCAAGCCCTTCTTCGTCGACGCAAAAGGCGCCGGGCTCGGCCTCGCGCAGGTGGGCACGCTGAACATCGTGGCGATCACGGCGGGCATGGTCGGCGCGATGCTCGGAGGTGGGCTCGTGAAGCGGCTCGGCTACCGGCGCGCGCTCGTCGGGTTCGGGGCGCTGCAAGCCCTCGCGGTGATGCTTTATGCGGTGGTGGCGCGGCAATCGGCGTCGATGCCGATGCTCGTGGTGGTATGCGGCGTCGAGCATATCGCGGGCGGCATGGCGACGGCCTCGCTCTTCACGGCGATGATGGCCTCGTGCCGGCAGGAGCACGCGGCGACCGATTACACGGTGCAAGCCTCGGTGGTGGTGCTGGCGAGCGGAGTGGCCGCGGCGGCGAGCGGGTTTTCAGCGCACGCGCTGGGGTACGCGGGGCATTTCACGCTGGCGGCGGTGCTCGCGGCGCTGGCGGTGGTGTTCGTGGGATGGGTGTTCAGGAGCGGGAGGGGGCTCGAGGCGGCGGTGATGCGGGGGTAGTGCGGGGGGTAGTGTGGGGGAAGGGTGCATCCTCGGCACGCCTCAACCGTTCAGGCAGAGGAAGGCTCGACCGGTTCACGCGCCCGAAAGGTTGGGGCGACCGGAGGGGTCAACCCTTCCCGGGCCCTCAAAACTGCGGATGATTCTCGATCAACGACACGATCTCCGCGATCTCCGGATCCACGAGCTCCGGATCGTACGCCAGCGCCAAAACGTGCGCCTCCTTCAGGTTCTTCTGGCTCGGCTGCTTCAATGCCTCGGCGTACGCCACGATCACCTGCCCCTTCGGCAGCCCCTTCTTCTGCGCGGCGAGCAGGTCGCCGATCGTCGTCGTGAGCTCCGTCGTTTGCTTCGTGTACGTGATCGGCGTCGTCCAGAACGCGCGAATGGTGACGGGATCGGCCGGGTTGATCAGGGCCGCGTCACACGCGCTGAGGACCTGGCTGAAGATCATCGCGTCGGACGGCGCGAGGTGCTGCGGGTCGACCCGGACCTCGCCGGTCTCGTATTCCTCGCCGTAGAACTTGTGGACCTTGAAGTACCAGGGCAACGTGAATTCGACGCTCACGCTCCGGGCCGCGACGTCCATCGTCTCGTCGAATCGATCGGCGAACATCCTCGACGCCTCCTCGACGGAGTCGAGATACACGTAGGCACCTCGGCCCTTGTCGGTCAGCGGATCCAGGATCCCGTCGGAATGTGTGAGCGCCGGGCCCGTCGCGACGCCGAGCAGGTAAATGCCCTCCTTGTCGGCGTCCTCCGCGGCCGTCGCAATACGATCGCCGTCCGTCACGCCGATGTTCGCGCCGCCGTCCGTGATCAGAATGACGCGATTGATGCGCCCAGGCGCGTAGTTGTCCTCCGCGAGGTCGTAACCTTTTTGCAGGCCACTCGCGAGGTCCGTCCCGCCGTTCGCCTGGAGCGAATTGACGACGCCGAGGAGCGCCGGATCGTTCGGGCCGATCGCCACGTGATTGGCGAGCAGGACGTCGTTCGCCGTGCCCCACGTGACGACTCCCACGAGATCACCGGCCGCGAGCTGCGACGCGACGGCAGCGAGGGTCGCCTTCGCCCGCGCGAGGCCAGGGCCCTGCATGGAGCCCGAGGTGTCGACGAGGAAGGTGAGGTTCATCGGCTTGCGCGGCTTGATCGGATCGAAGGAGCGGAGCGCGACCTGGAAATGAAGCTGCGCAGGCTCGTCGGCCACGGCCTCGAGCTCGGGGAAGAGGGTGAGCTGGCCAGGCGGGGACGCCGGATAGGAGATGGTGTAGTAATTCAAGAATTCGTGCGTCCGCACCTCGCGCGGGAGTGGCTCGAGGCCGAGCCGAAGCAGGTCGCGGACGTGAGCCGGCGACGCCATGGAGTTCGAATCGTCGGACGAGACCGAAATGAGGGCCGGCTGGGACGAATCGATGCCCATGCAGCCCGAAGGGGGAGACGGGGCGGGATCGTCGATCAGCGGCACCACGACAGGCGTGTCATCCGGGTGGGGCGGCGGATCGGACGGAGGGGTGGGGGGAGGCGGGCTCGTGGTGCCCCCCATCCCGCCGGAGCCACCTTGCTGCACGCCACCGGAGCCCCCAGCCTCACCCGCGCCGGTCGGCTCACGCTTCGCCGCGTCGCTCGCGCACGCACCGAGGCCAGGTCCGATCGCAGCAGCGCAGAGCACGAAGAACACGAAAGGAAGAGAAGACGATCGCTTCATGGCAGACCTCCAGGCAAAGGGAGGCTTGGCAAGGTCCGTACCCTCCCGCGCCCCCGCATCCGCGCCGCGAAGCCCCAAAAACGAGCCTCGCCCCGGCGCACGATGACACAGATTCGAGGACGGAAGGTCGAGTCCCTACCGCGCGAGCTGCGCCGGGACCGCGAGGCGGATCGTGCCCTTCGGCACCAAAAACTCGAAAAACGCGCCGCGCCGATCGGCGATCCCCATCCGCAAGAGGCCGTCCTCCCGCACGAGCGCATACGGCGCGCGCGGGAGCGGCTCGTCCTTGCCGTCCGGCGCGACGAAGACGAGCACGTCGTCGGTGCCCGGGAGGCGCGAAGGCGAGCGCGCGCAGCGGTTCGCCACCGCGGCGCTACGATCCTCGCCGGCACAACGCACGAGCGCGCGACGCTCGGCGTCCTTGCCCGTCGGCGCCCGCGAGACGTCGCGCCAGAGCGCTTCAGCCGCCGCGAGGCGCACGGCCTCGGAGCGATCCCGCGAGAGGAGGCCCGTCACGAGCCCCGCCTCGCAAGACGCACCCGCGAGCCCGAGCGAGACGACGGCGTTGGCACGCACGTAAGGCCGCGGATCGGTCGCCGCGCGGCAGAGCGACGCCTGCACGTCGGACGCCGCAGCCTCACGCGCAGCGACGCGACCGAGCGCGCCCGCCGCGTTGCCCGCGACGGCCACGTCGGGATCGGCGAGCACCTTCGTGAGCGCCGGGAGCGCGTCCTTCTTGCCGACGGCGCCGAGCGACCACGCGGCGTTCGCGCGCACGCCGGGGTCGGCGTCGCCGAGCAGCGGGACGAGGACCGACGCGGCCTCCGGATGCCCCGCGAGCGCCTCGGCGACCTTGCGCCGATCGTCGATGCCCGACGCGACGAACCTGCGCAGGACCTTGCCGCTCGCCTCCCCACGCATGCGGCCGAGGCCCTCGAGCAGAGCGTCACGCGCGACGTCGGGCGACGAAGGCAACGCCGCGCCGACACGCTCGGCGAGCGCCGGATCCGTCGCGCGCGAGAGCGCCCCCGCGAGCGCGAGGCCGATGGCGCCGCGGTCCTGCTCGGCCGCGACCTGGAGCCGCTCGAGCAGCTTCGCCGCAGCCGAGGGGCCACCCGCGCGCGCGATCGACGCCGCCGCCGCGAGCCGGACCTCCGCCGCCTCGTCCGTGATCGCGTCGAGCAGCACAGCCTCGACCTTCGGCGGCGCCGGCACATACGCGCCAAGCGCCTCGAGCACCGCGAGCCGGAAGGCGCGGGACTTCGTGGTCGCGAGCGGCAAGAGCACGTCGTGCGCGCGCGGCGAGCCCGTACGCCCGAGGAGTTTTACGAGGGCGATCTTCTCGTCGAGCGGGGTCGCCGCGTCGAGCAACATCGCGCGCGCCGGATCCACCGCGCGCCCGTCGGGCCGCGCCGGATCGAGCAGCTCCGAGGCCGCGCGGATGGCCTCGCGGCGCACGGTAGGATCGGCGTCCGAGAGGAGCTCGAGCACCGCAGGCAGCGCCTCGGACGAGCCGAGCAGCGCGAGCGCGCGCAGGCCATGCTCGAGCGGCAAGACGCCCCGCTGCATCGCGCGCACGGTCGGATCGAGGCCCTCCTTCGCGCCGAGCGCGCCGAGCACGAGCGCCGCGCCCGCCGCCGCAGCCGGCGTGGGTGAACCCGAGAGCACCACCACGAGCTGCGGCGCGGCGTTCTTGCCCGCCATGACCAGCGCCTCACGCACGGGCGAGCGCGGCGCGGACGGGTCGTCCTTCGCGAGCGCGCCGATGAGCGCGCGCACCGCGCTCTCCGAGCCGATACGGCCGAGCGCCCGCAGCGCCGCCGCGCGTACCTCGCCCGCGCCCGCGCTCCCCTGCCCCGGCCTCACGCCCGGCATGATCGGCGCGAAGGTCGTGTCGTTGCCCGGCTCGAGCAGCGGCGCGATCGCGGCCGTGGCCTCGTCCGAGCGCAACTTGCCGAGCGCGGTGACGGCCTCGACGCGCACGTCCTGCGAGCTGTCCTGCAGGGCGATCATGAGCGCGCTCGTGGCCCTCGTGTCGCCGAGCTCGCCGAGCGCGCGCGAGACGGCGCGACGGACCTCGGCCGCCGCGTCCTGGACCTTGCCGATCAGCGGGACGACCGCGCGTGGATCGGCGAGCCTGCCGAGCGCACGCGCGACCTCGACGCGCACCTCGAGCGCGCCGTCGTCGAGGTGCCCGAGCAGCGGCGAGACCGCGTCGGGCAAACCCGAGCTGCCCATGGCCGCCGCCGCCGCGACGCGGACCTTGGCGTCGGGATCCCCGAGCACACGCCCGAGCGCTACGACGCTGCGATCGGTGGGCGACGAGCGGATGACGTCGCAGGCCGCGAGACGTAGCCTCGCGTCGCCCTCGCCGAGCCAGCCGATGACGAGGTCGCCGGCGCGCGACATGCGCAGCGCGATCGCCGCCTCGGCCGCCGCGAGCCGCACCTCGATGTCCGGATCTCCCAGCGCGCGTTGCGCGAGCGGCACGCCGAGCTCCGCCGGCAGCTCGCCGATCCGCGTCGCCGCCGCGCGCCGCTCGGAGACGTCGGGCGAAGCGAGCGAGCGAGCGATACGCTCGGGCACGTTGGGCCAGACGAAGGCCTCGGCGGCCCCGCCTTGCACGAGCGAGAGCGAGAGCACGAGCGAGGCGAGGCCGGCCCGGACGAGGTGACGCACGCGGATCGAGCGCGAGACCGAACGCACGAGGCGCACCGTACCATGTTTCGCGCGGCGAGCCGGGCCGTCGCGAAGCGCGAGATTCAGGAAAGTGGAGGCGGCGGAGCGCTGCTGCGCGAGGCGATCGGACGTACGCTCTCGGTTTCACGCACGGGCGTACTCGCGGCCGCGACGGGCTGCGGCTGTGCGCCGGCCGCGCGCTCCTTGGGACGGACCTTCTCGGGCGGCGGCGCGGCCGCGCGCAGGTTGATGAGCTTGTTCAGGAGATCGAACCAGAACGGCGCGCCGAGCGCGATCGCGATGGCCGTGAAGATCCATCCGCCGAAGCGACGCCCGAACCCGCCGAGCGTCGCCGGCACCGAGCGTCGATCACACGAGACCTCGGCCGTGGGCGTGCAGAAAAACGCGCGCCCCTCGGGCCAGCCCATCGGCAAGGTGAGCTCGTCGAGCCCACGCTTGACCGCGACGACGCGCTTGCGCACGAGCTCCTCGGTCTTCTTCTCGTCGACGAAGACCTCGGGCGGCTTCGCGTTCGCCGTCGCCTTCTGCTCCGCCACGACCTCCGCGGCCGTCTTCACGAGGGCCGCGTCGGCCTTGACGCTCTCGGTGACGGCCGACGCCACGGACTCACGCAGCACGGCGTCGCGGTTGAGGCTGTCGAGGACGAGGAAACTGTCCACGTTCAGCACCACGGCCGCGAAGAGCCCGACCACGGAGATCAGGATGTGCGCCGTCCGCTTGTACCAGCCGGAGACGCTGTCCATCGCGCGGTCGAACCACGCGGCGATCTGCTGCTGCGCGTCCTCGAGCGTCTTGACGCTCGCGTCCGAGACGAGCGCCGTGAGCGCGACGCGCGTGTCCTCCTCGAAGCCCTCGGCCTCGGCGAGGCGCTTCCTGAAGTCGTCGAGGCTCGCCGCGACCTTCTTCGGCTCGACCACCTTGGCGTCGTCGACCTTCGGCCAGAGCCTGCGGAAGAAGCCCCGGAGCGCGCGCAGCGGGATCGAGAAGATGCCCTTGATGAGCCCCATGCGCTCGGGCCGCTGCGCGTGATCGACGCCGTCCTTCCAGCCCACGACCGCGTCGACGAGCGCACGCGCGAAGAGGTCCGAGGGGATGTACGAGGGGTCGCTGTCGTCGTCCTTGGTCAAACCATCGACGAGCGGATGCGCGTAGACCTTGGCCGCGAGCGTGCGGTCCTTGAGGAGCCGCTCGATGCCTTGCCGCAACGTGACGGAGCGCAGCGAGAGGATGCCCGAGATCGCCTCCGTGATGGCCGAGGCGATCACGCTGAGCAGCATGAACACGAAGGAGATCCCGATCGCGACGTCGAGGATGGTCGATATGGACACGGCTACTCCTCTGCCTCGGGCCTCCCGGCGCCCTTGCCCCCACGACCCAGGCGCCGAGCCGACACCCTCATCGTCCCAGAGGATCCCTCGTCACGCAATCGAGGGCGGACAAGGAAAGGCCGGGCCCACGGGCCGCCTTCGAATCCCCCGCCTCTCGCTTGGCCAAGGACACGAATCTCGTGGTACGAGGGGGCGTGGCCGACCATCGCGCCCGCCCCACCGTTCGCCCCCAGAGGCTCGCGCTCGGCGTCTTCGCTCGTGCTCCGATCGCCGGCACGGCGAAGCCTCGCCTCTCGCCACCGCTCTCCCCCGAAGCCGCGGCCGAGCTGTCCTCGGCGCTGCTCGGCGACGCGCTGAACATGCTCGCCATCCTGCCGATGGCGTATCGCGCGGTGCTCGGCGTGTCGGACGAGGAGAAGGCGGAGCTCGAGAAGATCGTGCCCGGGCGATGGCGACACGTCGTCTCGTCCGGCGAGACGCTCGTCGAGAAGCGGCTCGGTCACGGGCTCGCGCACCTCTTCACGACGGGCGCCGAGGCCGCAGCGATCGTGACGAGCGACGTGCCGTTCATGCCGCTCGACGAGATGTTCGAGGGCCTGCTCTGGCTCGCCGCCCGACGAGGGCGCCTGCTGCTCGGGCCCACCGGGTCCGGCGGTCTTTACCTCGTCGGCACGACACAACCCGAGCCCGCGCTCTTCGAAGGTGTCGACTGGACGTCGCCCGGCGTGCTCGAACGCGCGACCCGGCGCGCCCGCGAGCTCGGCCTGGAGGCGCAGCTCCTCAAGCCGACCTACGCGATCGACACGCCCCCGGACCTCGAGCGGCTCGCCCGTGATCTCGCGAGCGGCACCGGAGGCCCGGGGATGGCCGCGCCTCTGTGCACCGCGTTCCTCACGCGCGCCGGCATCCGGCCCGTGACGCGCTGACGTTCGCGGTTTACTCGGCGTCGGCCGCGGGCTGATACCCCGCGGCCCACGAGCGGCTCAAGGGAGCCACACGATCGGCGGGCCTCGGATCGATCCGCAGCGCGTCACGATCGAGCCCGTCGCCGAACCTGGCGAGCAGCAGCTCGGCCTGCTCCAGCGCGGCGGGCGTGTCGACGTCGATCCACCGAGCGTCACCCGCGTCGCAAGCGAAGAACATCCCCTCGTCCGCGAGCGCGCGCACGCCCTCCGAGAGCGAGCAATCACCCTTCGCCGCGTACACGCGATCGAGCGCCTCCACGAGCGACGGGCCGATGCGGAACACGCCCGTGTCGAGCGCGTCGTACGCGGCGATCTCCTTGCCGATGTCCACGATGCGCCCGCGCTCGACGCGCACCTTCGTCGCGTCGTCGAGGTCGAAGCAGCGCGGGATGTCGTAATCGACGGCGAGCGCGGCCGCGCGGCTCGGCAGGTCGAGCGCCGAGAGCCTGCGCACGATCGCCGGCGAATACAGGTGATCGGCCATCGTGAGCAGCGTCCCGGGGACGACGTGCTCACGCGCGGCGAGCAACGACACGCCGTTCTTGCGCTCGTACTGCGTGTTGCTCACGAACGAGATGGAGAGGCCGAGGGAGCTCTCCGCGGCGAGCGCGCGCTGGATGAGCTCTTCCTTGTACCCCGTGACCACCACGACCTCGCGGATCCCCTCGGCGCGTAACGTGCGGAGGATGCGAACCAGAAGCGGGACCCCGGCGACCGGCTTGAGGGGCTTGGGAGCAATCTCGCCGCTCACGAGGCGAGAGCCGGTACCTGCCGCGAGCACGATCGCCCGCTCCATCGTTCGTTTTTCAAGCATGGAAGGTGCGGTGCCCAATCCGAAGGCGCCCCTCGTAGCACGCCTTCTGCCTGCGAAACAATTCCCTTCGGTCCGCTTCCACGAGCGGTGTTCCGGCGCCTCACAGTGTTGCAAAAGCGCAACACCCGCCCGGCTTCGACATGCGGAGCCACGCGCCATCATCACGCGCGCCGAAAAGCATCGACGCGCGTGGCGAGGGAGATGCGTCTTCATTCGAAGCAAGCCAAAGGCCAGCGTCGCCGCTACCACGCGTTCGCACCTCGCGCGCTCGACTCCAGCAAATCGCGTTGAAACTTCGCAGCGATGCCGTCCTCCAGATCGCACGCGCGGTCTGGCGCTGGAGCGTTCGGGCGTTCGGGCGTGCGCGCAGAGCGACAGCGCGACGCCGCTGTCAGACCCCAGGACGAACGTTCGCGTCACGTTCGTGGCGCCTCGCGAGCGAGCGTCGTGAGGCGCGCGGCCGAGCGATCCGAGCCACGTCACCCCGCGTCCCTGACGTGACGCGTAGCCCGTCCACCCCGTTCGGGTCACACGTCGCGCGCCGTGGTCGTTCGTGTCCTCGCGGCGATCACGTAGACGCCGTGCATACGTCGCGCTTCACGTCATGCTCCCGTGGCCTGCGGCGCGTATACGCCGCTTGAGTGTCGTGCGACGTTGACCTAGACATGCCCCCCCGGGGCGCTGGATCGGGACACACGGAGGAGCGGGAGTGAAGCAGCCGAAAGAAATCACGAAGGCAGAGGGCAAGCTCGGCGTGCTCCTGCCGGGGCTCGGTGCGGTGGCGACGACGACGATCGCCGGCGTGATGCTGGCCCGCAAGAACCTGGCGTTGCCCATCGGATCGCTGACGCAGCTCGGCACCATCCGGCTCGGCAAGCGCACGGACAACCGGTCGCCGCTCATCCGTGAGTTCTTGCCGCTCGCCTCGCTCGATCAGCTCGAGTTCGGCGGCTGGGACCTCTTCCCGGACACGGCCTACGAGTCGGCGAAGCACGCCGAGGTCCTCGAGCAGCGCCACCTCGATCTGGTGAAGGACGAGCTCGCGCAGGTCACGCCGATGAAGGCGGTCTTCTACCCGGAGTACGTCAAGCGCCTGCACGGGCCGCACGTCAAGACGGGCGCCACGAAGGCCGACATGGTCGAGCAAGTGCGCGAAGACATCCGCACGTTCCTGAAGACCAAGGGCTGCTCGCGCGCCGTCGCGGTGTGGTGCGGCTCGACCGAGGTCTACTTCCCGCCGGGCGACGTGCACCAGTCGATCGAGGCCTTCGAGGCCGGCCTCGCGCGGAACGATCCGGGCATCTCGAACTCGCAGATCTACGCCTGGGCCTGCCTGAAGGAGCGCGTGCCCTACGCGAACGGCGCGCCGAACCTGACGGTCGATTTCCCGGCCGCGTGGGACCTCGCGAAGAAGATGGAGGTGCCCATCGCCGGCAAGGACTTCAAGACGGGCCAGACGCTCATGAAGACCATCATCGCGCCCGGCCTCAAGGCGCGCATGCTCGGCCTCGCGGGCTGGTTCTCCACGAACATCCTCGGCAACCGCGACGGCGAGGTGCTCGACGATCCCGATAGTTTCAAGTCAAAGGAAGTCTCGAAGCTGGGCGTCCTCGAGTACATCCTGCAGCCGCACATGTACAAGGACCTGTACGGCAAGCTCTACCACAAGGTCCGCATCGAGTTTTACCCGCCGCGCGGCGACGCGAAGGAGGGCTGGGACAACATCGATCTCTTCGGATGGCTCGGGTATCCGATGCAGATCAAGGTGAACTTTCTCTGCCGCGACTCGATCCTCGCCGCGCCGATCGTCCTCGACCTCGCGCTGCTCATGGACCTCGCCTCGCGCGCGGGCTTCTCGGGCACGCAGGAGTGGCTGAGCTTCTACTTCAAGAGCCCGATGACCGCGCCGAACCTCTACCCGGAGCACGACCTCTTCATCCAGTCGATGAAGCTCAAGAACACGATGCGCTGGATGATGGGCGAGGACCTCATCACCCACCTCGGCAACGAGTACTACGACTGATTTTTGGTGGCAGGGGACCGGCGCGGGCCGGTCCTCTTTGTGGCAGGGGACCGGCGCGGGCCGGTCCCCTACGCGTCGCGCTCGGGCGCGCCGCTACCCGGCGTAGGTGCCGCTCCCGACTCCTTCGCGCCCACCAGATAGATCACGCCCAGCACCACGAACACGAGCCCCGCGGCCCGCTTCACCCAGATCGCGGGCACGTAGCGGCTCACGACCTCGCCGAGCAGCACCGCGACGGCGCTCGTCGCCACCAGCGCGAGCGCGGAGGCCGCGAACACCACCCAGCGCGACGAGCCGCTGCCGGCGAGCGTGAGCGTCGCGATCTGCGTCTTGTCCCCCATCTCCGCGAGGAAGATGGCGGCGAACGTCGAGGCGAAGAGCTTCCAGTCCATCAGGGCCGAGCGTGACGCGGATGCTCGCCGCGAACAAGCCCCGGCAGAGCGCGCTAGCCGCGCGGCGGCGCGTAGAAGTCGACGATGCGGATCGGCTCGGTCAGACAAACCCGCACGCTCTGGCGGTCGCCCCGCACGTCGCCGCCGATCTGGAACGCCGTCGGCGGGTCCATCTCGATCATGATGTCGTCGACGAAGAAGTCGAACGTGTCCTCGAGGTTGTCGTACTCGCCGCGCCAGATCGTCTTGAAGTTCGACACGAAGGACATGGGCGAGAGGTTCGTCACGCGAAGCTGCATGCGATCCGGCCTGTCCTCGGCGTACGGGAACATGCGGAATCCGAAGCCGTAGTACGGGATCGTCGCGACACACGCGAGCTTCGCCGGCCCCTCGTAGATCACGCCGCCCTTGCGGATCGGCGCCCCGAGGATCGCGCCCTTCTCCCCCACGCGCACGGCGTCGCTGCCCATGTTGATCACGCGGCAGTGCGGCGTGCGGCGCACGAAGTAGCTCGGCAAGGTCTTCGTCGTCGCCGCGATCGCGTACGAGACGATCCCCGGCGCGACCTTCTTCAGCGGCCCTCGCGCGAGCAGGCCCTTCACCCGCGTGTAGTCCTTGAGCATCTCCGCGTCGATGCCGAAGCCGCAGAACGGCGAGAGCACGCCCTCGGCCTCGACGAGGCGCAACCAGCGGCTGCCCGCGTCGGCGCGCAGGCGCGACAGATCCACCGCGAGCCCGCGGAACCCGCCCGAGCCCTTCTCGCCCGCGCCGCTCGCGCCGAGCACCCACGCGAGCGAGTTGCCCGTGCCGAGCCGCAAGAGCCCGAAGCGCGGGAGCGGCGCCTGTCGCCGCTTCGCCTCGTGCACCACGGCCGTCACCACCGACGTGAACGTCCCGTCTCCGCCGCCGGTGAGGATCGTCCCGTAGCCGCGATCGACGAGCGTCTGCGCGATGCCTTCGCTCTCCTCGACGCTGCGGGACACGAAGAGATCGCCGCTGTCGAGGATCTGATCGAGCGTCTCGATGACCTCTGCCGTGACGCTCTTCGCGTTGCCGTTGACCACGACGGCGATACGCGGCAGGGCCGGGCCGCCGGACCTCCCCTGCTCGGGGGGCCTCGAGGGGGCGGCCTCGGGGTCGGTGCCGGGGGAGAGGTGCGCGTCGGTGCGAGAGGCCATGGGCGGCGGATCTAGCACGGAAACGGCCACTTCCCCGCTCGGCCCCCCGCCTCCGGGGGGGTCCCCCCGCTCACCCTGCCCGGCCGTGCTCGGACACAAATTGACCATACGTCCGAAGTTTCTGGACGGACTGGCCCAAATTTTGGTAAGGCGACGGGCGTATAGCCTTCACGTGCACTTGACAGCCGTCCGGCTCGATCGGTACGGCGCGCCCCAGTTCGCGTGACGATACGCGTGGGACGGGGATTATCGCAGAAGCGGGACGCAGCGACATGGCGAAATCGACAAAGACGAAGAGCTCGGAGAAACGCTCCGCGAAAAAAAGCTCACGCGCGAGCGGCGACGCCCCGAAGTCCGGGACGAAGGCCCGGGAGAAGGACGACGACGCCAAGGGCTCGAAGCGCAAGCTCGGTCTGCGGGGAGCCGCGCCGTGGGCCGCTCGCCACGCGGCCAAGCACGCCGCCGAGGCGCGGGCCCGGGCCGCGGAGCCTGCCCCGCCGGGCAGCGCGCGCGCCACGATCCGCGTGCCCGAAGGGGCCGAAGGGATCAAGGCGAAGATCGCCGAGCTCCACAACCAGACCACGAAGATCCGCACCCTGCGCAAGCGCATGGAGAAGGGGTTCTTCGACATCGGCCTGGTCCTCGCCGAGATCCAGGAGCAGCAGCTCTACCAGGCGAAGGGCTACGGCTCGTTCGAGGCCTTCCTCGAGCGCGAGATCGACTTCGGCAAGCAGACCTCGCTGAAGCTCGTGAAGCTCTCGAAGGTCTTCCAGCGCGAGGCCGCCCTCGACCACGGCATGGACCGCTGCATGATGGCCCTCGCCGCGCTCGACGGCGAAGCTGCGCCGAAGGCCGCGCCCTCGACGCCGGGCCCCATGGCCCCGCTGCCGCTGCCGCTCAAGCCCCCGATGCGCGCCGCGGGCGGCTGAGCCGCCGGCCTCATCACCCACCGCACCGCCGGCTCGACCACGACGTCGAGCCGGCCTGCTCCCTCACGACATTCCGCCCGTAGCCATCCGCTCCGACGTCGGCCGTGCGGCCCGATCCGGGGACGGATCGAGCACGCCCTCCGGTTTTCGGGAACCCATTCGTATCTCGTTCCGTCTCCTCGCCAGACGATGCACGAGACCTCGTAGGAACGGTTGTCCCTACGAACCCGAATTCCATTCATGCCGAGCCTGCTCCTCATCATTTTTCCGCCCCTGCTCGGCGCGGCCCTCGTCATTCTGATCCCACAACGTAACGTGAGGCTGATTCGAGGCGTGGCGCTCGCCCATGCGGCGCTCGCATTCGTCGCGTCCTTTTGCCTCGTTCCGTTCTTCGACCGGACGACCTCCGCGCTGCAATTCGTCACGCCCTTTCCGTGGTCGCCGGACGCAGATGGCGCCGCCGCGCTGGGCGTCGACGGGATCTCCTTCCCGATGGTGCTCCTCACGACGCTCGTGATGCTCGTCGCGCTCGTCGCCTCGCTGCACGTGCGCCACCGCGTGAAGGCCTATTTCGCCTGGCTCCTCCTCCTCGAATTCGCCGTCCTGGGCGTCTTCACCTGCCTCTCCTGGTCGCTCTTTTACGTCTTCTGGGAGCTCACCCTCGTCCCGCTGTTTTTCCTGGTCAGCGTCTGGGGCGGGAAGGAGCGCTCGGCCGCGAGCATGAGCTTCTTCCTGTACACGCTCGCCGGCTCCGTCTTCATGCTGGTCGCCATGCTCGCGCTGCACCTCGCGCTGCCCGGGCATGGTTACGGGATGGTCGAAATGGCGAGCGCGAGCGCGGGGCTCGGCCGGGCCACGCAGGTCCTCCTCTTCCTCGGCCTCTTCGCGGGCCTCGCGGTGAAGATCCCGGTCTTCCCCTTGCACGGGTGGCTCCCGCTCGCCTACGTCGAATCGAAGCCCGCCGTCAGCATGGTCTTTTCGGCCGTGCTCGCGAAGATGGGCGCCTATGGCCTCCTGCGGCTCTCGGCCCTCCTGCCCGCCGGCGCGGCGTCGCTCGCGCCGCTCCTGTTCTTGCTCGGCCTCGTCAATATCGTGTACGGCGCGCTCCTCGCGTTCCGGCAGTCCGATCTCAAGACCATGGTGGCCTATGGCTCGATGAGCCACATGGGCTTCGTCTTGATCGGCGTCGCGTCGCTCAACGGGGCCGGCCTCACGGGCGCCACGATGCAGATGTGCACGCACGGCATTTCGAGCGCCGCGCTTTTCCTCCTCGTCGGCGCGCTCGAGCGCCGCGCCGGGACCCGTGACGTGCGCCATTTTGGTGGCCTCGCGGCCGTCACGCCGCGCCTCTTCGTGGCGCTGTCCGTGGCGCTCCTCGGATCGATGGGTTTGCCCGGGCTCGCCGGCTTCGTCAGCGAGCTCTCCACGCTCGTCGGCACGTTTCAGCGGTACGAATACCTCGCCGGTATCGCGACCCTCGGCGTCCTCGTCACGGCGGGGTATTCGCTGAGGGCCCTCGGCCGCCTCTTCTTCGGGCCCTTGAATCCTCGGTGGAAAGATCTAAAGGATCTCGAGCCGCGGGAGCTCCTCGCCGCTGCGCCGCTCGGATTGCTCATCGTGGCGCTCGGCATGGCCCCGCGCGCGGCCCTCGACCTCGTCGCCGCCACGGTCTCGCACATGGCGACGCTCTTCCACGGATAGTCGTATGCGCGCCATTCTGAACGCGGCCACCCCTTCCGTCTCCGCCGAATCGAGAAAACACCTCGAGCACGAGATCGAGCACATCGCCCACGTCCTGCCCGGACAGGGCCCGATCGACACGTTCATCCACCACAACACGCTGCACGGCTTCCAGCACCTCCCTTTCGAGGAGGCCGTCCTTTCCGCGCGGCGCGTGCTCGGCGGGCGCGGGTATCTCTCGCTCGATGAATATCGACGGCTCTTCGTGATCGGCCGGATCACCGAGGAAGACCTCCTGCGCGCCCGTCGCGAGCGAAGAGGAGACGAGAGGGACGAGGTCCTCGCGCGGATCGGCGCGCGGGTGATCACCACGTGGGACATCGAGCGGATCGTCTTGCTCCACGACCTCGACCCGCGAGGGCCCCTCCCGACCGAGGAGCCCGTGGGCGACAGGCTCGAGGCGCTCTTCGAACGCGTCGAGCACCTGGAAGCCTCGGGCGGCCCTGCCCCTCCGCTCGACGCGCGGGAGCCTCGCCGGCAGATGATGCAGCACGCGGCGCGCAGGCTCTCCGAGCACCTCGGCGACCTCGGCCCCGAGACGTGCCACCGCGATGTCCTGCTCGCGCTCACGGGCGAGGACATCCACGAGAGGATCCACCCCCAGATCCTCCGCGTGACGATGGCCTTCCTCGACGAGGGCCTCGCGGCGTGGCACCTCGCCGGTCGCTCGCTCGGCTTTTACGACGCTTTCCGCGAGATGGCCGAGCACGACCGTTTCTTCGAGCTCGAGGGCCTCCCCGGCGCCCGCGACGCATTGCGGGCGCTGCCGCCGCTCGCCGTCGACGCGATCCTCCAGAGCCTCGGGCGCCTCGGCGTGCCGGAGGCGCACTGGGGGACGTACCTCCGGCGCATCTGCGTGGGTCTGCCCGGCCTCGCGGGTATGGTGCGCTGGCGCGAGACGCACCCCGAATACCCCGCGCAGAAGGCGCACCCGATCGACCTCCTCCAGTTCCTCGCGGTGCGTTTGTTCCACGAGGTGCTCTTCGTGCGGCGCGCCTCCCTCCGCGCCTTCGGGCACGACGGCGACATCGAGAGCCTCCGCCGTCATTTCAAGCATCACCTGCCGGAGCTGCTCGTCCGGCATGCGCTCTTCCGCGGCGAGCTGCCCGATTGCCTCGCCGAGCGCGCCCGCGCCTTGCTCGAGGCCCGCTCCCCGGGTGACGCCGCCGGCGACGACGGGGCCATGCTCCGCCTCGCCCACATGGTCTTCGAATGGAAGACCGAGGAGATCGTGAGCGGCGTACACGCCACGCGGAGGGACGCGATTCGGCTCGGCGCGCTCGCGCAGCACCTCGGCGTCTCGCCGGGCGAGCTCCACGCGGCCTCGACCGAGGACACCTCACGATTGCTTTCGGTGCTCGACGCTCTCACGCCCGACGCGCTCTCGCCGCTCTGGCAACGCGCCTACGAGATTCATTACCGCGACGCCGTCCTCCACGCGCTCGCCGAGAACGTCCGGGCGCGAGAGCCTTTTGCGGGCCGCCGCGACGCAGCGCTCGTCTTTTGCATGGACGACCGCGAGGAGGCCATCCGCCGGCACGTCGAGCAGCTCCGGCCCTCGTACGAGACCTTCGGCGCCGCGGGCTTCTTCGGCGTGGCGATCACCTACGAGGCGCTCGGCGCGCGGGAGCCCGTGCCGCTTTGCCCGATCGCCGCCACGCCCACCCACGAGCTCGCCGAGGTGCCGCGTGAAGCGGCCCGCGCTGCGTGGGCCTCGCGCTCCTCGCGCGCGCGCCCCCTCGTGGCCCTCCGCGACGCCGCCCGCGAGGCCACACGAAACCCCGTCTCGTCCTACTTCGCCATCGACCTCCTCGGTCTTTTCTCCCTCCTCCCCGTCGTGGGCAGGCTGCTTTTTCCGCGCGCCTACGAGCGCATGGCGCGCCACGCGAAACACGCCGTGCTGCCCGCCGTCGAGACGGAGGTGCCGCTCGATCACGAGCGCGAAACCAAAGGTCCTGGACGAAAGAGCCATTTCACCGTGACCGAGCGGGCGGACCGCGTGGCGGCTCTCCTCCGGAGTATCGGCCTCGTCCGCGATTTCGCGCCGCTCGTCGTGCTCATCGGCCACGGCTCCGAGAGCCGCAACAACCCCCACCTCTCCGCCTACGACTGCGGCGCCTGCGGGGGCAAACACGGCGGGCCAAACGCGCGTGTCTTCGCGCGTATGGCGAACGACCCCGACGTGCGCGCCCTCCTCGCCGAGCGGGGCTTCCCCATCCCAAACAATACGTGGTTCCTCGGCGCCGAGCATAACACCGCGACGGACGCCTTCACCTATTTCGACCTCGTCGACGTCCCCCGCGCATTCCGCCCCGCGCTCGACGAGCTCCGCGGCGTGCTCCAGCACGCGAGCGAGCGCTCCGCGCAAGAGCGATGCCGCAAGTTCGAATCGGCCCCGAAAAACCCCACGCCCGCGCGCGCGCTCCGGCACGTGGTCGGACGCGCCTCGGACCTCTCGCAGGCGCGGCCCGAGCTCGGCCACGCGACGAACGCGCTCGTCATCTTTGGCCCTCGCTCGATCTCGCAAGGCGTCTTCCTCGACCGACGAGCCCTTTTGGTCTCGTACGATCCTGGCATCGACCCCGACGGCACGATCCTCGAGGGCCTCTTGCTCGCCGCGGGCCCCGTCGCCGCCGGCATCAACCTCGAATACTACTTCTCCACCGTCGACAACCCGATTTACGGCTGCGGGACGAAGGTCCCCCACAACGTCGCGGGGCTCATCGGCGTGATGGAGGGCGCCTCGGGGGATCTGCGCACGGGTTTGCCGCGACAGATGATCGAGATCCACGAACCCATGCGCCTCTTGATGCTCGTCGCGGCGCGGACGCAGATCCTCACGAAGATTTACGAGCGGCAACCCCCCCTCCGCGAGCTCGTCGGCCATGCGTGGGTCCACCTCGTCGTGATGGATCCCGAGACGGGCGCGTGTTCCTCGTTCCAGCCCGACCGGGGCTTCGTCCCCTGGGAGCCGCGGGCCGCGACGCAAACGAGCAGGCAGGTATCGGCGGCCCATGCTTGATCGCCTCACCCTCCTCGTCCCGCTCCTCCCGCTCGTCGCCGCGCTCGTCATTGGCAGCTTTTCCCTGAGCGCGCGCCCGCTCGGGGAGCGCGCCACGAGCCGGCTCGCCCTCGGCGCGGCCCTGCTCTCCTCCCTCGGCGCCGCGGCCCTCCTCGGGCGGGCCCTCTTCGACGGCGCACCCAAAACTGTCTTCGTCGCGCCCTGGATCGAGAGCGGCGCTTATCGCGCTCCCCTCGAGCTCCTGCTCGATCCGCTCTCCGCGTCGCTCGCGCTCCTCGTCGCCGGCTTCGGCGCGCTCGTCCTGCGATTCTCGACGAATTACATGCACCGCGAGGCCGGCTTCGGCCGCTTCTTCCTGGTGATGTGTTTCTTCCTCGCCGCCATGCTCCTGCTCGTGCTCGGCGGCAACCTCGTGATGACCTTCGTGGGCTGGGAGGGCGCGGGGCTCGCGTCGTACCTGCTCATCGGATACCACCACGAGCGCAAGGCGCCCGCCCGCTCCGCGACCTATACATTCGTGACGAACCGTATCGGCGACGCGGCCTTCCTCGGCGCGATCTTCGTGGCCTGGCACGAGCTCGGCACGATCACGTACACGTCGCTCTTCCAGGCCGCGGAGACCGCGGATCGAGGAGCCCTGACCACCCTCGGCCTCTGCTTGCTCGTCGCGGCGGCCGCGAAATCGGCGCAGCTCCCATTCTCGCCCTGGATCTCCCGCGCCATGGAGGGCCCGACGCCTTCGAGCGCGCTCTTTTATGGCGCGGTCATGGTCACCGCCGGCCTCTTCCTCGTGCTGCGCGTCGGCCCCGTGCTCGACCACGCGCCCGACGTCTTGCACGTGATGGCGGCCATGGGCGCGGCGACGGCGCTTTATGGCGGGCTCGTGAGCCTCGTGCAGACGGACGCAAAGAGCGGGCTCATCTTCTCCACCGTCAGCCAGCTCGGCCTCATGTTCCTCGCGGTCGGGCTCGGGGCCCGCGGCATTGCGCTTTTTCACCTCTTCACGCACGCGCTCCTCCGCGGCGCGCAGTTCCTCACCGCGCCGAGCACCCTGCGGCTCGTCCCGCGCGACGAGCCCTCCCGTGACATGGAGCTCGTCGCGGGAAGGCTCGGACGTGGCCTCCACGCCGCGGCGCTCGCTCGATTCTGGCTCGAGCCCCTCTACGAAAAGTGCCTCGTCGCGCCCCTCCTGCGCCTCGGCCGCGCGCTCGACCACGTGGACACCTTCGACCGCGGCCGCGGCGTCCCGGGGCGCGCCGTTCAATACGCCGCCTCGCTCGCGCACCTCATCGAAACACACCTCGTCCGGCGCGCCATGGGCCGCGGGATCCCCGTCACGGGTGACCGGCTCGGGCGCACCCTCCACCACGTCGAGGCCGTCCTCGAGCGGCCCGTCGTCGTGGGCGCGCTCGTCCTCCTCTCCCTCTTCGTCGTCGTCCGCTGGGCGGTTTGACCATGCATGTATTCCCTCTCCTGAGCGCGCTCGTCGTCCTGCCCCTCCTCGCCGCGGCGTCCGTCCGTTCCCTGAAAAAACCACGCCACGTTTATTCGATCGGCCTCGGCTTCGCCGCGCTCGAGCTCCTCCTCTCCGCGCTCGTCGTCGCGCGCTTCGAGCGGCACACGCCCGCGCTCCAGCTCGTCGAGCGTATCCCCCTCTTCGGCGATCACGCCTATCACGTCGGCGTCGACGGCATCAGCGTCCTCTTTTTGCCCCTGACGGCGCTGCTCGCGCTCCTCGTCATCCTGCACGCCGAGCTCGCCGCGAAGCAGCGGCCGGGCCATTACCTCGCCGCCATCTTCAGCCTGCAGGCCTCCCTCATGGGCGCGTTCGTCGCGCTGGATCTCCTGCTCTTCTGGGCCTTCGCCGCGCTCGAGCTCGTCCCTGGCACCCTGCTCGTGCGGAGCTGGGGCACGGGGCCGGGGAGGCGCGCGGCGGCGCGGCGGTATGCGGCGCTCAACACCATGGGCGCCCTGCTCGTCCTCGCCGGCGCGATCGTCCTCGGCCGCGCCACGGGCGGCCAGTTCTCCCTCGAGGCGCTCACGAATACGCCCGCCCCCGCGCGCGCGCAGTTCCTCGCCTTCTGGCTCTTCGTCCTCGGCTTCGCCGTCCGCATTCCTCTCTTTCCTTTCCACGGCTGGTTGCCGCCCGTGATGGCCGAGGGCCCGGCCGTCGGCGTGAGCGTCTTCCTCGTCGGCGCCAAGCTCGGCGTGTATGGCCTCCTGCGCTTCGTGATCCCGCTCCTCCCGCTCGCCGCGCACCGATATGGCCCCCTCCTGGCCGCCCTCGGCGTCGTCGGCATGATCTACGGCGCGCTCCTCGCGCTCGTGCAGACCAACCTCCGGCGCCTCGTCGCGTTCGCCTGCCTCGCGCATACGGGCAGCGTGCTCGTCGGCATCTCGACGCTCAACGCGGAGGGGCTCTCGGGGGCGCTGCTCGTCACGCTCAACGTCGGCCTGAGCGCGGCCGGCCTCTATTTCGTCGCGGGCTTCTTGCACCGCCGCCTCGGCTCCACCGACGTCGCGCGTGGCGCGCGGCTCTCGCGACACGCGCCCCTGCTCTCGTTCACGTTCCTGCTCGTGGGCCTCTCGACGATCGGAATGCCGGGGACGAGCGGATTCGAGGCCGAGCACCTCGTCGTCGTGGGCGCGCTCGAGGCGCACCACGGCATCCTGGCCCTCGCGGTTGGCCTCGGCAGCTTGCTCGGCGCGGCTTATCTCCTCCGATATTTCCAGCGCGCATTCCTCGCCTCCGCCGCCGCGCCCGCCCCTCCCGCGACGGAGGCCCCCGCCTCGCGCAGGGCCGTCCATGACCTCGGCCCGCGCGAGCTCATCATTGCCGGCGCGACCGCTGCGATCATCGTGGGCCTCGGGCTCTTCTCCCACCCCTTGCTCGAGGTCGTGGACGGCTCGGTGCGCGCCATGTCCACGCGCCTCGACCACGCCAGACCCAAAACGCCCCTCGTGATGCACGGGGAGGGCGCGCCGTGATGCACATTCGAGAAATCCTCGCCGCAGATCAAGTCGGCTTCCCCGTCCTCTCGACGCTGATCTTCCTCCCGCTCGCCGGAGCGCTCCTGGTCCTCGCCATCGGCGACGACAGACGCGCCCGGCGGGCGGCCCTCGCCATTTCCCTGATCGAGCTCCTCCTCTCGCTCTTCGTGCTCGCGCGGTTCGTGACCGGCACGCCCGACGTGCAATTCGCCGAGAGGCGCCCGTGGATCCCCACGCTCGGCGCGAGTTATCACCTCGGGGTCGACGGCATGAGCGTGCTCTTTTTGCCCGTCGCGGCCTTGCTCTCCGTGCTCGTGCTCGTCGCCTCGTGGCGCGAGGTGAAGGCCCGCGCCCGCGGCCATAACGCGGCCCTGCTCGCGCTCTCCGCGATGGTCATGGGCATCTTCTCGTCCCTCGACCTCGTCCTCTTTTTCGTGTTCTGGGAGGCGTCGCTCATCCCCATGTATTTCCTGGTCAGCCTCTTCGGCGTGGGGCCCGAGCGCAGGTATGCGGCGATGAAATTCGTCCTGACCATGCTCACCGCCTCCGGGCCGCTCCTGCTCGGCATCGTGCTGCTCGCCGTCGCGGGCCGCGAGAGCCCGGCCGATCCGTACACCTTCGACTGGCTCGTCCTGCGCGAGCGGCCGGTCCCGCCGTCGATCGGGCCCGTCGTGTTCTTCACGATGCTGATCGGCTTCGCCGTCAAGGGCCCCTTCGTCCCCTTGCACACCTGGATGCCCACGATGTTACGCGAATGCCCCGTGGGCATCGGCGTCCTGCTCACGGGCCTCAAGCTCGGCTGTTATGGCGTGCTCCGCTTCCTCGTCCCGCTCCTGCCCGAGGCCACGGCGCGCCACGCGTGGCTGCTCGGCGCCCTGGGCGTCACCGCTATCGTCTACGGCGCGCTCGTCGCGCTCGTCCAGCCAAACCTCCGGCGTCTTCTCTCGTTCTCGTGCCTGAGCCACGTGGGCTTCGTGCTGCTCGGCATCTCGTCGGGCTCGACCGAGGGCCTCTCGGGCGCGGTGCTCGTGATGCTGAACCTGGGCTTGTCCGCGACGGGCCTCTTTTTCCTGACCGGTTTCCTGCAAAATCGCGTCGGCTCGTCGGAGGTCTCGGCGCTCGGCGGCGTCGCGCAGAAGGCGCCACGCGCGGCGGTGATGTTTTTGCTCCTCGGCCTCGCCGGCATTGGCCTGCCGGGCACGAGTGGCTTCCCCGGTGAGCACCTCGTCCTGCTCTCGGCCTACGAAACGAGCCTCCCGAGCCTCGTCCTCGCGCTTTTTGGCACGATCCTCGGCGCGGCCTACGTCCTGCGTGTCTTCGAGCGTGTCTTCCTCGGCCCCGTCACGCGCCCACGTGTCGCCGCGATGAAGGACCTCCGGCCCCTCGAGTGGGGCGTCGTCGGTTGCCTCGCCATTCTCGTGCTCGTGGTTGGCCTCCATCCGAGGCCCCTGCTCGAGATCGTCGGGCCGAGCGCCGAGGCCCTCGCGCGGCCGTCCGGGCCGGCCGTCGTCGCGCGCCCCTGATCCGGGAGGTGCCCTGGCGCCGCGGCGGCGCTAAAGTACACGTCGATCCCGCTCGACAGGTTCTCCATGGCGCCACCAGATTCCACGACCCTCCCGGGCGGCCGCGCGCAGTTCGAGGCGGCGGTCCGCCCCGTCTTGCCCCGCCTGTACCGCTTCTGTCTCGCGCTCACGGCCGACCACGACCGCGCCGACGACCTCCTCCAGAACACGCTCGTCAAGGCTTATGCCCACGCCGCCTCCTTCGAGGGTCGCAGCGACCTCGTCGTCTGGATCAGCGGCATCGCCCGGCACGAATACCTGGAGACGCGCCGCACCGAGGCGCGGCGGAGCGGGCTCTTCGACCGCTTCGCGGGTGGGGAGGCCTTCATGCTCCGGTCCCGCGCCGACGAGCGGAAGACGCCCGAGGCGCTCGTGAACCAGAAGGAGCATGCCTCCCTTCTGCTCGCGTGCCTGGAGACCCTGCCCGAGGCCCTGCGTGACGTGATCATGCTCTGCGACATCGAGGGCGTGGGGTACGAGCGGGCGGCGGCGGTGCTCGGCATCCCCAAGGGGACGGTGAAGAGCCGCCACGCCCGCGGCCGAGCGCGCCTGCGGCTGGCCTACGAGCGCCAGACCCCCCACAAGGCGCAACCCCACAGCCACCGGACGGCCTGATCCAGGTCGAGCCCCGACCCTGCCCGAGGTCCGCGCACCTCCCTCCACCCAGCCGCGAGACCCTCCGAGGGGGTGGCCGATCGAGGTGGAGGTGCGTCTCGATCCTCTCCCGAGGTCCTCGATCTCGGAGCAGGAGACCGCGCGAGCCTATCTGCGGGGCGTGGATTACAGATACCCGCTCGAATTTGCACCTGTCGCCAGGGTGTTCGGCCGAGGTGCAGGTCGCGAGGCGACCCTGCCGGAGGTTCGGAGGCCGAGGTGAAGGTCGCGAGGTGGCCCTGCTGAAAGCGCGGAGGCCTCGAATGCAGGTCGCGAGGCCACCCTCGGACGGGTATTTGGGCATTCCTGCGGGTCGCGAGGGCAACCTGTCCGGGGCATTTTGGGGTTTGCCGAGGTGCACGATCGAACCTGCCCCGGGCTCGAAGGGATGCTTGCAGGGAGCAGGAGGAGCCTGCGGAGGGGTCGGAGCGCGACGTCGACGTCGATTCCATATCGTCTGGTAGGATCGGGGCACGAGCTGTATGTCGTCGAGGGACCCTGCGGGGGGTCGATCCGCCCTCAACCCCGCGGCAAAAACACCTTCACCGTGGTGCCTTCGCCCTTCTTCGTATCGACGACGACCCGGCCGGCGTGCTGGTCGACGATTTTGCGCACAATGGCGAGGCCGAGCCCCGTCCCCGCGGCCTTCGTCGTGAAAAAGGGGTCGAAGATCTCGGCGAGGATATTCGGGTCCACGCCCGGCCCCGTGTCCCCGATCGACAGCCACGCCTCGCGCTCGTCCGCGCCCACCCGGGCCACGAGGACGCCGCCCTGGGGCATCACGTCGAGCGCATTGACCACGAGGTTCAAGACGACCTGCTTGAGCTTCTCCACGTCGCCGAGCGCCACGACACCCGCCGCCAGCTCCCGCACGAGCTCGAGCCCGTGCGCCGCGATGGCCTCGGCCTCGAGGTCGAGCACCTCGTCGACCACACGCCCGAGATCCAAGGGCTCGCGTTGCGGCGCACGCGGACGCGCGACCTCGAGGAACTCCGTGAGCAGCCGCTCGAGGCGCTTGATCTCGCTCTCCACGATGCGCACGCGCGCCCGCATCGGATCCCGCACGGCCGGCGCCTCGAGCCGCTCGATGCCGCGGCCGAGCAGGTGCAGCTCCAGCACGGCGGCGTTCAGCGGGTTCCGGATCTCGTGCGCGAGCCCGAGCGCGAGCGGCGCCATCGCGTTCAAGGCCTCGGCGTCGGCCGCGCGACGCTCGAGCGCGCGACGCTCGGTCACGTCGATGCCGATGCCATAAACGAGGTCGACCCGCTTGCCCGAGCCACGCACGGCGCTGAGGTGCCAGCGGACACGGCGGATCGCGCCCATCGCGTCCCGCACGCCGACCTCGACCTCGCTCGCCGAGCCGCCGCCGAGGACGGCGACGAACGCCTGGTAGAGCCGCTTTTTCCCGTCCTCGTCGAGGATGTTGTCGGGCAAGGGGCCGCCGACCGCGGCCTCGGTCGAGACGCCGGTCATGGCGGCGAGGCGCGGGTTCCAGAGGGTGACGTCGCCGGAGGCGTCGATGCCGACGATGAGGACGTCCGCGGCGTCGACGATGGCGCGGTAGCGGCGCTCGTACTCCTCCCGCTCGCGCTTCAAGGCGATCTTCTCGAGGGCCTGGGCGACGGTGGAGATGAGCTCGGCCGGGCGGAAGTTCTTGAGGATGAACGCGAAGGCGCCGGCGCGAAGGGCGGCGATGGCGGTGTTGACCGTGGCGTTGCCGGTGACGAGGACGATCTCGCCGTGCGGGCAGGCCTCGCGCAGGGGGCCGATGAGGTCGACGCCGCTGCCGTCGGGCAGCTTGACGTCGACGACGGCGACCTCGAACCCGTCCTTCTGCGCCCGGTCGAGCGCCTCGGCGCCGGTCTCGGCGAGGGCGACCTCCACGTCGAGGTCCCGATCACCGGAGAGGACATCCCGGAGGTTCTTCGCGAGGCTCTGGTTGTCGTCGACGATGAGGATACGTGCAGGCAATTTCGTCTCCATCGCTGCCCGTATCCCTATCATTGTGGTAGAAGCCGCGCCGCCATGCGGTTCGTCGACGAGTGTCGGGTCAAGGTGGTGGCAGGCAGCGGCGGCAACGGCGCCGTGGCCTTCCGCCGGGAAAAATACGTGCCCTTCGGAGGCCCCTCGGGGGGCGACGGAGGTCGCGGCGGGGACGTCGTGCTCGTCGGAGACGAGGGGATGAGCACGCTGCTCGACTTCGTCTACTCGCGGACGATCGAGGCGGAGCGGGGCGAACACGGTCAAGGTTCGGACTGCCATGGGCGTGGGGGCGAAGATCGGGTCGAGAAGGTGCCGCTGGGCACGCAGATCCACGACGCCGAGACAGGCGAGCTCATCGCGGACGTGACCGAGCATCAGCAGCGTGTGGTCGTGGCGCGCGGGGGCAAGGGGGGTCGAGGCAACATCCACTTCAAGAGCGCAGAGGAGCGAGCGCCGCGGCGGGCGGAGAAGGGGGAGCCGGGCGAGGAGCGCGAGTTACGCCTGGAGCTCAAGGTGCTCGCGGACGTGGGGCTCGTGGGCTTCCCGAACGCGGGCAAGAGCACGTTCGTCGCGTCGGTGTCGAAGGCGCGGCCGAAGATCGCCGACTACCCGTTCACGACGCTCACGCCGTCGCTCGGGGTCGTGGAGATCGGCGGCGGGAGGCGAGCAGGCGGCACGCATTTCGTGATCGCGGACATCCCGGGCCTCGTGCCGGGGGCGAGCGAAGGCGTGGGCCTCGGGACGCGGTTCTTGCGGCACCTCGAGCGCACGGGCGCGCTCCTGCACCTCGTGACGATCGATCCGGGCGAGGGGCGAGATCCGTTGAAGGATTACCGGGCCATCCGGAAGGAGATCACGAAGTACAGCGAGGCGCTCGCGGCGCGCCCGGAGATCGTGGCGCTGTCGAAGGCGGACCTGCCCGAGGTGAAGGAGGCGTACCCGGCGCTCCGGAAGCGCTTCAAGCGGGCGAAGATCGAGCTGCACCTGGTGAGCGCCGCGACGGGGGAGGGCATGCCGGAGCTCATCGCCGCATTGTGGAAGATGGTGAGCGAGGGTCGTCGAACGTGACGTTCGTGTGACATCCATCGGAAATACGAGTGACCCTTGCTCGAGCGGGGTCCCTTGACGATCCTGCCCTCGCCCGTCTCGATCGGGCAGAAAGAGGGCTTTCCATGGATGTCTTTCGATTCTCGGCGAGCGCTTTCGCGGCGCTGCTGATCGCGGCGTGCGGGGGCGGCGGATCGTCGAATGCCGGCGGCGCGGGGGGCGCGGGGGCCTCCGGCGGTCATGGCGGGGCGGGCGCCGGGCCGATCACGCCGCCCGCGGGCGACCGCAACGTGGTGACGTACGCGGGCCATACGAAGGCGGAGGTGTTCTCCGCGGTGATCGCGCTGTCGGACGGGTCGATCCTGGTCGGCGGCAGCGCCGAGGACCTCGCCTGGGTGCCCGAGGGGGTGCCGCGGGAGGAGCTCTCGGCGGGCAACATCCACTCGAGCGCGACGGGCAAGATCGCATTCTTGATGCAGATCGGGAAGGATCTGACGACGATCCAGCGGGTCGCCCATTTCCCCGCGGGGACGGTGCGGGACGTGCGGAGGATCCGGACGACGAATCTGCCCGGACAACCGACGGGGAGCATTTACATCTCGGGGAGCCGCGACGTCTCGGACCCGATGCAGGACGGGTATTACCTGGCGAAGCTCGACGGGAATTTCGTGGACGGCGAGGCGATCTCGGTCGCGTGGACGTACGACGTGGAGGCCCGCCCGCGCAAGGCCGCGGGGTACGCGGGGGAGTCGGCGTACGAGACGATCCAGCCCTGGGACGTGGGCAGCGACGGGTCGGTGGTGTACGGGAGAGGCTCGGAGTACGATTTCGACTGGGCGGCGATCGAGAAGCTCGGGCCCGACGGCAAACCCACGACGGTGGAGGCGTGGCCTGCCCACTGGGGCGCGTCGGGCGAGTTCCGCGGGCTCGCCTCGCAATACCCGGGCGGCGCGGCCGAGCACAGCGCGATCGTGATGAAGGCGGGCCGCGCCGGGAGCCTGCGGTCGACGAGCGCCGAGGACTACACGCTCGTGCACGACGACGGCAATGGAAACACGAAGCAGGGCAAGTGGCCCGACGATTATTATTTCTCGGGGCCGTGCCTGCCGTCGCCGGGCGAATGCGCGGGCGGGCCCGGGTACACGGGCTACCGGACGAGCGACAAGCCGACGCAGCGGGTGGGCGGGATCGTGATCGATCGGAAGACGGGGGACCTGTACTTCGGTTACAGCACGCAATCGGTGCTGCCCGGCGGGAACCCGGACTTCGAGCCCGCCGTGGTGGCGATGGCCAAGGACGGGAAGCTGAAATGGTGGAGCCGGCTCTACCAGGAGACGGACCAGAACTCGACGCCGGACCAGTACGTCGACCACGTGGCCATCGATGACAAGACGGGCGCGCTCGTGGTCGTCGGTCGGTCGCACGGGAACAACGTGATCAACCTGTGGAGCGGGGACGAGGTGGCCGCGAACCCGGGGGCGACGTCGTTCCACAATGGTTTCACGGGGACGAACGGGAACATCCACATCTCGTGGCTCGGCAAGCTCGGGCTCGACGACGGGAAACTCGCGGCGGCGTCGTGGGTGGCCGAATACGCGGACGGGATGAAGGGGACGGGCGAGCCTTATGCAGACCCGAACCTGGACGGCTGGCCGAGCCACAACGCAGCGTGGCCGGACCTGAACACGACGCGGGTCTCGAGCCTGGAGGTGGACGCGGAGGGTCGGGTGTACCTGACGGCCAGCGGGCGGCGGACGATCACGACGAGATCGGCCTACCAGAAGATGCTCAAGAAGGACGAGGGGAGCTCGACGTGGAACTCGTTCGTCCGGGTCTTCTCGCCGTCGCTCGATACGCTGGTGTATTCGTCGCTGATCGTGGGGACGTGGGATCCAGCGACGGGCGCAGGCGGGGACAACACGTCCTTGCTGGGCGTCTTGCCGCTCGACAAGGGCGTGATCGCCGTGGGCAAACACGAGGCGGACGAGATGACGGGTATGGCGAAGGGGAACCCGATCCCGACGGAGAACGTGCCCGCGTGGGGGACGAAGACGCCGGAAGGAGAGAGCGCGATCTTCGCGCACCTGCTCTTCGAATCGCCCTGATCAGCCGCCTTCGACCCGCTTGCCCCGCACGTACGTCTCCCGCACCGGGGTGGTGTCGCTGCTGAACACGATCCGCGAGAGCACGTCGCTCCGCCCCTCGACGTAGTCCGGGAGCTCGATCACGCAGAAATCCGCGTCCTTGCCCGGCTCGAGGCTGCCCGTCTCGCGCGCGATCCCGAGCGCCTCCGCGCCGCCGAGCGTGCCGAGGCGGAAGAGCGCCTCGGGGGTGATCGGATCCCCGAGGCACGTGGCATTGTCGTAGGCGGACGACATGATGCGCCGCACGTCGAAGGTGCGGCCCGCCGCGACGTCCGTGCCGAGCGCGACGGGGATGCCACGCGCCCGCGCCTCGGCGAGGCGCATGCGGCCGCTGCCGAGGAAGAAGTTCGAGTCAGGGCAATGCGCGATACGCGCCCCGCGCGCCCGGACCCGATCCCACTCGCCCGGCGAGAGGTGAATGGCGTGCGCGAGGAGCGTGCGCTCGCCGAGCAGGCCCGTACGATCATAGATGTCGAGATAATCCGAGGCGAAGGGGTGGAGGGCGAGCGCGGCGCGGCACTCGTCGGCGTTCTCGGAGATGTGCGTCTGGACGAAGAGGCCACGCTCCTCGGCGAGCCTGCCCGCGCCCTCGAGCAAGGCGCGCGAGCAGGTGGGCGCGAAGCGCGGGGTGATCACGAAGGCGAGGCGGCCCCGATCGTGGCCATGATAAGCAGAGGCGAGCTCGGCACAGGCGGCGAGCGCGTGATCCGCGTCGACCCGGAGAGGCTCGGGGCAATGCTGATCCATGAGGGTCAGGCCCACGAAGCCGCGGTGGCCGCTCCGCGCGAGGGCCTCGAAGAGCACACGCGTCGCCCGGGGGTCCGAGCTCGAATAAAGGACGGCGGTGGTGGTGCCGGCGAGCGCGAGGCGGCGTGTGAGCTCGGCCGCGACGGCCGTGGCGTGGCGCTCGTCGAGGAAGCGGGCCTCTTCGGGGAAGACGGTGCGCTCGAGCCAGGGCAAGAGGGGGCCGGTGGCGCTGCCGATGACGCGCGTCTGCGGATAATGCAGGTGCGCGTCGACGAACCCGGCGGCGAGGAGGAAAGGACGCACGTCCCGCACGAGGACGCCGTCCGGAGGGCCACCAAAGGGCTCGACGGACGTGATGCGGCCGTCGTCGCCGAACACGAGCAAGCCGTCCTCGAGGTAGCGGAGGTCCTCACCACCCGAGGACGCGGTCATCACCTTGCCGCGAAATCCACGCTTCATGCTCGCCCCCATCGTGCCACGCCGCGCAGCCAGGAGAGCAGACGATCCTCAACGAATCGCAAGCTGACTCTTCTGCGTCCAGCCCATGAGCACCCCCTCGGCGCCCGTTTGCATGACGAGCGCCCACTCCCCCGACTCGCGGACGACGAAGAGCGAGTCCCCGGGCTTCAGCTCGCCGATGGGATCGGCGTCCTCGGACGCCGAGAGGCGCAAGGTGGCCTTGCGGCGCACGACGGCGGGGCGCATGCGCGCCCGAGGCGCGTCGTCGCCGGGCTCCGCGGTGTTCACGCCGCCACGCGCCGCGCCACGAGGTCGGTCCTCGAACACATCGAAGCGCGGGGTGAGGAGCGGGTCGTTGCCGCGATCGTCCTCTTCCTCGTCGCCCTCGGCGGGGTGGCCGCCGAGCGAGTGTGGTTCGGTGAGGTCACGCAGCGGCGAGCGGAAGCCGTCCGAGGGCCCGAAGGGCGCGACCCCCGCGGCGCGGAGGAGCGCCGGCGTGGCGCTGAGGGCGACGAGGCAAGCGGTCGCGACGAGCAGGAGCGTGGTGAGCGTGTCGGTCCAGCGCCCCGGGCGCGGCGAAGGACCATGCCGCTCGGGGGCGGGGGCTTCGGGCGGAGGGGGCACGGAGGAGATCGTCACGAGGTCGAGGATACGGCAGGACGCGCGGCGCCGCAGGCCCCGCGGCTCATTTGAGCTCCCGCGGGAGGGGCGCGACGGCGGGATCGGCATTGAAGCTCTTGGCCTCGAGGGTGGTGCCGACCGCGGCGCAGCAGCGGAAGCCCTGCTGGTAGAACGTGTGGTTCTCGTCGTGCGAGCGCGTGGAGGGCCGGCAGCGCGTGCGCACGGGGCCCCAGTAGCCGCCCTTGAGGATCGAGGCGTGGGGCTCCCAGCTCCGGACGTTCCGGGTCCACTCGTCGACGTTGCCGGTCATGTCGTAGACGCCAAACGGGCTCCTGCACCGCGGCCGCGAGCCCGAAGGCACGCCCTGCCAGAGGCGGTCGAGCTCGGCCATGGCCGCGAGGCCGTCCCGAGGCTGCATCGCGCGCTCGTTGTAGGGGCGCCACTTGTTGTCGATGACGCACGCCTCGGTGTCGCGCACGTAGCCGTACGGATACGGCTGCGCCTCCTCGCCCTCGCAGGCGAACGTCCACTCGAGCTCGTCGCAGAGGCGCTTGCCCTGCTCGGCGCACATCTCGCTCGCCTCGTGGAAGTTCACCATGATGACCGGATAGTCACCCTTGCGGTTCGGGTACTCGAAGCGATCCATGCAGTAGTGCATGGGCTTCGTGGGCAGCTCCTTCGAGAGGGCGAGCCACTGGTCGCGATCGAACTCGGCGCAACGCTCGGGGTAGTCGCGGTTGATCCACTTCGTGCAGGTCTTCTTCTGCATCTCCTCGACCGACTTGCCGTCGTACGCGGCCGTCGCCGACGGGTCGACCTTCATCGTGCCCTTGATCTCGATCATGCCGGTCGGGCAGGCCCCGCGGTTGCCCTCGAGCATCTCGATCGTCTCGGTCGGCTCGACGGCGGAGGCGACGATCTGCCAGTGCTTGCCGCCGACGAGGCGCCACTCGTGCGTGGGCTTGCGCGGGACGATGCCGCGGATCGCGCCGAGCGCGAGCGAGAGCGGCAGCTCCTGCTTGCTCGCGAAGTTCACGACGCCCACGGCGGAAGCCGCGACGCAAGCGAACACGGTCGTGCCCACGAGCGCGTGGACCGTGCGCGTGCCTTTCGACGCCTGGGGCTCCGGAGCGGGGGCAGGTG
This sequence comes from Polyangium spumosum, assembly GCF_009649845.1. Classification (NCBI taxonomy): domain Bacteria; kingdom Pseudomonadati; phylum Myxococcota; order Polyangiales; family Polyangiaceae; genus Polyangium; species Polyangium spumosum. The sequence continues at coordinate 713,986 of NZ_WJIE01000002.1, forward strand.
GCGGAGAGGAGGGTTCTGCGGGCATGACGTCTCGACGCGCCTCGCTAGGGTGGTGTGATCTCGGAGGCGAGCTTCAGGAGGCGGGCCACGTCGTCCGGACGGTCGGCCGAGAGGTCTTTCGTCTCGCGCGGGTCGGCCCCGAGATCGAAGAGGAAGTTGCGGTTCTGCTTCTTGCGCTCGATCACCATGAGCTTGAGCGGCCAATCGATCAAGGCGAGCCGCTTCGAGGCATACGCGAGCACGGGCGGACGGCGCGGCGCGTCGGGTTCGAGGCGCGCATGCGGCAGGAGCGAGACGCCCGAGACGCCCTCCCGAGGGGCGTCGCCCAGGGCGAGGACCGTGGGAGCGACGTCGAGCGTGCTGACCGCACGTTCGCCATATCGACCGGGGCGTCCCCCGGGCAGGACGACGACGAAGGGCACGCGGATCATCTCGTCGTAGAGCTCCGCGCCGTGGCCCTTCTCCCCGTGCTCGTCGAAGGCCTCGCCGTGGGATCCGTGGACGACCCAGGCGACACGCGAGGCGCGGCTCCACTTCGAGACGAAGGCCGCGATCTGCCCGATCTGCTTGTCGACGAAGGCGATCTCGCCGTCGTAGAGCCCCTCCTGGCCGCGGCCGAAGCGCAGGCCCTCGTGCTGGAGGTATCGCTCGTGGGCGTCGAAGAGGTGGATCCAGAGGAAGATCGGCGCGTCCTTCTTGCCGAGGTCCTCGAGGACGGAGAGGGCCGCGCGCGTGGCGAGCGCGCCGGTGACGCTGCGCTCGGGGTGCTCGTCGCGATGGACGGGCTCGAACCGATCGAAGCCCTGCGAGAAGCCTCGATCCTCGCTGAGCCACGTGAACGAGGCGACCGCGGCCGTCGTGTATCCGGCCCGCTTCATGCGCTCGGCGATGGAGTCGATCTCGTCCGAGAGGGTGGGCCACTCGCGGCGATTGTGCGGGGTCTGCGAGAGAGGTTTGCCCGAGACGAGCGGCACGAGCGCGCGCTGGGTGTCGCTGCCCGTGGCGTACGCGTGCTCGAAGACGACGCCCCGCGCGGCGAGCGCCTCGAGGTGCGGCGTGGTCTTCTGGTCGTAGCCGTACACGCTCGTGTGATCGGCGCGCACGGTGTCGAGCGTGATGAGCAGGATGTCCGGGCGCGAAGGATCGAGCGTCTTTCCCGCAGACGCGGTCGACGCAGGCACGGCCGAGGCCGAGGCCGGAGGCTGCGCCGATCCGGGCGCGGCGGCAGCCTTGGGAGGCGCCTCGGCGCGTGGCGTGTCGGCGCCGCTGCAGTCCTGATCGATGCCGTCGCCGGGCACGTCCTCGGCGCCGGGGTGACGCCGCGGATCCCCTTCGTCGCAGTCACCGCCGCCGAAATGCGCGCCCATGCCGTCGCCGTCCCGATCGGTCCAGCGCTCGAGGGCCGAGAGCAAGCTCGCCGCGAGCCCGCCGCCCGCCTGCACCGCGCGCCCGAGCGCCGGGGACGATTCGAGGCGCGCAGAGGCCGCGATCATGAGCACGGCCGCGAAGGGCACGCCGAACGCGGAGGAGAGCTTGCGCAGCTTGTCGCCGAGCTCAATCGAGGCGACGAGCGCGGTCGCGAGGACGGCGATCGCGAGGTCGACGAGCGCCGCGCTCACGGACGACGCGCCCGCGCCGCCCGAGGCGCGGTAGAGCCACGCAGCCACGACGAGGAGCGGCACGACCGAGACGACGGCGCCACCCGCCGCGACGTAGACCGGGCGAACACCACGCGCGACGAGCGCCTGGCCCGCCTCGACCATGCGACGCGCGACGAGGGCGCAGGCCACGACGACAAACGCGCCGAGCACGCCGAAGGTCGCGCCGCCGAGGCCACGATGGTGCGTCAGGGCCTTGAGCAGCCCCGCGAGGACCGCGAGCGCCGGGAGCGCGAGGCCGATCCAGAGCGCGATCCCGAGCGCCGCCGTGGGGCCCGCGCCCGCGCCGATCACGCCCCGGAGCCCGCGCCCCGCGGCGCGCAGGAGCACGATGGAGAGCGTGACGAGGGGCAGGAGCGCCGCCGTGCCCACGAGCAAGCCGTCGAGCAACGAGCCACCCGCGCCGCTCGTCCGGAGCGCGGTGGGCACGGCCGAGAACGCCGCGACCGCGAGCGCGAGCACGCACGCCTCCCCGAGGCGCATCGTCCAGCCGGTCTTCGTCATGCGAGGCGGAGGTGGGTGCGGGAGAGGCCCATGACGCCGAGGGCGTAGCACCAGGGCACAACGCCGAAAAGCCGAAACCGGCGCGGCACGTCCGGGCCGCTCAGGGCCCCGCGGGACAGGAAAGACCACACACGGCGGCGACTTGGCCGACGCAGTTCGCGTCCCAGGTGTCGCAGCAGCAGTACGGGTCGTTCGCGCAGATCGCCCGGATGCACTGGATCTCGAGCGCGCTCTCGGGGCAGCTCGCCGGGCTCAGGGCATCACCGGGCTGGCAGATGCCGTGGTTGCAGCCGGCGTTCTTGCAGCAGGCGCCGGCCCTGCAGATGCCCGCGCAGCACTCCGAGGGCTTCGAGCACGCGCTGCCTTCTTGTTTGCACTGCCCGCACTTGTTGTCGATGCACGCGCCGCTGCAGCAGGTGAAGCCCTCGTAGCAGTCGGCGCCGTCGTTCGCGCACTGGCAGGTGCCGTTGCAGTGCAGCGTGCAGCACTCGTCGTCGACGTTGCAGTTCGTGCCGTTCTCGGCGCAGGCCTCGGGCGCCGCGCAGAGGCCGAGGTCGGGCCTGCAGAAGAGGTCGCCGCAGCAGTCGTCGCTCGTCGGGTTGCAGGGCGAGCCGACCGAGAGGCAGCCGGCGGCGCCGCAGATGCCGAGGCCCTCGTCGCAGCCGGCGTTCGTGTCGCAGCAATCCCCGTCCGCGAGGCAGGGCTCGTCGTTTTGCCTGCACGACGGGGTGCACTTGCCCTCGGTGCAAACGCCCGTGCAACAGTCGTCGTCGTTCGTGCAGATGGCGCCGTCGAGCAAGCAGGTGTCCTCGCCGCACACGCCCGTCTCCAGGCACACGTCGGTGCAGCACTCGCCGTCGTCGACGCACGGCTCTCCGGCCACGAGGCACGGCGTACCGCCGCAGGTCGGGGGATCACCTTCACACTTGCCGGTGCAGCAGTCGACGTCGCCCGCGCAAGGGGCGCCGGTCGTCACGCAGCAGCTCTGCCGGCTGCAGACGGCGCCGCCGCCCGAGAAGCCGCAGCACTGCTCGTTCGTCGTGCAGCTCTCCCGCGGTACACGGCAAATCGGGGGGAGATCGAGGCAACGGCGCGCGGCCTTGCAGTCCTCGAGGCAACCGGAGGAGAGGCGCTCGAGGAAGCTCGCCTTGCCCTCCTCGGTCGCCACCGCGAGCTGCGAGCTCACGTGGCCGTGGCACTTGGCGAAGCCCGCGTCGCCGTAACAACGCTCGAGCAGATCGCAGATGGCATCGGGCGCGGCCGCGTATCCGTCGAGGTCGAGGACGCCGAGGCAGCTCGCCGCGCCGAACGAGACGAGCGCCGCGAGGAGCGCGCCGAGCACGCGGCGCGGCCCGCTCGGGATCGAAGGAGAAGGTTCGCGGCGCGGCGCTCCGGCATGCACGATCGAGTCACCCCTGAGGTTTGTCGGCGAAGCACGCGTCGATCGAAACCTTGCAGTTCTGCTCCAGGCAAGCGTGGCAGGTGTCCGCAGGATCGGTCGTGAGCAGCTCGAGGTTCTGACAGAACCCGGTGCAGTCGTCGGTGCACACGGAGCACGCGCACTCCCGCACGTCGAGGAGCAGCGACCGGCCGAACGCGCACTCGTACGTCATGTCGGGCGCCTCGGTGGCGAGCTCGAAGCACGTACGGCACGTCTGGCACGTGTTCGTATCCGAGCACTTCAGCACGGCGTTGTCCCACGGACAGCACTCGCAGCCGGGCTGCTCGCCCTCGCAGCCGGGGATCGCGGCGTAACACGCGGCCGCGTGCTCACAGAGCGTGCCGCACTGCTCCGCCTCGAACCTGGCGAGCCACACCGCGCGCTCCGCCTCCGACGCAGCCGAGATCCGCGCATGCGCTCGAGCCGCACACTGCTCGACCTTCTCGAAGCCGGGGCACGCGCAGAGCGAGGCGGCGGCGTCCTGATAACCCTCGAGATCGAGCACGGTCGCGCAGCCGCAGGCGAGGCCAAGCACGACGAGCATCGAGCGGATCCTCGCGCCGAGGGGTCTGGGGCGCAGCTCGGCTCGTCCGGGCGGAGCCCCAAGCGTCGAAACGGGCCGGTTCACAACGCGCCCCCCACGACGAGGCCACCGCCGTTCGGCCCGGCCCACGGGCTCAACCACATCGGGCGCGGAACGACAGCGCCCGTCGCGGGGCGAGGCGACGGAGCCGCCGGGGGCGCCGTGAGCAGGAGCGTCACGCCGACGGCCGCGGCGACGATGCCGCCGAGGCCGATCCACTGGCCCGCCTCGGCGAACGTGCGCGCCGAGTCGATGGACGCGAGGCCATCGGGCGTGCAGAACTTGTTCACGCAGGCCGACGACGCGCCCGCGTCGGCGCGCTTCGCGAGCGCCACGGCCTCGAGCGCGCCCGCGGTGATGAGCGCCGCCGCGCCGAAGCCGCCGATCACGAAGCCCGCGAGGCGCTGCTTGCTGGCCGAGGGCGGAGGAGGCGGCGGCGCCTCGATGGGCTTCACCTTTCGGGGGTTCGCCTTGTCGAGCGCCTCGATGTCGAGCGTGATCTCGGTGCGAGCGCCTTCCTGGGTGATGCGGACGCGCTCCTCTTTGAGCTTGGCGCCGTCGTCGCGCAGGACGAGGAGGTCGTGCTCGGCAGGATCGGCGGGCAGCTCCACGCCGAAGACCGCGGGCGCGAGCTTGACCTGGTCCCACAGGATGTCGACGCCCGGGACCTCGTTCTGCACGTTGATGACGACCTTCGGCAGCTTGGGGAAGAGCGAGTCGCGGCGGCTCCTGGCGAACTCGGCGCGTTTGTCCCCGTCGCGCTGCGCCTTCTCCATGGCCTCGCCCCACGTCGACCACGCCGTCGCCGTGCGACCGAGCTTCTCGTAACAGTCGGCGAGGTTGAGCAGCGTGCCGAGCGTCGGATCGAGCTTGTAACTCGCGTCGAACTTGGGGCACGCCTCGGAGAACTGCTTCTCGCCCATGAGCTTCTTGGCGGCCTGGAACAAGGCGTCGGCGGCGGCCGGATCGTTCGCTCGCGCGGCCAGGGGAGACGAGAGCATGAGCACGAGCCCGAGGGCGACAGCCGAGCCCCCGCGCAGAGCGGCACCGCGCGCCCGAGACGCGCGTGGTTTTGTCCGACCAGGGAGAGGGCCCTGCATGCGAGAGTGTTCCATCCAAGAGGGCCGCACCCCGTGAGGGAGCAGCGGCGTCCGCGCTTCAGCGTACCCTATACCCCAGCTCGTCGGGGAAGCCGAACAAACGGCAGGCGCCTCAATGCCGGCCGGACAGCGGATCAAACGGCTTGTTGTTGCGCGGCCACACAGGCGCCTTGTACGGGGTGGTCGTCGTGGCGGACGGCGGGGCGACCGGCGTCTTGCTGGTCGACACGGCACCAGCGTCGCCCACACCCGCGTCCTCCACCTGCGTGGTGGCCGAAGGCGTCGGCGCCATGACGGTGTGCTGCGTGTCGTTGATCGGGGCGACGGTGGTCAACGGCGGGACGGTGACGGGCGGCGTCACGTCCGGCGAGGCGTGCCGCGTGCTCGCGTCGTCGCCGCTGATCGGCGGAGGGCGCAGGAACCAGAGCGCCGCGCCGCCGAGCGAGAGCCCCGCGACGAGCGCGACGAGCGCGGCGCGCAGGAACCTGTTTTTTCGCGGCGCGGTGCCGAGCTTCATGCCCGTGAGCGTGAGCGGCCCGGCCGAGCTCTTGCGTTGTGTCTCCTGCGGCGTGAGCATGGGCGGCGCAGGATCGGTGGGCGGCGGATCGCCAAGGAGGCTGAGCTGCGAGGCGCTGAGCGTCGCGGCCGCCGCCGTGGACGCGGGCGGGGTGAGCAGCTTCGCGTCGATGATGAAGCGCCCGGTGATGCGATCCGGCCCGCTGCCCGGACCGGGGAACGTCTCGACGACGCTCAACGATTTCGCGAGCGCGGTGACCGCCTCGCCGGCCGAGGCGTACCGGTTCTTCACGTCGCGCGCGCAACACACGGCGAACCAGCCGTCGTAGTCGTGGCCGAACGGCGCGCCGTGCTCGCTCGGCACGGGCATGGGCTCGTACGCGATCTGCGCGATCAGATGCGTGATCGTCTCGGCCGTCCAGATGTCGCGGCCCGTGAGGAGGCGGTGCGCGATGAGCCCGAGGGCCCAAACATCCGTTTGAGCACAAATCTTCGACGACTCCCCCTTCGCCTGCTCGGGCGACATGAAGAGCGGCGTCCCGAAGATCTGCCCCGTCGTGGTCGCGGCCGCGCGGACGAGCTCACGCGAGGCCTCGCCGGTGAGCTTGGCGATGCCGAAGTCGAGGATCTTGATGCAAGGCGTCCCGTCCTCGCGCGTCGTGAGGAAGAGGTTCTCGGGCTTGAGATCGCGGTGGATGATGCCGAGGGCGTGGGCCTTGTCGAGCGCGCGGGCGGCCTGGCGCAGGTAGAGGACCACCTCGGTCGGCGGCATCGGGCCGACACGCTCGACGCGCTGATCGAGGTCCTCGCCGCGCAGGTACTCCATCACGAGGAAGGGCGCGCCGTTCAGGTTCGCCGCGATGTCCGCGTCGGTCACGCGGACCACGTGATCGCTGTTGATCCGCGCCGGCGTGCGCGCCTCGCGGCGGAAGCGCTCGAGCGCCACGGCGTCGGAGATCACGGCCGAGTGCAGGATCTTGAGGGCGAGCTGTTCGTCCGTGTGGACGTGCTCGACGAGGAACACCGAGCCCATGCCGCCGCGCCCGAGCTGACGCACGACGCGGTACCGATCGGCGATCACGGTGCCGGGCTTGATGTTCTCGGCGGGGTTACTCACTTGGACCTTGGTTCCTCCGCTCCCTGCCTCCCCTGAAATTACACGGATCGGCGGGCCACGGCTACCGCGTGCTGCGGGCCTCCCGGCCCTGGCTCCGTCCCGGACTCAGGACGGCCGAAAAAGCAGCGTTCACTTACACTTGGACGGCGCCTCGAGGGCGGCGCGCGCGAGCTCGCGCACGTTGCGCGGGACCTTCGGATCGAGCAGCGGAGCGAGGCGGGCGCGGAGATCCTGCGGTTTTATGTCCCCGAGCGCCGCGATCGCCGCCGCGCCGAGCGTGCGCTCCCTGTCGCTCATGGCGAACGGCGTAGCCCGCGCGAGCTTCGTCCACGTGTCCACCTGGGAACGATCACACATCGAAGCGAGCGCCAGGATCGCCCGCGCGCGCACGTCGGCCTGCTCCTCGTCGTCGCCGGCGAGCTCGCGGATCGGGCCGAGGTAGGTCGTCGCCCGGTGCGCGCCGAGGCCGTCGAGCGCGCGCCCTCGCACCTCCGGCGAGGCGTCGCCGAGCGCCGCCGCGAGCGCCGCGTCGCCGGCCTTCGTGCTCGGCATCTCGCCGAGGCTACGCGCGGCGTTCGTCCGTACGAACGTGAACGGATCCTGCGCGAGGCGCTTCGCCAGCGCGGCCACGAGGTCCGGAGGCGGCGCCTCGGCCTCTCGCCCCCGCGCGCCGAGCGCGACGACCGCGGCGTCACGCACGCGCACCTCCGGATCACCTGCGGCCTCGAGCAGCGAGGGCAACACCTGCGGCGCGCGGTGCGAGACCTCGGCCGCGCGCAGCCGCACGTGCGGATCAGCGTCCTTGCGCATCGCCGCGACGAGGAACGCCTCGGCGCTCTTGTCACCGGCGCGCGCGAGATCGGCCGCGGGGGCGAGCAGGAGGTACCGCGTGCGGAAGGGCGCGCCTTCGGTCGCGAGCGAAGCAAACGCGTCCCGCGCGCCCGGCACGAGGTCGATGCGCGCTCCGAGCGCGCGCAGGATGTCGATCCGAACGACCTCGCTGCGCCCCGCGAACCGCTCCTTCTCGAGCTCCTCGCCGAGCGCCGCCATCGCCCGATCGCTCTTCGCCGCGTGCGCGAGTGAGCCGCGGATCTCGCGCCGGAGCGCGTCGTCCTTCGTCGCGAGCGCGTCCACGAGGACCGGGACCGCCTCGGCGGGCGCGAGCAGCGCGAGCTCGGAGGCGGCCGCGATCCGCACCTTGCCTTCCCCCTTCTCCACGAGCTCGGCGAGCGAGGACGCGGACGCGCGCCCGCAGCGGCGCAGGCGATCACGCGCGTGCACGAGCGCCAGCTCCTCGGGGGCCCGCTTCGGGCGCTTCTTCTCGAGCTCGGCGCGCATCACGCGTGACCAGAACGGCGCCTGCGCGGCGCACGGGGCCGCGTCGATCACGCCTTCGGCGAGCCTCTTGCCCGCCTCGTCGAGCTTCTCGTAGCCCGCGATCGTCGCCTTCACCGCGGCAGAGCCGCCCCGCGCGAGCAGGGCCGCGGCGCCCTTCGCTCGATCGCCGCCGCCCGCGAGCGCGGCCACGAGCGCCTCGGGGGAGCTCTCGTCGAACGCGGTCCGCGCCGTGATCTCGGCGATCGTCACGCGCGCGTCCGCCGCGCTCTCCGGCGCGTACGCCGCGTCGAGCACGATCGAGAGGCACGTGGCCGAGAGCGGCTCGGGCAGCTTCACCTCGTACCGCGCGCCCGCCTTCTTGAACGCGTCCTCCGGGAAGCTCACCTCGTAGAGTTTGTCCGGCGTGGCGAGGTAGATCGTCTTCGGCGCGGCGCCGGCGGGCACCTCGGCCTTGGGCGGGCGAACGACGAAGTCGATCGACGTGATCGGCACCTCGCTCGCCGACGAGAACGTGACGAACTCCCCGCGCCCCGGCCCCGACTTGGCCTCGGACCACGTCGACTCCGGATCTCCGTCCGTGAGCGTCGCGAACGCCTTGCCCACCGCGCTCGACGCCGTCCGCGCCGCGAGCAGCGGCACGAGGGGCCGAGGTTTGTCACCTGAAACCGGCGTCGCCACGAGCTTCGTCGCCGCCGCGCGCTCCTTGCCCGAGAGGTTCTGCACGCTCGCGCCGCGCTTCAACGTCATCGTCTGCGGATCGACCTCACGCGCCGCGACGAGCGCGGGGCGACCACACACGGTGACGTCGTCCCGCTGCTGACCCACCACGATCCGCACGCCCTTTTCCTGCGGCTCCTCCATGAGCACGAACGCGCGCTCTTCGCCGTGCTCGCCCTTCGTGAGGCCCGTGAAGCCGCTCCAGAGCGTGATCGGCGCGTCCCCTTTGCCCGCGAGCGGAGCCGCGAGGAGCGCCACGAAGCTCGCGCCCCCGGGCCCTCCTCCAGCCACGACGCGCACGACCTGCCTGCCCCCCACGAGCGTCCTCGTCTCGAGCTTCGCGCCACGCGCGACGAGCTCGAGCGCGCCCTGGGGCAGCTCGATCGCCTGGCCTCCTCCTTCCGCGCTGCAGTTGGCCTCTTTTGCGCAGACGCGCGCGACGACGCCTTCCTTCGACGCGCGCACGGCGAGCGCCTGCTGACCGGCGACCGCCGGCGCGACGATCGAATCCTTGGAGCTCGTCGCGTCGGGCGCGGCGGACGACGTCGCGAGGACGAGCGTGCCCGTGGCGAGGGTGGCGAAGGCGGGGAGCGCTGTGCGGAGCCGCATGCCCGCATCCTTGCCGCGGTGGGGCGGGCGCCGCAACGGTCGAGGTTTACTTGGGGACTTCGGTCGACGGGATCCAGAAGCCGCCGTCGTCCGGCGGGACGATCCCGAGGTGCTTGGGCAGGATGTTCGTCCACCCTGCGACGGTCTCGAGCACGTAGATCTCCGTGTCCGCCTCGACCACGCCGACCGGCTTTGCTTTTTCGTCGCGCTTCGCCCGGATCGTGATCTCCTTCGTCGCGCGCACGAGCGGCGGGGGCTTGTCGAACGCGAGCTGCGCGCCGGCGATCTGCGTCGTGGGCGGGATGTACTGGTCCTGCATCTCGCCCTTCTTCAGCGGGTCGAGGTCACGCAGGCGGGCCCACGCGTCGAGGGTGAGATCGCTGCGCGACATCACGTGCACGAAGCCGAGCTTCATCTCCGTGCTCCAGAAGAGCTGCCCCGCGCCCTCCAGCATCTCGAGCGCGAGCACGACGTCGCCGTTCGGCTTGTCGTAGAGCTCGATCTTCTGCTTCTTGGTCATGTACCCGCGGCCGTTGCCGGGGACCTCGAACGGCGTCACCGGGTTCTTCACGAGCGCGAAGGCGTCACAAGGCGCCGTCGCTCGCACGGTCTGGTTCATCGTGCCGCCGATGGAGATCTCCACGGTGAGCGAGCTCGAGTGGGCCTTGACGAGCTTCACCTTCTGCGCGCTCGCGATCCAGACGTGCCCGCCGTAGACCGAGATGTCGCGCGTCGTGAAGAGCGAGATGTCCGCGGGCGAGACGTACCCCTCGATCCGCATCGCGCCGCTGCCGACCGAGGTCACGAGCCGCGCCCGACCGCTCGGATCGAACGGGATCTCGCTGAGCGTCATGGGGATGTACGCGCCGGTCAGCGTGGCGATGAGGTTGCCGCCGCTCGACGCGTCGAAGAGCTTGGTGTTCTTGGAGGGCGGGTAGGTGCCTTTGATCGAGCAGGTAGGAGCTGTCACGCTGGGCTCCGCCGCCGCAGCCGCAGCCGCAGGAACCTCGTCCGCGTGCGCCTCGGGCGCGCCGCCGGCCCCCGCGAAGAGCCAGAGACCGACGAGGGCACCCCCGCATGCTAAGTATCCACGCTTCATGTCCGTCTCCTCAGTGCGAGTTTATCCCAGTCGGATGCCAGGAATGACACGAAGGACGCAGCCGAGCGAACGATGATGCAATCCATCGAGCTTTCGTTCGCTTCCCCACGGAAGCTGCCCAAACCCAAGGATCTCCGGGGAAACGTGGTGGTCCTCGACATCGCGTTCGCGTCGGAGGCGGGGGGAAAAAGCTTCGAAACCGTAACGTTGCCCTTCATCGAGGCGCTCGGCCCGCGCCTGCGGGCCTGGGTCGATCACCACGACAGCCTCCACCACGCGCGGTACGCCGACGACGCGCGTTTCGTGCTCTCCACGAAGGCCGAGCACGGCGCCTGCCCGGAGATGATCACGCCCGAGATCGTCACGCGCGCAGGCCGCGTCGACACGCTCGTCTGCCACGTGGATTTCGACGGCCTGGCGAGCGGCGCCAAGTGGCTACGCGGCGGCGAGGAGCCGTATCCCGGCTGCGACGCGGACGCGCGGGCGATCGACACGCGGATCGGCACGCCGGGGCCCGTCGCGGCGCGCATCGATCGAGCGCTCCGCGCGCGGCCGCGAGATCATGCGCTCTTCGGGCTCATCGTGCGGCACCTGTCCACGGGCCTCTCGGACGCGTCGCTCTGGCAGCCGATCGACGCGGCCGGCGCCGAGCTCGCGCCGCTCGAGGCCGAGGCGCGCAGGCTCGCGAGGTCCTTCGAGCGGATCGAGCCGGGCATCGTGCTCGTCGACGCGACGAACCGGAAGGGCCCGTACGACAAGACGTTGCTCCTGCTCGTCGGTCAGGAGCGCGCGAGCGTGTCGGCCGTGATCGACGGGGACAACGTGACGTTCGCGGCGGCGTTCGACAGCGGCATCAACTTCCTCGAGCGCTTCGGGATCTCCGGCGGCATGCCGACGGTCGTGTCGATCCACCGATCGAAGCTCGTGTCGGCGCTCGAAGCGCTCGGCGTGAAGCCGAGCGAAGCCTCGCGTTTCGGCTAGGCGATCGCGAGGAGCGCGGCGCCGATCACGCCCGCGCTGTCGCCGAGCTGGTGCTTCAAGATCGGCGTGCGGAGCTCGTCGTTGAAGACGAGCGCGGCCACGCGATCGCGGCCCTCGTCGTACAGGCAAGCGAGGTTCGAAAGCCCCCCACCGAGCACGATCGCGCTCGGATCCACGATGTCGATCACGTTGGCGAGGCCGCGCGCGAAGGCGTCGAGGAACCCATCGATCGCGGCCGCGGCGTGCGGATCCTCGGCGCGGCGCGTCGCGATCTCCGAGGCGTGCAGCGCGCGACCCGCGCGACGCGTGTAGTCGGCCTCGACGGCAGGGCCACACGCGAAGAGCTCGAGGCAGCCGCGATGCCCGCAGTAACAGACGGGCCCGCGATCGGGGAAGATCACGTGGTGGCCCCACTCGCCGGCGATGCCGTGTTCGCCCGGCCAAACCTGCCCGCGGACGACGAGCGCGCCGCCGACGCCGGTCCCCAGGATCACGCCGAAGACCACGCCGCCCACGTACGCGGCGGCCGCGCCGAGCCGCGCCTCGGCGAGCGCGAAGCAGTTGGCGTCGTTGTCGAAGCGGATGGAGCGATCGAGCGAGCGCTCGAGATCCGCGCGGAAAGGGCGCCCGTTGAGGCAGGTCGTGTTCGCGTTCTTCACGAGCCCCGCGCGCGTCACGCCGCCCGGCATCCCCACGCCGAGCGGCACCTCCTTCGTGTCGAGGCCCGCCTCCGCGGCGACGTCACGCACGAGCTTGGCGACCGCTTCGAGGATGGCCTCGTAGCCACGATCGCGCGGCGTCGGCACGCGGCGTCGTTGCTCCACCGCCGGCGCGTGTGTGTCCGCGCCCCGCAGCACGACGGCCTCGATCTTCGTGCCGCCCAGATCCACCCCGATCGCGATCGGCTGGCGCATGCCTAGCTCGCCGCGATCTTCAGGTTCCGCCGGATCCGCGCCTGCGGATCCTCCAGGTTCGGCACGAACGCCTGCCCCGTGATCGTCTCGAAGGCCTCGATGTACCGCCGCGCCGCCTCGATCCGCACCTCGTCCGGGATCGCGGGGATCGGGCCATCACCCGAAAACCCCGCGGCCGCGAGCCAGCGGCGCACGTACTCCTTGTCGAACGACTCGGGCTCCTCACCCCCCGCGCGGCGTTCGTCGTACGTCCCGGCAAACCAGAAGCGGGACGAGTCCGGCGTGTGGATCTCGTCGATCACCACGATCCGTCCGTCCTTCGTCTTGCCGAGCTCGTACTTCGTGTCGACCAGGATGAGCCCGCGCTCCTCGCAGCGCTCCTGCCCGAACGCGAAGAGGGCCATCACCATCGCGGCCGCCTCGTCGAAATCACGCGCGCTCACCACGCCCTCGGCGAGGATCTCCTCGCGGGATGCCGACACGTCGTGTCCGCCCTTCGGCGCCTTCGTGCTCGGCGTGAGGATCGGCGCGGGCAGGCGATCGTTCTTGCGCAGCCCGTCCGGCAGGCGATGACCACAAAACACACGCTCGCCGCGGGCGTAGTGGGTCCAGATGCTCGTGGAGGTCACGCCCGTGACGTAGGCGCGCACGACCATCTCCACGGGCAAGGGCGCGCACTCGACGGCCTCGACCACGTTCGGATCGGGCACCGAGATCACGTGGTTCGGCGCGATGTGCTTCGTCGCCTCGAACCAGTGCGCCGCGAGCAGGTTCAAGACCTGCCCCTTCAGCGGCAACGTGCCGAGGACACGGTCGAACGCGCTGATGCGGTCCGTGGCCACGAGGTACCGCCGCCCGTCGCCCGTCGTGTAGTTGTCCCGGACTTTCCCTTCGTACTTCGCGCCGAGCGCCCCGAAATCCGTATGGTCGAGGGTCGTCCGGAGCGCATTTCGCAGGGTATCCGTGTCCACCATGGCGGCGGACCTTAGCGCAAGTTTTGCGCCTCGCACCTACCCTGTTCAGTCCAGTTCGTGGGGATGCTAAAGGCCCGCGCATGAGCACTCGGAAGAAGATCGCACTCATCGGGGCCGGCAACATCGGCGGCGAGCTCGCGGCGCTCTGCGCCCGCAAGGAGCTCGGCGACATCGTCCTCTTCGACATCCCGGCGAAGGCCGACTTCGCCAAGGGCAAGGCCCTCGATCTCGAGCAGAACTCGAGCGTCATCGGCTACGACGCGAAGATCACGGGCTCGAGCGACTGGAAGGACTGCGCCGGCGCCGACGTCGTGATCGTCACGGCGGGCATCCCGCGCAAGCCCGGCCAGAGCCGCGACGACCTCGTCGCGACGAACCTGCCGATCATCCGCAGCGTCGCGGCCGGCGTGAAGGAGCACTGCCCCGACGCGTTCGTGATCGTCATCTCGAACCCGCTCGACGCGATGGTCTACGAGCTCAAGCGCGCCACGGGCCTGCCCCGCGAGCGCGTCGTCGGCATGGCCGGCGTGCTCGACAGCGCGCGCTTCCAGCTCTTCCTCGCGCGTGAGGCCAACGTCAGCATCAAGGACGTCCGCGCGATGGTGCTCGGCGGCCACGGCGACGACATGGTCCCCGTGCTCAGCGCGACCACGATCAACGGCGTCGCCGCGACCGAGCTCATCGCGCGCGAGAAGCTCGACGCGATCATCGCCCGCACGCGCACGGGCGGCGGCGAGATCGTCAAGCTCATGGGCACGAGCGCCTACTACGCGCCGGCCTCGGCCGCGGTCGCGATGGCCGAGGCGTTCCTCCTCGATCAGAAGCGCCTCCTGCCGAGCGCCGTCTACCTCGACGGCGAGTACGGCTACAAGGACCTCTTCATGGGCGTGCCCGTCATCATCGGCGGCCGCGGCGTCGAGAAGATCCTCGAGATCAAGCTGACGGACGACGAGAAGGTGATGCTCGCCAAGAGCGCGAAGAGCGTGCAGGGCATCACGGACGTCGTGAAGGCCACGCCCGCTTCGTGATCCCGCAAAGGCGGGACATGAGGGTCCCGCTCCTCGATCTACGCGCGCAACACCGCGCGATCCGCGAAGAGATCGATCAGGCCATGGCCCGCGTCGTCGAGGCGCAGGCGTTCGTCCTCGGAGAAGAGGTCCGCCTCTTCGAGGAGGTGATCGCCGCGCGCCTCGGCGCTCTGCACGCGATCGGCGTGGCCTCGGGCAGCGATGCGCTCCTGCTCTCGCTCGTCGCTTCGGGCGTGGGCCCGGGCGACGAGGTCGTGACCACGCCGTTCACGTTCTTCGCGACCGCGGGCGCCATCGCGCGGCTCGGCGCGCGGCCCGTCTTCGTCGACATCGAGCCTGCGTCATGGAACCTCGATCCCGCGCGTGTGCTCGCGGCGATCGGCCCGCGCACGCGCGCCATCGTCCCCGTGCACCTCTACGGCCGCGTCGCGCGGATGGAGCCTTGGCTCGACGAGGCGCGGGCGCGTGGCGTCGCCGTCGTCGAGGACGCCGCGCAGGCGATCGACGCGCGGCGGGGCGGACGCGCGGCGGGCACGATCGGCACGTTCGGCTGCCTCTCGTTTTTCCCGAGCAAGAACCTCGGGGCGTTCGGCGACGGCGGGATGGTCCTGACCAACGATCCCGACAAGGCCACCCGCGTCCGCCGCCTGCGCACGCACGGCGGCGAGAAGATGTACCGCCACGACGAAGTCGGCATGAACAGCCGCCTCGACGCGATCCAGGCCGCGGTTTTACGCGCCAAGCTCCCGTATCTCGAAGGCTGGACGGAGGCGCGGCGCGGCATCGCCGATCGATATCGCGCCCTGCTCGCGGAGGCGGGGATCTCCGATTTCGTCCGCCCCGCCGAGGACGACCCCGAGGGCCGGCACGTCTACCACCAGTTCACGATCCGCGCCGTTCGTCGGGACGAGCTCCGGGCGTCCCTCGAATCCGCCGGGATCGGCACGGCCGTGTATTACCCGGTCCCGCTGCACCTGCAGCCGTGCTTTGCGCACCTCGGTTACCACGAGGGAGATTTCCCGCAGGCCGAGCGCGCCTGCCGCGAGGTGCTGTCGCTGCCCATTTCACCGACGCTCACCCCGGAGCAGCAGGGGTACGTGGTGGAGCGCATTCGCGCGTTTTACGCCTGACGGGCCAGCCCGCTACAAAAGAAAAACCCCCTCCTCCGAATCCGGAAGAGGGGGCTTCCCTCACGCAACGCGTGGACCGCGCTCACCCCATGTGCGCGATGATCGCGTCACCGAACTCGGAGCACTTCACCTCTTTCGCGCCCTCCATGAGGCGCGCGAAATCGTACGTCACGGTCTTCGCGCCGATCGCGCCGTCCATGCCCTTGTTGATGAGCTCCGCCGCCTCGGTCCAGCCCATGTGCCGGAGCATCATCTCGCCCGAGAGGATGACCGAGCCCGGGTTCACCTTGTCGAGGTTCGCGTACTTCGGCGCCGTGCCGTGCGTGGCCTCGAAGACCGCGTGGCCCGTCACGTAGTTGATGTTGCCGCCCGGCGCGATGCCGATGCCGCCGATCTGCGCCGCCAGCGCGTCCGAGAGGTAATCGCCGTTCAGGTTGAGCGTCGCGATGACGTCGAAGTCACGCGGCCGCGTGAGCACCTGCTGCAGCGTGATGTCCGCGATCGAGTCCTTCACGCGCAGCATCTTCTTCCACTTGCCGCCGCCGTGCGTGTCCCAGAGCTTCAGCGCCTCCTCGACCTCCGCGCGGAACTCGGCCTGCATGTCCGCGGGCGCCATGTCGTAGCCGGGCTCGATCTCCTTCGCGTTCTGCTCGACCGTGATCTCCGGGTTCTTCTCCTTGTTCCCGAGGATCCACGTCTCGCGCTCCGTCACGACCTTGTCCCGGAACTGGCTCTGCGCGAGCGAATAACCCCACGCCTTGAACGCGCCCTCCGTGAACTTCATGATGTTGCCCTTGTGCACGAACGTGACGCTCTTCCGGTTGTACCGGAGCGCGTACTCGATCGCCGCGCGCACCAGGCGCTCCGTGCCCTCGCGGCTCACCGGCTTGATGCCGATGCCGCTCGTCGCCGGGAAGCGGATCTTCTTCACTCCCATCTCTTTCTGGAGGAAGTCGATCACCTTCTTCGCCTCCGGGCTCTCCGCCTCCCACTCGATGCCGGCGTAGATGTCCTCCGTGTTCTCGCGGAAGATCACCATGTCGACCGCGCCGGGATCCTTCACCGGCGAGGGCACGCCCTTGTACCAGCGCACCGGGCGCAGGCAGACGTAGAGGTCGAGCATCTGCCGCAGCGCCACGTTGAGGCTGCGGATGCCCTTGCCGATCGGCGTCGTCAGCGGGCCCTTGATGCCCACGAGGTACTGGCGGTACGCCTCGACCGTGCCCTGCGGCAGCCACTCGCCGAAGCTGTTGAACGCCTTCTCGCCCGCGTACACCTCGTACCAGGCGATCTTCTTCTTGCCGCCGTACGCCTTCGCCACGGCCGCGTCGAGCACGCGCTGGCTGGCGCGCCAGATGTCGGGGCCGGTGCCGTCACCTTCGATGAACGGGATGATGGGTTGGTCCGGCACCTGGAGCTCGCCGGACTTGGACATCGTGATCGCTTCGCCCGCTGTGGGCTTCGGGAACTCGCGCATGGCCGCGCAATAGACCAGGGCCACGGCTGCCGCAACGGGGACGGACGATCTCGGGTGATTCGCGCGCAGACCCGAGGTCGCTCTTGTGCTACGTCGTCCCCGGCATGCGCTCTCGTCAAAGGCTCGTCGCCCTGGGACTCGTCCTCGCCGCCGCGCTCGCCCAGCAGCCGGCCGAGGCCATCGTGGTCGAGCGGATCGTCGCCGTCGTGGGGGACGATCCCATCCTGCTCTCCGAGCTCCGCGCCCGCGCCAAGCCGTTCCTCTTGCAGGTCCAGCAGCGCGTTCGCCCCGGCGCCGAGCAGGCCGCCGCGGAGTCGCAGGTCTTCAAGGACACGCTCGAGGTCATGATCGACCAGAAGCTCGAGACGCAGGCCGCCGAGCGCGCGGGCGTCACGGTCACGCCCGAGGAGGTCGAGAACGCCTTCCGCAACATCGCCGCCGCGCAAGGGCTCACGACGGCCGAGCTCTTCCGCGAGGCGAAGGCGCGCTCGGCCCTGACGGAGCAGGAGTACCGCGACGAGATCCGCAGGCAGATCCTCGAAGGCAAGATGCTGCAGCTCCGCGTGAAGGGGCGCGTGCGCATCACCGAGGACGACGTGAAGGCGATGTACGAGCGCACGCTGCGCGAGGAGCGCAAGCGCAGGGACTACCGGCCCGCGTGGATCGTGCTGCAGATCATCCCGGGATCGAGCCCCGAGGCGATCGCGGAGCGCAAGCAGCTCGCGGCCGAGCTCATGACGCGCGCCCGCGCCGGCGAGGACTTCGCGGCGCTCGCGCGCGCCTACTCGGACGAGACGAACACGCGTGACGTCGGCGGCGACCTCGGGATCCGCGCCCCGGTCGGCTCGCCGCAGGCGCTGCAAGGCCAGCGCCCGGCGCTCGCGCCCGACTTCGAGAACGCGGTGATGGCGCTCGAGCCCGGTCAGGTGAGCAACGTGATCCAGGTCGACAAGGGCCTCGTGATCCTGAAGCTCCTGTCGCGACAGCCCTCGCGTTACACGACGTACGAAGCGGCCAAGCCCGAGATGGTGCAGCGCCTGCAGACGGAGATCCTCGACAAGGCGAAGCGCAAGTGGCTCGACGAGCTGAAGAAGCGCACGCACCTCGATGTAAGGTTGTGATCTAAGGCTTGGGCGGCGCGGGCGCGGGAGGCGCGGGGTTGTCGAGCGCCTTCGCCGCGTCGGCCTTGTCCTTCTCGACCTTCGCGCGCTCGGCCTCTTCCTTCCGCTCCATCTCCTCTTCCTGACCGAGCAGCTCGAGCAGCTTCTTCTCGTCGTCGTCGCCGCCCTTGCCGAGCTTCGCGGCGTCGAACGTGAGCATCGGCATCGCGCCGCCGCCGTTCATCACGGGCAGCCGGCCGTTCCAGCGCTCGAGCGCGCGGTACTGCAGCACCGTCGGCGTCATCGAGTACTTCAGGATCAGGTTCGCCCGCGCCTCGGCCTTGGCCGTGATGAGCTTCGCGTCCGCCTCGCCCTCCGCGCGCGCCCGCGCCGCCTTCGCCGCGCCCTCGGCCTGCGTGATCGCCTGCTCCGCCTCCGCCTTCACCTGCCGCACCCGGTTCTCCGCCTGGATCGCCTGCTGCGTCGCCTCCATCGCCCGGTTGATCGCGTTGGCCACGTTCTCCGGCAGCCGCAGCGCGCCGTTGATCGTGAGCTGATCGATGACGAACCCATCCGGCCCGAGCTGCTCCAGCATGCGCTTCGAGACGTTCTCGACGAGCTTGCCCTTGCCCGCGCCGTAGATCTCCTGCACCGGCATCTGCGAGGCCTGCATGTTGAAGCTCTCGCGCATCGCGTTGCGCACGTAGCCGTTCGCGAGATCCATCAGGTCCGACTTGCGGAACCGACCGTAGAGCTTCGGCGCGAGCGAGGGCTCGATGTGGAACGAGAGGCCCACGTCCGCGTTGATGTTCACGCCCTCCTGCGAGGAGAACGTGATCGAGCTGTCGCGCGCGTTGCCCTCGTGGGGATCCTTCGTCCAGACGATGTTCTGCACGCTCGTCGGGAAGAGGATGATCTGCTCGGTCAGCGGGTTGAAGAAGACCCAGCCCTGCACCGTGGGGCTCTTGTCGACGCCACGCTCGTCACCCGCGAGCTTGACCTTGATGCCGACGTGACCCGCGTCGACACGCGTGACGCACGAGGACAGCGCGATCGCCAGGAACACGAGCACGACACCCGCGAGGGCGAGGCGCTTGACGAGGTTGGCGGAGGGAGGGGTCGAGAAGGGGCGGACGGTTGCCATGGCGCTCTCGCGCCTAGCATATCGACGACGCGAAAGCTCAGGCCCTCGCGGCGCCGAGCCGCCGGCGCGCCGCCGCCGCGATCGCGGCGAGGCCGAGCCCGAAGCCGACGACGAGCGGGCCGCTTCCGCCGCCGCCACGCTTGCTCCCGTTCGTGATCGGAGCGGCCGAGCCGTCGCCGCAGAACGCCTCGACGTTCGTGCCGATACGCGCCTGGTGCATGTTGTCGACCGTCTCCTGCGACGCCGCGGGCGCGAGGACGAGATCCTCGGCGAGCGCCGCGCGCGGCAGGTTCGCCTCGAGCCGCGTGAGCCACACGTCCTTCGGGTGCAGGCCGTTCAGCGCGACGGCGAGGTCGTCGAGCGGGCCACACGCGAGCTTGCGCGCGTCGATCTCACCCGCCGCGACCGAGCCACACGACGGATCGTCGAAGGGCACGCCCGCGGGGCAAGGGTTCGAGACCATCAGGCTGCTCTTCGACAGGTTCACGAGGTTCTGCGAGCACTCGCCCGACATCGTCTCGCCGCTCGCCAGGCCCTGCGCCACGTAGGCGCCCGCGATCGTGTCGGTGACGCCGCCGAGGCCCGTGCCCGTGCTCGAGTACGTGCGGGGGCCGCCGAAGGTGAAGAGGCCCGGGAGCTGGCCGAGCAGGCCGCCCTCGAACGCGAACGCCGTGAGCCACGACGCGCCGCCGTTCTGCTCGAGCACCTTCGTCCTGAGCTCGCCGTAGTTCGACGACTGCGTCTGGAAGTCCCACGCGAGCAGGTCCACGGGCGCGACGACGTTGTTGAAGTTCTTCGCCTCCCAGCGGCCCTCCGTGATCATGAAGAGCGTGACCGCGACGTTCGCGCCCGTGCCGATCGCCACCATGCGCAGGGGCAACGTGGGGCTCGCGCCCGGCATCACGATGCGCACGGGCTTCATCGACTTCACGTCCTTGCCGGGCTGGAGCTTGATCGCGATGAAGTCGAACTTCTCCGCGACGTAGGCGTCGATCACGGGCTGCGTCGAGGGATCGACCGCATACCCCGCGTTGTCGAGCCAGTCGTTCAGCGCGCCGGGCGTGTCGGTGCTGAGCGTGACCGTCTGGTACGGGCCGACGGTGCCGCGATGCACGACGGTGACGCTTGGTCCGCCGCCGCCGCCTGCCTCGTTCGTGGCCCCGGCCGAGCGGACGTCCATCGCGCCGCACCCGAAGCCGCCGCTCGAGTCGTTGCCGCAGTCGACGGGGGCCTGGAAGATCTGCGTGGTCGTCGCCGCGTCGAGCGTGTCGAACCACGCGTCGGTGGAGACCTCGATCACCGCGCCGGGCTTGACCGGCAAGACCCACGCGAACTCCTCGGGATCGCCGTCGTACTGGATCTGATCCCAGAGCACCGTCTGCTTCGGCGAGATCGAGAGCGCCATGCGGTGCGCCGAGACCACGGTGCTCTGGCTCGGCGGCACGAAACATCCACCACACGCCGCGGCCTCGTCGGTCGTGCTCAAGGAAGCGAGGAGCGTGGCGGCGAGGACGGGGACGACGAAGCCGGATCGCATGGGGAGATCTCCTCTCGAGCGGGAGCCTGAAGCAAAGCAAGCCAAGGTGCGGGCGGACCCAGCAAGAGCGATGCCGGCCGAAGGGCGGCGATCCGCGGCGAAATGCTGCGCCAGAGTGCGCCAGGCAGGGCGAGGGCGCCGCGGAGCGCCTTCAGCGCGTGGTCGGGGCCACGTCGATGCGGCAGGAGACGGGCAACGCGAGGCCGACCTTCTCGAGGGAGATGTGCGTCTGCGTGATCGCGTTCGGCGGCTCGCACGAGACGAGGTGCAGCGGCGCGCGCTCGGACTCGACGACGCGGGCGAAGGCGCGCGCGCGCTCGACCCAGCGCTTGACGAGCTCGGGACGGAACGACTCGGGATCACGCAGCTTGATCTCGGGCGCGCCGAAGGCGACCTCGATCTTCGGCGCGCCTTCTCCTCCAGAAGGCACGACCGCATCGAACTTACGCGAAGCCTCGACGAGCCCCGCGACGAGCTTCGCGCGCGCCCAGTAACCCGCCTCCGCGGCAAGCGGGACCTCGACCGCGCCGTCGACGGTCACGACGAAGCGCGGGGGCGCGGGATCGTCTTCTTTCACCTTCGCGTGACTGCCGGCGGCCACGGTGTTCGCGCCGAGCATGGCCGTCGTGGCCGCGCCGCCCGTGGCCGCGCCGAAGCGCTCTTTGATGACGAGCGTGGTCTTCTCCAGGAGGTCGAGCGCGGCCTTCGCATCGGCCATCTCGACGCGCAGGACGAACGGGACACACGCGAGGTCCGGGCGCACGACGAGCGCGCCGTGCGAGTCGCCGTGACGGGGGATCGAGGGCCCACTCGGCGCGGAGAAGGACGAGGGCGCGGACGAGCCGTACGACGAGCCCGACAGGAGCGAAGGCGCGCTCGGCTCCTGCATCGACGGGCTACAGCCGAGGGCGAGGAAACCGAGCAGAAGCGGGGCGAACCGGAGTTTCTCCATGGGGCGGCGAGTCTACCCGCAATCAGGCCCGGATCGCTGGCGCGTCCGTCTGCCGCGTGCTCTAAAGTCTCCCCGCCGTGCCCTCCGATCGAACGTTTTTCCAGCAGCTCTTCTCCCGTCGGCCCGTGATCCTGGCGCCGATGGAGGACGTCTCCGACGCCGTCTTCCGCAAGCTCTGCCGCGAGCTCGACGCCGAGCTCTGCGTGACGGAGTTCGTGAACGTCGAGGGCCTGCTGCGCGGCTGCAAGAACGCGCGCCGCAAGCTCACGCTCGCCCCCGACGATCAGCCGACGGCGATCCAGATCTACGGCTCGGACCCCGACCGGCTGGCCGAGGCGGCCGAGGTCGCCGCGGCCGCGGGCCCAGCGTTCCTCGACATCAACTGCGGCTGCTGGGTGCCGAAGATCGCGGGCCGCGGCGCGGGCGCGGGCTGGCTCCGGAACCCGACGGCGATGGTGGAGATGGCCGCGATGGTGGTGCGTCGCGTCTCGATGCCCGTGACCGTGAAGACGCGTATCGGCTGGGGCCCCGAGTCGGAGATGCCGATCGTGGAGCTCGCGAAGCGGCTGGAAGGCGCGGGCGTGTCGGCGTTGACGATCCATTGCCGGACGGCGCAGATGGGCCACTCGGGGGCGGCGGACTGGAGCTGGGCCGCGCGCGCGAAGAGCGTCGTCTCCATCCCGGTGATCGTGAACGGCGACATCAAGAGCGCGGAGGACGCCGCGCGCGCGCTCGCCGAGACGGGCTGCGAAGGCGTGATGGTCGGCCGCCGCGCGATCGAGCACCCGTGGATCTTCCGCGAGGCGAAGGCGCTTCTCGAGGAGGGGCGGACGCTCGAGCCGCCGACGCCCGAGGAGCGGATCGCGCTCTGCAAGAAGCACCTCGTGATGAACACGGAGGCGCGCGGCGAGCCACAAGGGGTGCGCGTGACCCGGAGGCACCTGGCGGGTTACCTGCACGGCCTGCCGGGCGCGGCAGCGCTGCGGCGGGCGCTGAACGCGTGTGATTCGCTGGAAGGCTGCCTCGCAATTCTGGACGAGGCGCAGGCGCGGCGCGCGGCGTGAGAGTGAAGTAGACCACGGATCGACGCGTCTCGAAGTCTCGTGCACGAGACCTTCGGGTCTCGTGAAGGCGTCTCCAAGTCTCGCGCACGAGACCTCCGGGTCTCGTGAAGGCGTCTCCAAGTCTCGCCCGACCGGCTCGAGGTCACGCGCACGAGACCTCCGGGTCTCGTGAGGGCGTCTCGAAGGCGCGCCCGATCGGCTCGAGGTCACGCGCACGAGACCTTCGGGTCTCGTGAGGGCGTCTCGAAGGCGCGCACGAGCGGCTCGAAGTCACGCGTACGAGACCTTCGGGTCTCGTGAAGGCGTCTCGAAGGCGCGCACGAGCGTCTCGAACGCTCGCCCAGGCACCCTTTCCCCTCCTCGGGCCCCCCCCGACCAGCCTTCACCGCGCCGCCCGATGGCGTCGCCTCCCTCGGCGTGGCGTACTGGGCGTCCGGGCAAGCTCGCAGGGGGGCACCATGCGTTCTGCTTCTGGTATCCGACCGGGCCTTCAATGGGGCCGCGATGGTTCGTCGAGAGACGTGCGGCGTATCCTCGTGGCGGACGACGACGCGACACGCAGGCGCCTCATCGGCGCCCTGCTCGTCGAGAAATACGCGCCCGCCGTCGCGCTCGAGGCCTCCTGCGTCCCCACCGCGCTCGAGGCCCTGCTCGTCCGACACCCCGACCTCGTCGTCGCCGATCTGGGTTTGTCAGGGCACTCTCAGGGTGGCTTTCGCCTGATCCTCGACGCGGCCTCGCTCGGCGTGCCCGCGGTCGTGACGAGCGGGCCCATTTCACGCGCCCTCGAGGAGCGGCTCGCCGAGCTCGGCGTGGGGTGGGTCCCCAAGGGTTCGTCCGAGCAGGCGCTCTTCGCGGCGATCGACCGCGCCCTCGACAAACCACGCGGGGGGGAGCGCGGAGGCGAGAACCGGAAAGTGCCCTCGGGGCCCAGGATGCATACGGCCTGAGAGGGGGTCGAGCCCGGTCCGTCCGGGCAGAGACCCCCACTGAGAGCGGATGTCGCGCGAAAAACACCAGGCAGCCGGGCCTCCCTCGGAGCCCGACGAGCGAGGAGAGATCGACGCCGCCCTGGCCAATGAAGGCCTCGATGACGAGCTCCTGCGCCAGCTCGGTCACCTGCTCGAAATGGAGCTCGTGGACGGGTCGCGGCGCGCACGCAGAGAGCCGCTCCACAGGCGCGCCGAGGCGCACGTCGTCGTGGCGCGCCTCTCGTTCGAGGCGCGCCTCTCGGATCGCGCCGAGCGCGAGGCCGTCGCCGCGCTCGCGCTCGCGCCCGACGACGAGGCGGCCCTCGGGCTACTCGCGGCGATCCACCACGCCCGCGGCGAGCTCGGCGCGGCCATCACGCTGCACACCGAAATGGCGGCCCGCGCCGGCGGAGAGCCCTCGGCGCTGGCCACGCTCGGGCGGCTCTTCGAGGCCAGCATGCGGGAAGAGTCGCCCTCGGCCCGCGCTCCGCACCACGCCCCCGATGCGCCGTCGGCGACGGGGATGGCAGAGCTCGAGCACGCCTTCCGCGTGGCGTTCGGGGGCAATCTGCAAGGGGCGCTGCGCATCGTGGATCGGGTGGCGGCGCGGGCGCGCACCGAGGCGCGCAGCGTGTACAAGCTCGCGATGCTGGAGCGCGCGTTTCTGCTGGAGCAGGCCCAGGACGTGCGGGGCGCGATCGCCACGCTCGAGCGCCTCGCCGACGAGCCCGGGCTCGCGAGCGACGTGGAGCGATTGCTTTGCCTCTCGCTCCTCTACGAGCGCGAGGGCACACCCGAGCGAATCCGCCGCGCGCTCCGGGCCGTGCGATACGCCTACCTCGTCACGCGCCGCCCGACCTTGCTCCGCCGCATCGCGCGGCTCGTGGGCAAGCTCGGGCATACCCGCCTCGCCGAGCTCTTCGAGGCGCGATACCTCGAGGTCTTCCGCCGCCGCATGCACGTGCTCTCGCTCCGGGAGGCCGCGCGCGCCCTGCCGGCGACGTATCTCCCGCCGGAAGGTTTGTCCGTCTTGCCGTTCGGGCACCGCGCCGTCCTGCACCTCTTCGAGCGAATCCGGGACCGCAAGCGCCCCGAGCACAGGAGGCGGGCCGCGGCGCTGCTGTTATGGGCCGGGGAAGCGGCGCGCGCCGAGGTGATGTACGCGGAGCTCGCTCGGCAAGGAGAGGCCACTGCCGTCGATCTGCTTTACTGGGCCGACGCGCTCGAGGCGACGGGCGAGCGCGCGCGGGCAAACGAGGAGCGGCGGCGAGGGGTGGCGGCGATGGATCGGCCGGACGCAGCGGCGCTCGCGCGCCTGCTCGGCCGCGACGACACGAGCGCGGAGGACGCGCGGGCGGCGCTCGGATCGCCGGAGCGCCTCGCGGAGGCGGCGTCGGCGCTCCGGGCGCGGCGAAAGGCGCACCCCGAGGATCGGGCGGCCGTGCTCGCGCTCGCGCGGCTCTCCGAGGCGAGAGGCGACATGGAAGCGAAGCGTCGATACGAGGCACACGCGCGCGCCCTCGCCGAGGCGAGACACGCGCCGCGGCCGTACGTGCTCGCGGCGGCGGCATTACGACGCGGCGGCGAGGTGCGCGGCGTGATCCACGAGCTCTGGGTCGATACACGCCGCGCGAGGCGGGGCGGCGGCCGCCTCGACGAAAAGGACGTCCTCGGCTCGGTCGCGCCCGACCTCCGCGCCCGCGCGGTCTCCCTTTTCCACGCGGTGCGCGCCTTCGTCCGGACGCGTTATCCCCACCGCGTGGATCCCGCGCTCGACGACCTCCGGTTTTTCCTGCGATTCACCAAGGACGACGAGCCCTCGTCGGGCGACAGCGCCGGCCTGCCCATCGCCGTGGCGTTCGCGAGCGTGATGCTCGGGCTCTCCGCGCCGAGCGACGTCGCGTTCTCCGGCGCCGTGATCTGCGACGCGCACGACGTCCTCGCGCTCGGGCGCATCGGCGACGTCGACGCGAAGATCGAGGGCGCCTACGAGCGGCGCCTCTCGCGTATCGTGCTCCCTGCGCAGAACCGGGACGACGTCACGCACGCCGAGCGCGTGCCCCGCAAGATCGCCGAGCACATGGTCGTCTTCGCGCGCACGCTCGACGAGGCCCTCGAGGCCGTCTTCCCCGAGCTCGGTTGACGGCCCTCGCCCCGCCCGCGAGACCGGGGGGGCGAGACGTCTTCGTAATGTATGTTTTCGACAAACAAAACGGCCTCGGCCGCCGTCTCGTGGAGGGAGAGGGCGGCCGAGGCCGAAGAGGCGCGTGAGGCGCGCCGGGAGGCAGGCCGCGGCGGGCCCGCCTCCCCGTCAATGGCGTTCGATCAGAAGCCGAACGAGCGGCACATCGCTTCGTACTGCTGACGAGCGATCTCCCTCTGCCGCGCGATCTCCGCCACGGCGATCGGGTTCCAGCCCGTCCACGGCGTCCCCGTCCAGGGTGTGCCCGTCGTGTGGCTCAGGCCGCGCTGCGCGTAGAACGGGTCGATGCTCGTCGGCATCTGCTGCGTCCCGGTCCACGGCATCGACTGCATGCCGTAGTTGTACGGATACGCGCCGTAGGACGAGTGGCCGAGGCCGCTGTGGTAATCCGTGGTGCGCGGATCCACGACGGGGAAGCCCTGCCCCGGCACGCCGAACGGGCTCACGCCGAACGGGCTCACGCCGAACGGGCTCACGCCGTACGGCGTGTGCGACAGGCCGGCCATCTCGCGGCTGACGTCGCGATTGAGGCCGATCCGCTGCGTGCGCGCGAGCACCTCGATCGTCTGGGCGAGGTAATCGTTGAGGCAGCGCAGGTTGTTGATCTCGTAGGTCTTGGGATCCATGGTCGTACCCCCCGTTATCGGGTTCTTGCATTCTCCACGTCGGGGCCCTATGCCCCGACGTGGCACTACCTTTCCGGCGCTCTTCGCACCAGAAATTCCTGCCGGGCGCGCGAGGCCGTATGCCTCGCGGCCGAAATCATTTCACGTCGATCGGGATCTCGGTCGTGTCGTTCCCGTGGCCGTCCGTGGGAATCACGATCGTGAGGACCCCGTCGCGCAGCGTCGCCTCGATCCCGTCGCGGCGCGCCCGCGGCGGCAGCGCGATCGTCCGGAGGATCGGCCCTTTTCGCCGCTCTTCCAGCCGCAAGAGGCCCGCCACGTGCCGCGCCCCGCCGCGCTCACCGCGGACCGTGAGCGCGTCGCCCATCACCGCGACGGCGAGCTGCTCACGCGCGACGCCCGGGATATCCATCATCACGCGCACCTCGCGCTCGAGCTCGACGACGTCCGCGCAAGGCGCGATCGCGGGCTCCATCTTGGCCCGCGGCTCCGCCGATGCGCGCGCCGCCTGCTCGAGGAGCGCCTTGAACTGCCGATAGTTGGTCTCGGCCTGCGAGGCGGGATCCACCTCCGGCGGAAGCTCGTGACGTCCCGGCTTGATGGCGCGCCCGGTGAGCGATTGATAGACGCTCGCGACCTCGGCGATGGCCTGCTCCACGTTCAACATCGAAGTCCCCTCCAAGCAGAAGCCGCGATGGCCGTCCCGGGCGATGGCGCTCGAAAGAGCGCGCCCCGAAGTGCGCAGAAACGCGCCACCTGCGCATTTCTGTTTCGCCGCGACCGCGACGAGAAGGGACACTACGCGGCTCGTCGCCGCCTGTCTGTCGGTACCGCCAGTGTAATCGATTCAGGAGGATCCGGATCGCCGAAGGTCCAATGGCCAGAGCCCCGACAGCATTTCCCGGACGCACCACGAATTCCGCTGGAATCGTTCGGTTTTTCGTCTAGGGGGCCGCGCACGTATTCGCCCGTGACAAACGACGCGAATATGCCCGGACGAAAAGGCGATATGCCCTGGCGATACACGGCCGCGCCCGCGCGAGACGCGCGTATGCCCAGGGGTGATCCGGGCGCGATCAGAGGGCGGAGTTTTTCCAGGGATCGAGGTCGGCGAGCGCCCGCTCGGCCATCGCCTCGTACCGCGCGCGCTTCGTGAGCCTCGACTTCGTGCCTTCGAGCGGCGGCATGTGCGCCCACGTGATGTTCGAGGGCTGATACGACGGCTGTTCGCGGCCGAGGTGCGTGAGGATGCCGCCGAGCGCCGTGGTCTTCGGCGGCGGGACGAGAGGTTTGCCCGCGAGCCTCTGCGCGAGCAGCACCGCGCAGACGAACCCCGCCGCCGCGCTCTCCACGTACCCCTCGACGCCCGCGACCTGCCCCGCGAGGAAGACACCCGGCATCCGCGTCACTTCCATCCCAGGGCCGAGCACGCGCGGCGCGTCGACGAACGTGTTGCGATGGACCGAGCCAAACCGCAAGAACTCCGCCTCCTCGAGGCCCGGGACCATGCGGAAGACGCGGAGCTGCTCGGGGTACTTCATGCGCGTCTGAAACCCGACCATGTTGTACGCCGTCGCGGCCACGTCCTCGGCCCGGAGCTGGATCACGGCGTACGGCCTGCGCCCCGTGTGCGGATTGACGAGCCCGACGGGCTTCATCGGCCCGTACGCGAGCGTGCGCTCGCCCCGCTCGGCCATCACCTCGCAAGGCAAGCAGCCCTCGAAGTAACGCACGTCCTCGAACTCGCGCGGCGCGACCTTCTCCGCCGCGACGAGCGCCGCGACGAACGCGCGGTACTGCTCCTCGTCGAACGGGCAGTTGACGTAGGCCTCGTCGCCGCTCTCCTCGGCGTCCGCGGCCGTCATCTTGCGGGCGGGATCCTCGGCGCGCTCGGCCGTGCCCTTGCCCCAGCGCGACTGCTTCCACACCTTCGACCAGTCGATCGACTCGGCGCTGAGGATGGGCGCGATCGCGTCGTAATACGCGAGGTGCTTGGCGCCGACGGCCTCGGCGATGGCCGAGGCGAGCGCGTCCGAGGTGAGCGGGCCCGTCGCGAGGATGACGGGGCGCTCGGTCGGGATCGAGGTGACCTCACGCGCCTCGACGGTGATGCGCGGGTGCTCGCGCATGGCCGCCGTCATCTCGGCGCCGAAGCGCTCGCGATCCACGGCGAGCGCGCCGCCGGCGGGCACGGCGGTCCGATCGGCGACGCGCATGAGGAGCGAGCCCGTGCGCCTGAGCTCCTCCTTGAGCAAGCCGACGGCGTTGGCGAGCGCGGCGCCGCGCAGCGAGTTGGAGCAGACGAGCTCGGCGAAGAAGTCACTCGTCTGCGCGGGCGTGCGCTTCTGAGGCTTCATTTCGAGCAGGCGCACGTGGTGGCCGCGCTCGGCGAGCTGGAAGGCGGCCTCGCAGCCGGCCAGGCCGGCGCCGACGATGGTGACGTCGTGAGAGCGAGCTTGGGTCATGATGTCGGGGGAGGAGCGCGCCGGTCCGCGCGCTCCGGGAGGGGGCTCGAGGGGGGGTGACTAGGCCGACGCCCGGCCGTTGCTCTTCGACTTCGACGGCGTCTTCGTGGCGCCCTTCTTCTCGGCCGTCTTCGCCGCGGCCTTGGGCTTCGCCTCGGCCTTGGGTGCGCTGGGTGCGGGCTTGGGCGCGGCCTTGGGCTTGGGCTCGGACGACGCGCCGGCCTCGGCCGACCCGCCTTCTCCCTCGTCACCCGCGGCGCCGGCGAGGCCCGCCTCGTCCTCCTCGGGCACCTCTTGCTTGAAGCCGCAGTCCTTCGTCGCGCAGACGAGCATCGGCTTCTTGCCCGCGGTGCGCGTCACGAACTTGGCGCCGCAGGTCGGGCACGGCGTCGCGACGGGCCTCGCCCAGAGCTTGAAGTCGCACTTCTGCTCGGCGTTGAAGTTCGAGCAGCCGTAGAACGTGCGCCCGCCCTTCTTGCGCGGACGAACCTCGATGAGGTCGCCGCCGCACTGCGGACAAGCGACGCCGAGGGGCACGGGGCGCGCGTTCTTGCAGGCCGGGTAGCCGGTGCAGGAGAGGAAGTCACCGTAACGGCCGGTGCGGATCACCATGGGCTTGCCGCACTTGTCGCAGGTGATGTCCGTCTCGCGCACGGCCTGCGCGTTCGCGGAGAGGTCGCGCGTGGCCTTGCACTTGGGGTAACGGCTGCAGCTCAAGAAGTAGCCGTTTTTGCCCCACTTCTTGATCATCTCGCCTTCGCCGCACTCCTCGCACGGCTCGCCCGTCTTCTCCGACGGCGGCTTCCAGGAGGCGAGCTTCTTCGCGGGCTCGAGCTGCTGGCGGAAGCGCTTGTAAAAACGCTTGAGGAGCTGCTCGCGCTTGAGGGAGCCGGCGCCGACCTCGTCGAGCTCCTCCTCCATCTGCGCGGTGAAGTTCGGATCCATGAAGTCGAGGTTCGAGCGCACGAGGCCCTCGACCACGAACCTCCCGAGCTCGGTCGGCTGGAACGCGCCGCCGGAGAGCTTCTCCACGTACGCGCGCTGCTGCACCTTGCTGATGATCTCGGCGTACGTCGAAGGCCGGCCGATGCCGCGCTTCTCGAGCTCACGCACGAGCGAGCCTTCGTTGTACCGCGGCGGCGGCTGCGTGAACTTCTGATCCGTCACCACGCCGGGCGGCGCGGCGAGGCGGACGACGTCGCCCTCGTTCATCTCCGGCAGGAGCGCGTCGCTGTCCTCCTCGACCGGCGCGACGGCCTTCGCCGCGGCCGTGGCCTCCGCGCCCTCGCCCTCCGCGGCCGCGTCTTCCTCGCCCGCGAAATCACGTTGCCCCTCGGTGACCTCGAGCCAGCCCTTGTCCTTGAGCACGCGGCCCGTCGAGCGCAGCATGTACGTCTTGCGCGAGGCATCGGCGCGCGTCGGCTCGGCCTGGATCTCGACCGTCGTCCGATCGTAGACGGCGGGCGTCATCTGCGAGGCGACGAAGCGGTTCCAGATGAGCTTGTACAGCTTGTACTGCTCGTCCTTGAGGTGCTTCTTGACCGACTCCGGGTGCAGGTTGACGTCCGTCGGCCGGATCGCCTCGTGCGCGTCCTGCGCGTTCTTCTTGGACTTGTAGACGTTCGGTTTGTCCGGAACGAAGGACTTGCCGTACCGCTTCTCGATCGCCTCGCGGACCTCGGTGATGGCGTCGTCGCTGACGCGCGTCGAGTCGGTACGGATGTAGGTGATGAGGCCGACCGGGCCGCCGTCCTGCTTGAGGTCGACGCCTTCGTAGAGGGCCTGCGCGACCTGCATCGTGCGCTTCGTGCCGAAGTGCAGGATGTTCGTCGCGTCCTGCTGGAGCTTCGAGGTCGTGTACGGCGCGGGCGGGTTGCGCCTCTGCTCGCGGCGCGTGACCTTCGCGACCTTGCAGCTCGCGCTCTCGAGATCGGCGCGCACGAAGGCCGCCGTCTCGCCGTTCCTCACCTCGAGCTTCTCGCCCTCGGCCGCGGCGAGCTTGGCGACGAAGGACGCGCCGCTCGGCGCCGAGAGGCCCACCGAGACGTTCCAGTACTCCTCGGGGACGAACGCGTCGATCTCACGCTCGCGATCGACGATGAGCCGCAGCGCCACGGACTGCACGCGGCCCGCGGAGAGGCCGAAGGCGAGCTTCGACCAGACGAGCGCCGAGACGTCGTAGCCCACGATGCGGTCGAGCACGCGGCGAGCGCGCTGCGCGTCGTAGAGGTTGAGGTCGAGCGGCCGCGGGTGCTGCACGCCGTGGTCGACGCCCTTCTTCGTGATCTCGTGGAACTCCACCCGCTCGACCCGGAGCTTGTCGTCCCGGATCTCCTCGGAGATGTGCCACGCGATCGCCTCGCCTTCGCGATCAGGGTCGGTCGCCAGGAGCACGGCGTCCACCTTCTTGGCCGCGTCTTTCAGCTCCTGGAGGATCTTCTCCTTGCCGGCGATGACCTCGTACTTCTCGGTGAAGTCGTTCGCGACGTCGACGGCGTTCTGGTTCTTGGGCAAATCCTTCAAATGCCCCTTGGAGGCGACGACGTCGTACCCCGAGCCGAGGTACTTCTTGATCGTCTTCGCCTTGGCCGGCGACTCCACGATGACGAGCGTCTTGGCCATCAGTTCCTTCTGAGCGAGCTGTTTGCGTGAGGACGAGGGGTACAACCGCCGGGCCCGGCCGGCTCCCGAAACGAGCAAGAGGGCCCATCTAGCGCTTGCCCCGCCGGTAGGAGCCGGCGGGGCCCTCTACTACTACGGCCTGTAGTGTCAACGTCAAGAGCGCCCCAGCGACCGCAGGAAGAGGCGCCCCGACCGTATCGCAAATCACGTCCAGGTGCGTAGGGGTATCCCCCAGCACTCCAAGAACGGCCTTTTCGAGAGGACCGAAGGTCCCTTCGAAGGGGAGGGGGAGCGCCCGAGGGGGCCCGGGTTCCCTCTCCGTACGTCGCCTGCGCGGAGGAGGGTGATGCCCCATGGCGCCGAGGACGTCCGCCGCACAGGTGACCGCGCGGGCCCCCATGGCTAGCTCCTCCGCGCAGCCCGCGCCAGCCTCGGTCCACGGCGGATGCGGGACGACGAGCAGCGGTCGACCGAGCTTACGCGCAGCCGCAGCCGCCGAACGAGCGCCACTCTTGAGCCCGGCCTCGACGACGACGGTCACACGCGTGAGGGCTGCGAGGACGTGATTGCGCGCGAGAAAATGCTGAGGCCTCGGGGGGATCGTGTCGGGCAAGCGCGAGAGGAGCGCGCCGCCGGCGGCGAGGACACGATCGAAGAGAGGGACGTGCTCCCGCGGGTACGGGCGATCGAGCCCGGCGCCCGTGACGACGACGGTGCGCCCGCCGGCCTCGAGCGTGGCCTCGTGCGCGGCCGCGTCGACCCCGAACGCGCCGCCGGACCAGACGGCGAAGCCGGCCGCGACGAGATCGTGGACGAGCGCCCGCGTGAAGGCGCAGGCCTCGGCGCTGGCCTCGCGGCGGCCAACGACGGCGACGGCGGGCAAGGTCGGGAGCGCGCCGCGCAGGTACAAGGTCGGAGGCGCGCGCTCGGCGGTGGCGAGGTCGCGGAGGGCGGCAGGATAGTCGGGCGCATCGGGCGCGAGGACGACGGTGGAGGGCACGCACGTCCATCGACGGGAGGCGGCGGGAGTTGCGTGGAATCGTTCAGCGCTCGCGCGTGACGGGCCGGAACGGCTGGACGAGGACCAAGCCGGAGCCCTCGCGCATGAAGACGGAGAGGTGTCCGCTGAAGGGCTCGAGGAAGGTGAAGCAGTCGTGCTCGCCGCCGATGACGGCCGTCGGCCCCGCGCGAGCATCCTGCGCGACGATACGCACGGGGCCTGGTTCGCCGGTCGTGAGGAAGAGATCGAGCTCGACGACGCCGAGGCCACCCTGCGCGACGACGGTGAGGCAAGCCCCCGCGGAAAACGAGACGGGCACGGAAGCACGTTGCCCCTCGGCGAGGGTCGCGCCGAGGCGAGGCCCCTCGGCAGACATGCCGGCGGTCTCGCCGCGCACGGAGCCATCGAGCGCGAGCACGAGGACACGCGAAGGACGGACGTCCGTGCGAAGGGGGAGCGGAGGAAGCAGGTAACGCTCGAGGAAGAGGCGCGCGGCCTCGGGATCGGGGACGGGCGCAGGTTCGTCGGGGGCGCGGAGGGCAGAGGCAGGCGCGGAGGCGGAGGCCACGCGGGAAGAGGTGCGGCCGCGGCGCGCGGGGAGCGGATCCACGACGAGAGGCTGGGTTTCGGCTTGGGAGCCGCAGGCGGGGAGCAGGGCGAGGCATGCGAGCGCGCGGGAGGCGAAGCGCATGCAGGAGCGCTAGTCCAACCCTCCGTCGGCGGCCACCGCCCTCCCCTCCTGCTCCACCGCTCCGGCGTTGAACGTCATGAACGACCGGATCGACCACCAGACCAGGTTGAACCAGGCCGGCGCGGGCAGCTTCCGTGTCACGCCGATCTCGACCAGGCCGAGCGAGAAAAACAGGACCGGCATCAGCGTCCCGAGATCCGCGCGGTGATCGAGCGCGCCGCGCACGTCGCCGTTGATCTCCGCGAACGCGTGCGCCACGGCCTTCGCCACGCGCGTCGGGCCCGGCAGCGCGTCGCGGCCGAGCTCCGTCACCTTGCGGCCCTCATCGTCGCGCTCCTCGGCCACGAGCTGCTCCAGCATCACGCGCACGGCCTCGGCGTCGAGCGTCCCGTCCTCGCGCTCCACGATCACCGAGCCCGTCCACGGGCGCACCTCCACCCGCTCGCAGCTCGGATCCATCATCGCGAGCTTCTCCGCGACGCGCAGGCACACGTCGCGGTGACCCACGATCGCCGCGGACCGCAGCCGCACGCGGCGCGGAAGGTGATGGATGAGCTGGCTCCACTGATCCCTGGGTATCACGCGTCTTCTCCCCTCCCCTCTCGCTCAATGCGGCGCCGCGCCGACCTGCGTCCCCGTCCCCGAAGGCACGTGTTTGCCGTTGCCCGACGTCGCACCCTTGCGCGCACGGCGCGGCGCTTGCCGGAGGTGACGCGCGCGGTCCTCGACCTCGGCCCAGAGGTCCTCGGCGTGCTCGCGTTGCCGCTCCACGACGGCGCGTCCGAGCCGCGCGAGGTGCAGGCCGAGCGCACCGATCTCGACGACCGCAGGCTTGAGCCTCCGCGCCGTGCCCATCACGACGACCGCGCTGCCAAAGCCGAGCATGAACGATGGCGTGTGAAACTTCATCGACGAGCCTCCTCCTCGAACATCAAGGGCGACGACGCCCAAGGCCCCGACGGCGCAAGACGATCGGCCCCCTCGATCAGGGGAGATCCCGCCGGGATATCGCGGCGCTCCACCACGATCGGAGCCTCCGGGTTGAACAACGATTTGCCTTCACGCGCGAGCGTCGGGAGCAGCCCGAGCAGCACCGCGATCGACAGGTCGATCGGGCCGAGCGGCGTCGTGCCGAGCACGCGGCGCAGGCCCGGTAAGCCGAGGGCCGCCGCCTGCAGGCCGAGGCTCACCACGAGCGCGCGGCGGAGCTCCGGGTTCGGCTGCGTGCCGCTCGATCGGCACGACCTCGCGTGGAGGAGCTGCGCCACGACGAGCGACGCGAACGACATCGTGCGCGCCCGCGGCAAACTCGCGCCAGGACCGAGCGCCCCCACGCCGTACGCGGCGAGCGAGATCGCCGCCATCTTCGAGGCCTCGCGCGCGAGCTTCTTGCCACGCGCCGACCCGAAGAGCGGCGCCTGCGGGTCGCGCGGCGGCCTGCGCATGATGTCCGCGTCCGCCGGCTCGATCGCCAGCGCGAGCGCGGGCGCGACGTCCGTCAGCATGTTGATCCACAGGAGCTGCAGCGGTCCGAGCGGCTCGGCCCCGAAGATCGACCCGGCGAGCATGACCATCACCTCGCTCGCGTTCGTCGCCACGAGGTACTCGATCGCGCGCCGCACGTTGTCGTACAGCCTCCGGCCTTCGCTCACCGCGTCCGCAAGGCTGCCGAGGTCGTCGTGCGCGAGCACCACGTCGGCCACCGCGCGCGCGATGTCCGTCCCGCGCTCGCCCATCGCCACGCCGACGTCCGCCGCCTTCAGCGCCGGGCCGTCGTTCACCCCGTCGCCCGTCATCGCCACGATCGCGCCGCCGTCCTGCAGCTCGCGCACGACGTCGAGCTTCGCCTCGGGCGTGACGCGGCTGTAGACGTCGGCCGCGCCGATGCCGAGCTCGGCGCCGATCGCCTGCGCGGTCCGCGCCTGATCACCCGTCAGCATCATCGTCCGCACGCCCGCGCCCGCGAGCACCGCGAGCGCCTCGCGCACCCCGCGCCGCGGCGGATCACGCATCCCCACGAGGCCCGCGAGCACGAGCGGCGCCTCGCGTGTCCGCTGCGGATCACCGTCCTTCCGCCACGCGAGCGCGAGCACGCGCAAACCCCGCGACGCCATCGCCTCGTTCATCGCGACGAGCTTCGCGCGCTCCTCCGGAGGCACGCTCACGAGCTCGATCACCGGCTCGGGCGCGCCCTTCACGAGCTCGATCCGGCCGAGGTCCGGGTGCTCGTGCACCGTCACCATGAACGGCCGCTCCGCGCTCCGCCGCTCCTCGCGCACGCGCTTCATCGCGCGGCGGCGCCGCCGCACCGGGTAGCCGATCGCCATCGCGAACTCCACGAGCGCCCGCTCCGTGCCGCTGCCGCTCGTGATCTCGTCGCGCTCGTCGAGCTCCACGTCCGCGTTCAGCGCCGCGATGCGCCCGATCTCGCGGAGCGACGAGACCAACACGCGCCGGCCATCTTCCCCGAGGAGGCAGAGTGACAAGGGCGCGCCGTCGTCGCCCGACGGCCCGCCGTACTCGACCCGCACGAGCCCGTCCGCCGGCAGGAACACCTCGGCGACGCGCATGCGGTTCTCGGTGAGCGTGCCCGTCTTGTCCGCGCAGACCACGCTCACCGCGCCGAGCGTCTCGGCCGCCGCGAGCCTGCGGATCACGATGCCCTTCTTGTTCAGCCGCTGGCTCGCGAGCGCGAGCGCCGTCGTCCCCACCGCGGGGAAGCCCTCGGGGATCGCGGCCACGCCGAGCGCCACCGCCGAGCGCGCGAGCGCCGCGATCGGCTGGCCACGCAAGAGGCCGAGCGCCGTCACCGCGATCGAGCTGCCGAACGCGAGCGTCGCGACCCGCTTGCCGAGGTGATCGAGCTGCTGCTCGAGCGGCGCCGCGCGGTCCGCCGTGTGCGACAGCGCGCGCTGGATCGTGCCGAGCTCCGTCGCGCTGCCCGTCGCCACGACGACCGCGCGCGCCTGGCCCGTCGACACGACCGTGCCCGCGTAGAGCATGTCGTCGCGATCCGCGAGCGGCGCGCCCTCGGCCACCGCGGCCGGCCCCTTCTCCGCCGGCTCGCTCTCGCCCGTCAACGTGCTCTCGTCGACCGTGAGATCCGAGGCCGAGGCGATCCGCGCGTCGGCCGCGATCGCGTCGCCGGCCCGCACGCAGAGCACGTCGCCCGGAACGACCTCGCTCGCCGCGACGGTCGTCTCCACGCCGTCCCGCAGGACACGCGCCCACTCCACGCGGAACTTGCTCCACGCGTCGAGCAGCTCCTCCGCGCGCGACTCCGTGAAGTATCCGACGACGATGTTCGAGCCCACGACGAGCAGGATCGCGCCTGCTTCGAGGAGGTCCCCGAGCAGCACGGAGAGGCCCGCCGCGCCCGCGAGCAGCGCCGTCGGCACCGTGAAGACCTGGCCCGAGAGGATCTCCAGCCGCGTGCGCGGCGCGATGCCCGCGAGCACGTTCGGCCCGACCTCGCGCAGGATCCGGTGCGCCTCGGCCGTCGCGAGCCCACCCTCGAGGTCCACAGAAAACGCCTGCGTGAGCTCCTCGATCGAGCGCGCGTGCCAGGGCGTCGTCGGCGTGACGTCCACCTCGTCCTCGACGCCGCCGTTCGTGTTGTACGCGCGGAGCACGTCGCGCACGGAGGCCGCCGCGTTCTCGACGACACGCGACAAGGAGGGCGGCGGCGGTGCTTGCGAGTCCTCGTGTTCCGCGAGGATCGAGAGCACCTCCGCGCGCGTCGTCGGCGCGTTCGGCGCGAGCACGCAGAGCACCGTGCCCGTATGCTCGTTCGCTCGCGCCGCGGTCACGCCGGGGAGCTCGCCCAGGGCGCGCTCGATCCGCCTCGCGCGCACCGGCTCTCCAAAGAGCCCGGCCACCTCGACCCTGAGCCGCTGCTCGCTGTGCAGCACGCGCCCAGAGGGCTTGCCAGCATGTGACACTGACGCGCGCCCTCGGGCGAGGGCGCGCCACTTCATGATCGCCGAACGCACTCGGGAGGATGAACGCAAAGAGCGATCCACGGCTCGCCGCGAGGAGCGAGCGAGCCGGACCGCGCGGCGCGGCGGGAGGAAGGGATCAGTTGGGCGTGAACGAGATCCAGGCCCCGTCGAGCCAGGTGTCGTCCTGCGAGAAGGCGCCCGCGTAGGTCGCCTTCGTGTCGAAGAAGCCGTCGCTCGGCGGCGTCACGGCGCCCGTCGTGAGCGTCGCTTTGGGCCGGAAATCGGGCGCCGTGCGATCGTAGGGCGCGACGAGCTCGGGGTCGGCCTCGGTGTTGCCGCTGTCGGCGAACCACTTCACCTCGTCGAAGCCCATGTCGTCGTCCTTCTCGGAGCCCTCGCCGTCGGCCGTCTCCACGTACGCGACGTTCTGCGCGAGGTTTCCGTGGAAGATGGAGCCTTCGAGCGTCACCGACGTCGACGCGTCGCGGATGTCGATGCCCGCCTCGAAGCCCGTCGCGACGATGTTGAAGAGGTTCGCCTTCGTCGCGCGGCGCAGGAGCATCGCGTACTGCTGCTTGTCGACGTCCACGTTCTTGCCGACGAGCGTCGCGTTGTAGATCGTGGGCTCGGCGATCGGCGCGTTCGTCGTGCCCATCGCGTCGTTGTCGCCCTCGAAGCCGTTCGTGTCGTCGACGGCCGCCGGATCCTGCTGGATCACGACGAACTGGAGCTTCCCGGTGTACCCGAGATCCCAGTCGATCCCGTCGTCCTGGTTGTACGTGCAGGCCAGGTGCTTCGCGTTCACCGTGCCGCCGAAGAATTCGAAGCAATCGTCGAGCGTGTAGCGGACCTGCACGGAATCGACGGTCGTCCCGCTGCCGACGCCGGCGAACGTGAGCCCGTTGATCTCGTTGTCGGTCGAGAGGAGGATCCCGCCGAACTCGATCCGCACGTACTTCAGCACGCCGCTGTTGTCGGCGGGGTCGTCCCCGCCATACTCGGTCTCCGAGGTCGCCTCGATTCCCTCGACGTTCGCTCTTCCGCCGGGCACGTTGATCGGGGCCTTGCCGAGCAGGATGACGCCGCCCCAGTCGCCGGGCGCGCGGTCGCCGGGTTCGGCGCGGCTCGTGAAGACGATGGGCTCGTCCTTCGTGCCTTCGGCGTGGATACGGGCGCCCGGGTCGACGACCAGGGTGCCGAGCGTGGACTTGTCGCCCTTGATCGTGGTGCCCGGCTCGATCGTGAGCGTCGCGCCTGCGCGCACGTGCACGATCCCCTTCAAGATCCAGTCCTGGTCCGCCGTGAGCGTCAGGTCCGACGTGATGCTCGTCGGGATCTCGTCGCTCTTCGCGGGGGGCGCCGGGGTTTGTCCGGTCTCGTCTCCGCCGCAGCCGATCAGGCTGGAAAGAAAGAGCGCGCTCGTCGCAAGCAATACCTTCGATCGCATGTTCGGTGATTCCTCCGCGCATGCATTGTGGTGATGCCGCGTGACGTCACGGAAAGGCGCGCGTAACGATCTCGCGACAACCCGTCAATTCTGGATGGTGGCGCTCAGCGTGAAGGTCGCGCCGGGCTGAAATTGCTGTACGACGTTCGTGAGGTCGGAGATGACGGCATTGGGGACCTCCGCGCGGCTCGGCCCCTGCGTGAACACGACCGGCGCGAGCAGGAGGTTCTCGGCCGAGAGCTTCAGGTCCACGAATTTGCCGATACGCTGGGCCACGGTCACGTCGAGCAGGTGGCGCGGCTGCTCGTAGACGTCGGGCAACCCGAGCGAGCCCACCTGCGCGATGCGCCGGCCGTACACGTTGTAGAGCACGCGCAGGCGCGTCCCGCGCTTGTCGCTCGCGTAATCGAGGCCCGCGTTCACCACGTAGGGCGATTGCCCCGCGAGCGGGCGGACGTTGTTCGTCTGCACGCTCGTCCCCGCGTCGTCGAGCGAGACCCGCGAATGCACGAGCGTCAGGTTCGCGAGCACCCCGAGGTCGGAGACGACCGGGCTGATGAAGCCGAGGTTCTTCCGCAACTCGAGCTCGACGCCCGCGTTCTGGGCCCCCTTCGCGTTCTGGTACGACACGATGCCGCGGTTCGAGGGGATGATGATCTGCTCGATCGGATTCGTGAAATCCTTGTAGAAGACGCTGATCGCCGCCACCTCGGAGAGCGTGGGGAAAAACTCGAAGCGCAGGTCGGCGTTCACGATCGTCGTGCGATCGAGGCCGGGGTTGCCCTGGATCTCGCGGGCGCCGAAGTAATCGGTGAACGAGAAGGGCGCGAGTTCGCGGAGCTGCGGCCGGGCGAGCGTACGCGTCACGGAGGCGCGCAGGTTCGAGCGCTCGTTCGTCTTGAAAACGAGCCCGAGCGAGGGGAGCAGGTCCGTCGTGGAGAGCTCGACCTGGCGCGGCAGGAGCGACGACGGATTGACCGTGTCGAGCCGCTGGGTCGACGCCTCGAGCCGCGCGCCAAGCACGACGCGCATCCACGGACGTATCGAGGTGTCCGTCATGAAGTACCCCGAGATGACCCGATGCGTGGCGTCGTACGAGTCGGTCGGTCGTGTATACTCCGTCAGGGAGAGCGAACTACCGATGTATTCGTTCACGAAGAGCTGATCGGCCGGGAGCGAATATGCGGCGGCCTCCGCCGTCGTCTCCGCCGTGGGGATGTACCGCAGGCGGCGCGCGTCGAAGGCCCGGTCGCGCGACTGCGCGAGCGCGCCCACCTTCACGCGGATCGGCATATCCCCCGTCCGTATCGGCTGCGTGTAATGGACGGCTCCGCCGATCGCCGTCTCGGCCTGGTTCGCGTAAAAATGCATTCCGGAGAGCGTCGTGCTTTGCCAAGCGCTCCGCCCCGCGTCCTCCAGGTACACGTTCTCCCGCGTGCCGGGCTCGTCGCTCGTCGCGAGGGACGTGGTCAGGTTCCATTCGAGCGTCGCGTCGTTCGCGTTGCGAACCTTGTGCTCACCCGCGAGCTGGCCGAACGTGAGCGAGCGGCTCACGAAGCGGAGGCGCGTATCGTAGAACGTGCGCCCCGGCCCGCCCTCCTCGCTGAGCCCCGAGATCTCGCGCGCCTCGTTCTCCGACGAGCGGCTGTGCAGGCCGATGAGCGCGACCTTGTGGTCCTTCTTGTACCGGTAGGTGAGCCCCGCGAACCCGCCCCACGATACGACGTCGAGGCCCGTATCCACGCGGTAATCGTTCTGCGGCTGGAGATCGTCCGACACGTTGGGGTCGATCCTCAGCGTCCGGAGGATCTCGCCCTGCCGGATCTGGAACTTGCGCCCGTACGTCAGCGCCGCCATGTACCCGAGCTCGTGATCCTCGCCGAACCTGTGCGTATTGCCGATCGTGAGGTTGCCGCTCATGTTCGGCAGCGCCGTCGTCCGCGACGTGGTCATCGGCCTGTTCAAGGCGCGACCGTACTCGTCGGCCTCGCGCGAGGACATGAACGAGCCATCCGGCTTTTCCTCGCCCTTCCCGACCTTGTGATCGGTGGGAAACCCCGGAGGCAGCGCCCGCGTCCCGTCGTCGATCCCGAGGAAATCGAGCCCGCCGCCCGCGTACGTGAGCCGATCCCGGAACGTCGTCTCCGTGTTCGCCCCGAGGTAAAACGTGCCGCTGATCGTGAACTTCTCCGGGAGCTCGCGCGTCGAGACGCGCACCGAGCCGCCCGTGAAATCACCCGGCATGTCGGGCGTGAACGTCTTGATGATCGTCAGATCGCTGAGGACCGTCGTGGGGAACAGGTCAAATGGCACGGCCTGCCGATCTGGCTCGGGGCTCGGCAGCGGCACGCCGTTCAAGAGCGCATTCGTGTACCTGTCGCCGAGGCCGCGCACGTAGACGTATCTCGACCCGACGACGGATGCGCCGACCACGCGGCGCGCCGCGTCCGCCGCATTTCGATCCGGCGTCCGCGCGATCTCCTGCGCGCTCACCGCGTCGCCCGTGTGCGCCGCGTTCTTGCGGATGAGCGTCTGCGCCGCGGCCGAGGCCCGATCCGGGTCCGCCTCGATCTCGACCACGATCTCCTGCTTGGCCTCCTCGGTCGACAGCGCGACGTCGACCTCCTCGACCACGCCCGCCGCGACGCGCACGTTCTGCACCCGCTGCGCCTTGTAGAGCTGATAAAAGACGCGCAGCTCGTACGTGCCCGGCGCGAGCTCCAGCCGATATCGACCGTCGAAATCCGCGATCACCTTCTTGTTCGTCCCGACGACCGAGACTTGCGCGTCGATGATGGGCTCTTTCGTCTTCGCGTCCGTGACGACGCCCCAGACGACGCCCTTCCCGGCGGGCGCAGCGCGGGCCGGGTCCTCCTCGCCGAGGAGCGCCTCGTCCGCGGCCTCCTGCGAGAGCACGAGCGCCGGATGGAGGAGCGTGAACGCCGAGGCAAGGGTAACGATGATGTTTCGCATGGGGGAGTCAGCCGCCGAGCTTCTCGGTCAAGATTGCAATGCCTTTGGCCCCGCCCCTCTTCGCGATATCCATCACCTCGACGGTGATCCCGTACGGCGCGTCGTCCGCCGCGTCGAAGTAGAGGAGCTTGTCGGCGCGCGCCGCGAAGATCCGCGAGAGCCGATCCCGGAGCTCGGCCCGCGAGACCTCGGTCTGGTTGATGCGGATCGTGCCCTTCTCGTCCACCCGGAGCACCACGGGTTTGTCCGCGTCCGGAGGAGGCGGCTCGTTCTTCGCGTCCTCGTCCTTCTTCGGCAGGTTCAGCCATAGCTGCTTGTTCAAGAGCGGCGTCACCACCATGAAGATGATGAGCAGCACGAGCACCACGTCGACGAGCGGCGTGACGTTCATCGTCGGCGCGATCGCGCCCTTTTTCCCGCCCGAGGAGACGTCCATCGCCATGGCTAGCTCTCCTCTCCCTTGCCTTTTTGGCTCACGCTGAGCGCGACGCCCGTGTATCCGGCGCGCTGACACGCGGCGAACGCGTCGCGCATCCTCGCGTATTGCACCGTCGCGTCTCCCTTCAGCACGACCCGCCGATCCGGCTCGGTCCCATGCATCGCCGAGAGCCGCGCCTCGAGCGCCGCCACGTCCGGGAGGGCCTCCTTTTCGAGAAAGAGGCTGCCCCGCGCGGTGAGCGTCACGGTGATCGGATCGAGCTTCGATTTGTTCTCGTCCGGCTGCACCACGCTCGGCAGCTCCACGCGCTCGCCGTGCTCGAGCTCCGGCGCGATCACCATGAAGATGATGAGCAGCACCAAAACCACGTCGACGAGCGGCGTGATGTTGATGTCCGGCTCAGGCAGCTTCTTCGAAGATCCGCTCTTCACTCGCGCGCCCATGCTGGTTCTCCATGTCGTCGAGCAATTCACCCGCGCTCCGCTCGAGCGCCGCCTCGACGGCCGTGATCTTGCCCGTCAGGTAATTGAAGAAGAGCACCGACGGGATGGCCACCGAGAGGCCGAGCGCCGTCTCGATGAGCGCCTCCGAGATGCCCGCGCTCACCGCGCCGAGCCCGCCCGAGCCCGTAGCCGCGATGCCCTGGAACGCCGAGATGATGCCGACGACCGTGCCGAGCAAACCGACGAACGGCGCGACCGATCCGACCGAGGCGAGCACCGAGAGCCCGCGCCGCAAATCGGCCGAGAGCGCCTCCCGCCGCCGCTCGACCTCGCGCCGCGCGAGCTCGACGGGCGTGAGATTGCCGGATGCCTCGCTCTCGGCCCGCAAGAATCGCCGCATCGCCGAGGAGACGAGCCGCGCGAGCGCCGAGAGCCGATATCGGTCCGAGACGCGGAGCAGCTCCTCCGTATCCCAGGCGTCGAGCAAAGGCTCGGCCTCCTTCACGAAAGCCCGGGTCTCGGCGTTCATGCGCGCGAGCGCGATCATCCGCTCGACCACGACCGCGATGGTCGCGACCGCCATGAGCACGAGCACGAAGGCGATGAGCCTCGAGACGAGGCCCATGCTCGCCCAGATGTGCGCGAGATCGAATTGCATGGTGTGGCTCCTTGTCGGAACAGCAAATGCCCGACGAACTCAGGTCTTGATCTTGAAATTGAACCTTGCGTTCTGGTACGTCGCGACGGGGCGGCCCTCGACCATGGCCGGCTTGAAGCGCCACGTCTTCACGGTCGCGATCACGTGCGCCGCGAGCCGCGGATCCCCTCGC
The DNA here is from genome assembly GCF_009649845.1 of Polyangium spumosum. NCBI lineage: Bacteria > Pseudomonadati > Myxococcota > Polyangiales > Polyangiaceae > Polyangium > Polyangium spumosum. Next base: position 757,620 of record NZ_WJIE01000002.1, read on the forward strand.
ACGACGGTGACGTTCGAGACGTCACCCGATTCTGTCACGACAAACCGTACGATGACCGTGCCCTCGACGCCCTGGCCCTTCAGGTCCTCGGGATACGGTGGCTGCGGCTTCGATATCGGCGACGGCGGCGTGCCGTCCTCGCCGAGGACGATGGGACCCGCCGCTCTGGGAGGAGGAGGCGGCGGCGGCGGCGGCGGTGGCGGTGGAGGAGGCGCCACCGCCGCCGCGGTCCCCATTCCCCCGGGCGTCCCACCCGAGCCCTCCCCCGAGCCCTCTCCATAATCGTCGTCGCTCGCCTTCGCTTTGCTCGGATCTGCCTCCTTCGGCATCTCCGTCGGCATTTCGACCGGCGCGGCGATCGGCCTGTGTTTTGGCCCGGGCGGCGCCGGCGGCTTCGGCGCCGCGTCCGCGGGCGGCGGCGGAGGAGGCGGCGGCTTCGGCGGCTCCACGGTGGGCGTGAGCTCGACGGCGACGACCTCCTCTTCTTCTTCCACGGCGGGCGCGCTCGATTTCATCGTCGCCCCGACGACGCCGACCGCCGTGCAGATGGCGATCGCCGCCGCATATCCGATGAGAAGCCTCCTGCCGCGCCCGGGATCGGTCTCCCCGACGCTCCACGCCTCGAAGCCCATTGCCGTCTTTCCTCGGCCCCCACCTTGACGATCGTTCGTGACAACCTCGTGAACGTCGCGAAACGATCACGTGCGCGTCGTATGACGCTCCTTCAATCGGGGTGCGAGCCGGGCATGTCGGGGTCGCCGCCGAATCGATAGCCGATCCCCCGCACCGTCTGCACGTAGTCGCCGGCCGGCCCGAGTTTGTCGCGGAGCCTCTTCACGTGCGTGTCCACCGTGCGCGTCGTGATCTCGACGTCCATCCCCCACACCCCCTCGAGCAGCGCGCCGCGCGTCTGGACGCGCTCGCGATTCTCGTAGAGGGCGACGAGGAGCTTGAATTCGAGCAAGGTGAGCTCGACCTCGGCGCCGTCGACCCATACCCGGTGCGCCTCGTCGTCGATACGCAGCCGGCCGAACTGAAGGACCCGGCGCTCGCCGGTCTTCGCCTTCGCGCGCCGCAGGATCGCCTGCACCCGGAGCAAGAGCTCGCGGACGCTGAACGGCTTCACCACGTAATCGACGGCCCCGAGCTCGAAGCCGACGACCCGGTCGACCTCGTCGCCGCGCGCCGACACGATGACCACGGGCATATCGCGCGTCTCCTCGCTCTGCTGCAAGCGAAGGCAGACCTCGGTGCCTTGCAGGTCGGGGAGCATCAGGTCGAGCAGGATGACGTCCGGGCGCCGCTCGCGCGCGAGCCGGAGCCCCTCCTCGCCGCGCGGCGCGAGCAGGACCTCGTGCCCCGCCTGCCGGAAATTGTAATCGAGCACCTTGAGGAGCGCGGGCTCGTCCTCGATGACCAGGATACGTGCCATCGAGCCCGCTTGTACTCCCCTCCTGTTACGCGCCGATGAAGCCCGTGTTGCAGGTCGGCGGGGAATTCCGCGCTTCGTTACGATTGCGTGAATACGACGTGTCGAGACGTCTTCAGCGAGGAGCTTTGGCGCGCAGGGCGGCGCGCAAGGTGGCGAGCTCGCGGCGGAGCGGGCCGATGAAATCGGCGCTGATGGTCCGCTTCTGCCCCTTCATCGCGCGCGCGGTGTGCCACTTGCTGAGCGCGAGCCGCGACGCCGCCCGGATGAACGCGCGCCCCTCGGCGCCGCGCCCGTCGAACGTGCACTTGATGCGGCCGACGGGCGAACACACGAGCTCGAGCTCGTCCTGGCTCAGGTTGCCGAGCAGCACCTCGTCCCGGAGAAACTGCCGGATCGTGCGGCCCTTGCGCATCACGAGCGCGACGATGATGCAGAAAAACGCCGCCACGAAGAGCAACCAGAAGAGCAACATCACCACGAACGCGTTCGGGATGACCGTGGGCACGAAGTTCCAGAGCGCGTGCAGGAAGACGCCCACGAAGAACCCGCCGATCGGCGCGACCCACCGCACCCACGTCCGGCTCGACTCACGCGCGATGCCGAAGCCGATGCCGGTCATCGACGTGTAGAGCGGGTGACCCCAGGGCGCGAGCACGCCGCGCAAGAAGAAGGTCGTGCCGAGCTGATCGGCCATGTCCGCGCGCGCGTAATAACTGACGTTCTCGACCGCGGCGAACCCGAGCGCGCAGAAGGTCGCGTAGATGATGCCGTCGACGACGCCGTCGAACTCGCGCCGAAGGAAGTAGAAGAAGCCCAGGATCGCGAGCCCTTTGAAGAGCTCCTCCGAGAGCGGCGCGCTCACCACGGTCGTCATGAAATTGCCGACCTTGGGCCCGAACAGGCCCGCGAACACGATGTGCACGCCCGTGTTGATCATCCCGGCGAAGCCCGTCGCCACGACCGCGCCCCAGAGGAACGCCATCGCGAGGCACCACCACGGCTCGGGATCGTACCGATCGAGCACCATCGGCACGAAGAGGTAGAAGCCGAGCGGCAAGAACGCGAAGAGCGCGCCCGTCAGGACCGCCGAGAGCATGCGCCCCGGCGCCTTCGACAGGAAGATCTCGGCCATCGTGAAGAGGATGTTCAGCACGACCCCGGCGAGCATGCCGACGATCCAGAGCCCGAGCCCCACCACGCGGCGGCGCTTGTCCGGATCGGGCGGCTCCTGCGGGACGTGCCGCTGCGGCGCGCCGTGACCGTGCTGGGGGTACGGCGCCTGGGGATGCTGCGGGTACGGGTAAGGAGCGTGGCCGTGACGGCCGGGCGGCGATCCGTAGGGGTTGTTCATGGCAGAACGCCCGACGCATCCACGCGCCGGGCGTTCGCTCATCCTATCGAATGTGCCGCCGCGAGGGCGAGGTCAGTCGGCGACCTTCTGCTGGATCACCACGTGCGGCGAAGGCGACTTCGGCGCGTTCTGTTGCTCGGCGCTCACGATGAGCTCGAAGCTCGTGAGAGGCACCGTCGCCGCGGGCAACGAGCCCGTGCGCTTGTCCGCGTTGTAGGCGAGCGACCCGATGCGCTGCCACTCGCTGCTCGAGTCCTTGCGGGCCCAGACGACGAAGGCCGAAGCACCCGGCATGAGACGATCGGGCGGGGCCAGGTGCTCCGCCTCGATGCTCACGGTGGTCAGAACCGTGCTGCTGTTGACCTCGGCGACGATCTTCGCGTCGGCGTCGGGCGCGCGCGGCGTGCCCTTGGTCATGTACTCGAGCGGGCCGCCGCACGCCGCGAAGAGCAGCGCAAAGGCGACCGAAAGCATCCCGCGACCCATCCAGCTATGCGCGTTCATCGCACCTCCAAGCAACTCTGGATGTACCAGACTTTCCGTCCGGTTGCATCGTTTCCAGCACTCTCCTCACGGCTTGACGACCCGCGTGCCCGGCGGCGGCTTGAAGTCGAACTCGCCCTTGGCGACGGGCTGGTTGACGACGGGCGCGCTGAAGTCGAACCGGTTCTTGTTGCCTTGCGCGTCGAGGATCAGCACACGGCGAACCTGGTTCGTCGCGGCGTCGACGTAAAGGAGGACCTTCTGGTAGGCGGGCGTCGCGTCCTTCGGCGTGCCCTCGAGCACGTATCCGCCCTCGAATTTCATCTGCGCGGCGTCGAGCAGCTTCAGGTTGAAGTCCTTCACGAGCTGGCCCGTGCCCATCAAGAAGGCGAGCGCCGCCGGGTATTGCGAGTTCTTCACCGGCGACTCGAACATCTGCTCGTTTTCTTTCTCGTAGACCCGGATCACCTTGCCGTCGGACACGACGCGGTTGCCGTTCGGCGCGGCGTAGGTCCAGCTCATCTTGCCGGGCTTCTCGAAGGTGACCGTGCCCTTCGACTCCTTCTTCACGTTCTGGACCTTGATCGTGTAGGTCTGCGAGAACGTGGCCTTGAAGGTCTTCGTGGAGTCGTAGAACTGCTGCACGCGACGGCCGATCTCGTCGGCCGTGGGGCCCTTCGCCGCGGCAGGGGCGGCGGGCTTCGCGGCCTGGCTGTGGCCGTCGGTCGAGCAGAGCAGGAGGGCGGGGACCACGGCGAACGCCGCGAGGAGGGAGGAGATCGAGAGGGACTTTACCTTACGCATCATTTTCTTCCTGTTCCGCGTCGCTTTCGGGACCAAAGCTCGCGGGGTTGGACGCAGGGCGCCCACGGGCGATGCAAGATCAAGGGACGCTGGCGCGCCGTCGACCCGGGCGGGCAGGCGCAGAGGCGGCGAGCGCCGTCTGGAAGCCGACAACGTTGCAGTGCGTGAGCGCGATGGCGAGGGCGTCGGCGGCGTCCGACCGGGGCGGGGCGCCGAGCCGGAGGATGGCCGTCACGACCATGGCCACCTGGCGCTTGTCCGCCGCGCCCTTGCCCGCGACGGTGCGCTTCACGAGCGCAGGCGCGTACTCGAACGTCCGGACGGACGCGCGGGCGAGCCGGAGCAGGACGACGCCACGCGCATGGCCGAGCTTGGCCGCGCTCTGCGCGTCCTTGGAGAAGAAGATGCTCTCGACCGCGGCGTGTGAGGGCGCGTGGGCGGCGATGACCTCGCCGAGGCGATCGTCGATGTCGACGAGCCTGTCGGCGAAGGTGCCGTCGAGGTCGACGTCGATGACGCCATGCGCGACGTGCTCGACGCGTGTGCCGACACGCTCGAGCACGCCCCACCCGAGATGACGGCTGCCAGGATCGATGCCGAGGACACGCACGCGGGGCGTTCTAGCAGACCCCGTGACCGCGGCGGGGGAAGATCTTGTGCGGGTTCAGGAGGCCCTTCGGGTCGAAGACGGCCTTCAAGCGGCGCTGCAGATCGATGAGCTCGGGGCCCTGTTCGAGCGGGAGGTACTCGGCCTTGGAGGTGCCGATGCCATGCTCGCCCGTGAGCGTGCCGCGCATGCCGATCACGCTGCGGAAGAGGCGATCGAGGCCACGCTCGACGCGAGGGGCCGCGTCGGGGTCGTCCCAGAGGAAGTTCACGTGCAGGTTGCCGTCGCCCGCGTGGCCGTAGGAGAGCATGCGTACCCTCGTCTCCTCGCTGATGCGGTCGATCTCGCGCAGCAGCTCGGGCAAGCGCGTGCGAGGCACGACGACGTCCTCGGAGATCTTGTAACGGGCCATCGCGCGGGTCGCGGGCGAGAGGGCGCGGCGCGCTTCCCAGAGGCGCTCGCGCTGAGCGGCGTCCTGCGCGACGAGGACGTCGAGCGCACCCTCGGCCACGCACGCCTCGCCGATGCGCTCCATCGCGGCCTCGCACGAGGCGGGATCCCCGTCGACCTCGATGAGGAGGAGCGCGCCCGCGCGCGGGTCGACAGGCACGCCGCGGGCGCGGACGGCCGAGAGCGCGCCCGCGTCGAGCAGCTCGAGGCAACGCGGGACGAGGCCGGCGGCGATGATGGCGGAGACGGCGCGGCCGGAGGTGAAGGCGGTGTCGAAGAGGCCGAGCAGCGTGGTGACGCTCGGAGGTTTGGGGATGAGCTGCAACGTGGCCTCGGTGAAGACGGCGAGCGTGCCCTCGCTGCCGACGAGCAAGCTCGTGACGTCGTAGCCGGTGACGCCCTTGACCGTGCGCCTCCCGGTGCGGAGGCGCGTGCCGTCGACGAGCAGCGCCTCGAGGCCGAGCACGTACTCGCGCGTGACGCCGTACTTGAAGGCGCGCGGGCCGCCCGCGTTCTCGGCGAGGTTGCCGCCGAGGGCGCACATCCTGAGCGAGTTCGGATCGGGCGGGTAAAAGAGGCCCTCGGCCTCGACGGCGGCGTGGAGGTCGCCGAGGATCACGCCGGGCTCGACGACGGCGACGAGCTCCTCGCGATCGATCTCCTTGATGCTTCGCATGCCGAGCGTGGTGACGACGACGCCGCCGCCCACGGGCACCGCGCCGCCCGATTTGCCGCTGCCGGCGCCACGAGGGACGATCGGGACCTCGGCCTCGCTCGCCGCGGCGAGCGCGCACCGGATGTCGTCGGGCGTCTCGGCGACGACGACTGCGTCGGGGATCACGGGCTCCTGATCGGACTCGTCTCCCGCGTACGCCTCGCAGCCGTCGGGCGAGGTGATCACCTTCGACGGGCCGAGGGCCCGGTCGAGCAAGCGCCGCGCCTTGTCGACGGCGGCGGCGGAGGGTCGGGGGAAGGGCGCGCGACGGAGCACGTTCGACTTCTAGTACGGATCCCGCGCTCGGGCGACGGCCCCTATGCGCGCCTCCTGCAGCCTGGTATCGCGCTCCCATGCATCGCGTCATGGTGGTCTTCCTGGGCGCGCTGGGCCTCGCCGGCGTGGGGTGTGGGGGCGAGGGCTCGGCGGGATCGACGAACACGCAAGGCGAGCCGCACGCCTGCTCCGCGGACGCGGCGCCGACACGGACGGCGTCGTGCGTGGCCGCGTTCGACCCCGGCGACGACGGCGGGTTCGGATCGGATCGGTTCCCCGAGATCGTCTACGGCGAGCCGCTCGGCAGCGGCACGACGTCGGGCGGGCTCGACGTGCTCTCGCTCGGCCGTGGTGGCTCGATCGTGCTCGGCTTCGGGGGCAACACGATCGTCGACGGCGAAGGCCCGGACTTCGTGGTCTTCGAAAACCCGTTCTTCGCGGCGGGCGATCCGAACAACGTGTACGCGGAGCTCGGCGAGGTCTCCGTCAGCATGGACGGGGAGAGCTGGAGCGTGTTCCCGTGCGCCGAAGACGCGGAGCCACCCGCGGGTTGCGCCGGCTTCTCCCCGGTCTTCGCGAACGGCGACCTGGGCATCTCGTCCCTGGATCCCGCGGTGTCCGGCGGCGACGCCTTCGACCTCGCGGAGCTCGGCGTGAGCGAGGCTCGGTTCGTCCGCATCCGGGATCTCCAGGGCATCGGCGCGGAGCCAAACGCGGGGTTCGATCTCGACGCGATCTCCGTCCTGCACGCGAAGGTGCCGTGATGCTTGCGAGGTGAGAGGGGCCGACCTAGGAACAAGGCCCGTCTCCCCGCATGTTGCCTGCCCACGTCGAGCCACGCGATCTGCACGTCACAGCGATGCACGCCCTCTTCACGGAAGAGGCCGACGCGGCGGTCCGCTCGATCCTGCGCGACGCGGTGCTCGCGGCGGGCTTCGAGCTCGCCATCGCGTGGCGCCTCGATCGTGAGGCCTACGTGCTCCGCTGCGTCGCGACGTATCAGGACCCCGAGCGGCCCGGCGCGCCCGTGTTCGAGGCGGACTCGATGCGGATGACGTTCTCGTACGGCGAGGGTTTGCCCGGGCTCACCTGGGCGCGCGCCGCGACGACGTTCATGCACGACCTCGCCAGCGAGCCGCTGTTCGTGCGCCGCTCGGCCGCGGCGATGGCCGGGCTCCAGTCGGCGGTGGCCTTCCCGATCCACCTCGGCGGCGAGATCATCGGGGTCGCCGAGTTCTACGACCGGAAGGGCCACGTCCCGGACGCGCCGGAGCTCGGGACGTTGCTCGCGCTCGAGGCGCCGCTCGCGCTCGGCATCACCCGCGTCGCGGGCGCCGAGGATCGGGGCCGCGTCGATCGCTCCCTCGGGCTCTTGCTCGACGTGGGAGAGGCGCTCGGGGACGCGGCGGAGCTCGCGCCTCGGCTGGCCAGGGTCGCCTCGCGCGCGGCCGCGTGGATCGGCGGCTTCTGCCTCGTCCACCTCCTCGACGCGACCGGCGCGCGGCTCGTCGCGGTGGATCACGAGGACCCGGAGAAGGCCGCGCTCCTGCGGCAGCCGTGCATGTACCGGAGCCCCGCGCTCGACTCGACGAAGAGCCCGCTCGCCCGGGTGATACGCACGGGCGTGGCGCACGTCCTGCCAGAGACGTCCGACGCGATGCTCGCCGCGACGATGAGCGACGCGGAGGCGCTCGCGGTCCTGCGCGCGGTCTCGATCACGGCGGGCATGCTCGTGCCGATCGTCTGGCAGGGGCGCGCGCTCGGGGCGCTCACGCTCGCGGCGAGCCGCGCGGATCGGCGGATCTTGCGCACGGACGTGAAGGTGGCCGAGGAGCTCGCGCGGAAGCTCGCGCTCGCGGTCCTCTCGGATCGAGCGGCGCAGGGCGAACGCGAGGCGGCCCTCGCGCGGGAAGAACACGACCGGCTCTACCGCGCCTCGCAGGCCGCCGTGCGGGCGCGGGAGGATCTGCTCGCGATCGTGTCGCACGACCTGCGCAACCCGCTCGTCGCCATCAAGCTCAGCGCCACGCAGCTCGGGCGCGAGGCGGAAGGAGACGCGCGCGTCAAGGGCAAGACCGCCCTCATCTTGCGCTCGGCGGACCGCATGGATCGCATGATCCGGGATCTGCTCGATGCTTCGAGGATCGAGACGGGCGGGCTCGCGCTCACGGTCGCGCGCGAGGACGTGCGCCTGGTCGTGCAGGAGGCGATCGATCACTTCAAGCCGCTCGCGGCGCCGAAGGGGATCCAGATCGAGGAGGATCTCCCGGACGAGCCGCTCTTCGCCGAGGTCGATCGCGAGCGTGTGCTGCAGGTCCTGTGGAACCTCGTGGGCAACGCGATCAAGTTCACGCCCGAGGGAGGTGTCGTCACGTTGTGCCTCCGGCGAGAGGGCTCGTCCGCGCGGATCGACGTCGCCGACAGCGGGCCCGGCATCCGGAGTGATCACCTGCCGCACGTCTTCGATCGGTACTTCCACGCCGAGACGAACAAGGCCACGGGCACGGGCCTCGGCCTCTTCATCGCCGACGGCCTCGTGCGCGCGCATGGCGGGACGATCCACGTCGAGAGCGAGCCCGGCGTGGGCGCGCGTTTCTGGTTCACGTTGCCGATCGAGGGCGCGGGTTAGAGCAGGTCGAGGAACCCCCGCAGCGCCTCGCGCTCCTGCGCTTCGAGCCCCGCCGCGCCCTCGGGCGCGCCGTCGTGGAAGAACGCGCCGTCCTTCGTCCACCGCGCCCGCGCGAGCAGCTCGGGGAGGTCCTTCGCCGCGCCGCTCGTCAGGTACGGCCGCTTCTTGGCGAGCCTGCGCAGCGACGGCACGCGCGCGCCGCGCTCGTGCACGTAGGGGACGACGCCCGTCTTCCGGTACTCGTTGGTGCCCCAAACGATCGGCCCCGCGGGCGTGAAGAGCAGCCTCTCCCAGCGCTCGAACGGCACGCGGCTGCCCGGCTCGTTGGCCGAGAGCCGCGCCTCGTGGCAGCCCTCGCAGCGCGCCTCGAAGAGCTTCGCGCCCTCGCGCTCGAGCGCCGAGAACGCGGTTCGCCCGGCCGTGCGCGGGTTCTGCCGGTGGGAGAAACCCATGAGGAAGGTCATCAGCGCCTTCCGGAGCGCGAGCGGCTCGAGGGCGCTCGCCTCCGTCCGGCCGAGCGCGGCGAGCACCGGGTGCCTCGCGGGATCGAGGGAAAACCAGGGCGAGTGACCACTCTCGGCGCCGGCCACGCGGAACTCGGCGTGCGCGACCGTGGACAGGTCCGGATCGAGCGCGCGCGAGAAGTGCGGGCGGTTGTTGAAGAGGCCGAGGAGCGGCTTCGTCACGACACGCACCTCGCCGCGGCCCGTGTGGTGGATGCGCCCGTCGACGTAGCCCTCGAAGTGGCACGTCTCGCAGGTGAAGCGGCTGTGCGCGCCCTCGGTGATGTTCTCCGGGGCCATGAGCGTGGAGAAAAAAAGCGCCTCGCCGAGGCGCGCCTCGGCGCTCGGGGGCGGCGGGCCATCGTGATCGACGACGGGCACGCTCACCTCGCGTGGCTCGCCCGGACGCACGATCACGAACGCGTCGAGCAAGGGGTTCACCGTGACGAACCCGCCGCCGGGTTGCTTCACGAGGTCGCGCGTGCCCGGCATCAGCGTGATCGTCTTCGCCGCATGCGCGCGAGGTTTGCCGCTCGCGTCGAAGGCGAGCCGCGCCGCCCTCTCCCCGCCGTACCCCGTGACGAGCGCCGCGAGCGTGCCGTCCTCCTCCTTCGCGAGGTCGAGCGCCTTCGGCGTCACGACGCCGAGCTCGCTCACGTTCACCGCGGAGAGCAACCGCGCCGCGCCGCGCTCGACGCGGTACAGAAAGACGAACGAGTCGATGTAGCCGAAGAACCCGCCCTTCCGATCGAGCGGATGATCCTCCACGCCGCCCGCGAGCACGAGCAGCCCGTCTCCGTCGGGGAGCGCGGAGAAACCCCAGATCGGTCCGTCGTGCACGATCCGCTCTTCGCCCGCGTCGAGCGCGCGCCCTCTCTCGTCCACGGACCGGATCACGAGCGCATGCGCGTGGAGCGTATCGATCACGACGAACGAGCCCACGCGCTCGACGTGGATCGGCCCGCCGCCGATCGTCGCGACCTCCTCCTGCGCGTTCGGGGCGTCGGGCCAGAACGTGAAGAGCCGCCCCTCGTCCTCCTCGACAGCGTACACCACGCCCTCGGGCCCCGCGGCGATGTCCCGCAGCCCCCGCGCCCTCGTGTTCAGCGCGTCATCGCTCCGCGCGAGGTACGGCGCGGCCTCCTGGACATCGAACCGCGTGATGCCGGCGTCGCGCTCGCCCACGACGAACACGCGGCGACCATCGGGCGTCACCACGAGCCCGCTCGGCGAAGCGGGCGCGGGCAGACGCGTGAGCTCGCGCATCGACGCGTCGAGCACCACGATCACGTCGCGCCCGCGCAGGAGCGCGACGAAACGCTCGCCGCCCGGCAGCGCGGCGAGCGCGTAGGGATCGGGTCCCGACGAGGCGTCGCTCGGCGGCAGGGCCACGAAATCGGCCGCGGCCCGCCGCGAGGCCTCGTACACGCGCAGCGCCGGCAGCGGGTCCGGCGCGGCGGCGGCCTTCGCCTCGGCGGGCGGATCCTCTCGCTTGCACCCCGCGGCCGAGGCGAGGGCGTGGAGTAGCACGAGGCCCGCGGCGCGGCGTGAACCGCTCACCCGCTTCATCGCCGCGCTTCGGCCTCTACCAGCCGCCGCCTTCCGTCGAGGCCGGCTTGGCTGCGGGCGCCGCGCTCGGCGCGGCCTTGGCGCTCTCGGCGGGCTTGGCGCTGCTGTCCGGCGTGGGTTTGGCCTTGTCCTCGCAACCGGCGAGGGCGAGAGAGACAAGGGCGACGAGCACGAGCGTCATGGCTTTCATGGTTCCGGCCTCCTCGGACGCAGCGAAGCACGACGAGCGCGCGGCGCGAAGGGGATACCATCGCGGCCCCGCGCCGAGGATGCAGGCGAGCCGGACCTCCCTCAGGTGCGGCACAGCGCAGGGATTACGGACCCTCCCGACAAGAAAAACCGAGGGCTGGGTGATACGACGACAAGGGCCATGTCGGCCCCAGCCTTTCGAATCGTCGTTTTTCTGAACATTTCGTTCCCGCATCCGCATCACGCCGGCGAGGACGGCCCGCCCGCGCCGCTCGGCCGGCGCCCCATGCCGCGCGTGGACGTCCGCCTCTCGGTCGAGGGTTTCCTGCCGTGGCTCTCGAGCAGGCTCATGACCTCGTCCTCCTCGATGGACCGGAAATCCTCGTAATACTGGCCCACGGCATAAAGGTTCGGGTCCTCGACCAGGCAAACCACGAGGTCCGCCTCGCCGCGCAACATGTCCGCCCGCTCGGGCGAGGCCACTGGCGCCGCGAGCACGACCGTCGTCGCCCCGGCGGACCTGGCCGCGCGCAGGGCCGCCATCGCCGTCGCGCCGGTCGCGATTCCGTCGTCCACCACGACCACCGGCCGCCCGGCGAGCGAGGGCTTTCGATATCGCGCGAAGAGCTCCTCCCGCCGCCGCGCCTCCTCGGCTTGATGTATTCGCTCGGCCTCGAGGTACTCCGGGTCCACGCCGAGCACCCGGAGCGCGCGCGGCTCGACCCAGCACGAGCCGTCGGCGGTGGCCGCGCCAATCGCGAGCTCCGGCTGGTGCGGCGCGCGTAATTTCCGCGCCACGATCACGCCGAGCTCGCCCCCGAGCGCCTCGGCCACGCCCGCCGCGACGACCACGCCGCCGCGCGGAATGCCGAGCACCACCGCCCCCTCGAGCCCCCCGATGCCCTGCAAATGCGCTCCGAGCGACTGGCCGGCCTCTTCCCGATCCTTCCACATCATGACGCCCTCCCCGCCCCCGGACACATCGTCCCCGGGGCGCCCGCTGTCATGCGGGGGCGGCCGGGAAACGTTTCGCCCTTTTCCGGCCGTCGCCCGGCCCCTATGCTGCGCCGCGATGAGCCATCCTGCATCGGACCCCATTGCCGCGTTCCGCGAGGCGCTCGCCCGCGCCGAGGAGCGCGAGGACCACGACCCCACGGCCATGACCCTCGCCACCATCGACGAGGGCGGCCGCCCCTCGGCCCGGGTGGTCCTCTTGAAGGGCGTGGACGCGCGTGGTTTTTCTTTCTACACGAACCTGGAGAGCCGCAAGGGCCAGGCGCTCGCGAGAAACCCTCACGTCGCGCTCTGCATTCACTGGCCCAAGGCCGCCGAGCAGATCCGCGTCGAGGGCCGCGTCGAGCCCGTCAGCGTGGAGGAGGCGGACGCCTACTTCGCCTCGCGCCCGCGCGGCAGCCAGATCGGCGCCTGGGCCTCGGATCAGAGCCGCCCGCTCGTCTCCCGCGCGGAGCTCGAGGCCCGCGTCGCGGAGGTGACCGCCCGCTTCGAGGGCCGCCCCGTGCCGAGGCCGCCGCACTGGAGCGGCTATCGCGTGGTCCCCGATCGAATCGAATTCTGGTTTGGCAGGGACAGTCGCCTTCACGACCGTCACGTGTACGTGCGTGACGGCGACGGGTGGCGCTGCGAGCGGCTCCAACCCTGAGGATCCAGCGTCGGGATCTTGCCTTCCGGTCGCTCGTCCGCCAAGAAAGGAGTGTAGGAAACGAAGGGCAGCCGCCGTTGTCCCTGAAGGCAGGAGCCCACGATGAAGATCGAGCGAGTCGAGCTCTACTACGTCAAGATCCCGCTCTCCGGGGATCGGCCGGGTTTCTTCGACGAGCGCGTCGTCTTCGAGCCCAACTGGATCCCCGGCTACCACCAGACGGACCTGCGCTTCTACCTGCTCCGCCTCGTGACCGACGCGGGTCTCGACGGCGTCGCGGCGATCCCGGCGATGGGCCGCGAGCGCGAGTCGCTCGGGGCCTTGCTCGGCGCGTACCTGCTCGGATTGAACCCGCTCGACATGCGGCTCGTGAACCAGCGAATCGAGGAGTTCTCGATCCTCGGCATGCGGAACGGCTGGATCGACGCGGCGTTCTGGGATCTCGTCGGCAAGATCCGCCGCGAGCCGCTCTTCCGGGTCCTCGGCGGCGAGGGTGGCTTCGCCGTGCCTTATGCCTCGCTCGGATCGAATCACGAACACGACCCGGCCGTCGTCGCGCGGCTCGTCGCCGAGCGGCGGGGCGAGGGGTATGCCGGCGTCAAGATCCGGGTGAAGAGCGACGATCTCGAAAAGATGGTCGCCGTCGTCGCCGCCGCGCGTGAGGCGGCGGGGGAATCGATGGAGCTCATGGTCGACGCCAACCTCGGCTGGCCGGTGGAGCTCGTCGAAAAGAGCCCGCGCTGGGACGAGGACTTTGCCCTCCGCTTCCTCGAACACATCGAGCCGTATCGGATCTCCTGGCTCGAAGAGCCGCTCCACCGAGCCGATCACGAGGCGCTCGCGCGGCTCCGTCGCCGCTCGAAGGTCCCGATCGCGGGCGGCGAGGCGACACCCTCGTGGCGCGAATTCCGGTCGATGCTCGACGCCGGGAGCCTCGACGTCTACCAGCCCGACGCCGTGCTCGCGGGCGGCACGTACGGCGGCGGCGTGAGCGTCGTCCGCTGGCTCGTGCGCGAGATCCGGCGGCGCAACCACGCCGCGCGCGAGAAGAACGAGGACCGGCCGCTCCGGTTTTCGCCGCACACCTGGACGAATGGGCTCGGGTTCGCGGTGAACCTCCATCTCTTTGGCCTGCTCCCGCCGGCGGAGCGGGGCCTCTTCGAGTTGCCTCACGACCTCTACTGGCAGATGCCGCAATGGGCGCGGTTCCTCCGTCATGGATTCGCGCGGGACGACGCGGGCCGGATCCGCATCCCGGACGAGCCGGGGCTCGGCGTGGAGATCGACTGGGAGGTGATCGGCCGCTTCGGCAAGCGGATCGACGTCGTCACGAAGGCGAGCCTCGCCGCCTGGACCGTGCTCGATCACGGCTGGCGCGAGGCGGTGTATCTGCGCAACAAGAAGCGCGAGGTCGAGGACCGGAGCGCGCTCGCCGAATTCGCGCTTCCCGAGCCGCCATTTTGATGTAGCATCGCGGCCCGGAGGTCTTCATGAGACATATCCTCTTGGCTTCGATTCCTGCACTTTCGCTCGTCGTGCTCGCCGCCTGCGGGGGCGACGGGAACACGAGCTCTTCGAATACGGGCGGCGGCGGCGCGGGCGCGACCGGCGGCATGGGCGGCGCGGGCGCGACCGGCGGCATGGGTGGCGCGGGCGGCGGCGCAGGCGGCATGGGTGGATCCGGCGGCGGCGTCGGCGGAATGGGTGGATCCGGCGGCGGCGTCGGCGGAATGGGTGGATCCGGCGGCGTCGGCGGAATGGGCGGCGCGGGCGGTGGTGGCGGCGCAGGTGGCGGCATGATGCAGGTGAAGCCACCCGTCACCCCGTACATCGTCGTCGATCAATTCGGGTACTTGCCGAACGGCGAGAAAATTGCGGTCATCCGCGATCCCGAGAATGGCTTCGACGCCGCGGAGTCGTTCTCGCCCGGGGGAGCGTACGCGCTCGTGAATGCCGACACGGGCGAGCACGTGCTCACGGGCAGCACGGTCGTGTGGGGCCAGGGCGGCGTCGACCCCTCGTCGGGAGATCGCGCCTGGCATTTCGATTTCTCGTCGGTGCAGACGCCCGGCACCTATTACGTGCTCGACACGGGCCTCGACCTGCGCTCGCACGAGTTCCGGATCGCGACGAACGTCTATCGTGACGTCCTGAAGGCCGCGGTGCGCACGTTCTTCTACCAGCGCGCCGGATACGAGAAGACGGCCGCGCACGCGGGCGCGGGCTGGGCGGACGGCGCGAGCCACGTGGGCCCGGGGCAGGACAAGAACGCCCGGCTCTACAACACGCCGAACGACGTGGGGGCCGAGCGGGACCTCTCCGGCGGCTGGTACGACGCGGGGGATTACAACAAGTACACGAACTGGCACGCCAGGTACGTGACGACCTTGCTCTTTGCCTACGACGAGGCCAAGGCCGCCTTCACCGACGATTACGGGATCCCCGAGTCGGGCAACGGGATCCCCGACGTCGTGGACGAGGTGAAGTTCGGCATGGACTGGCTCATCAAGATGCAAACCACGAACGGCTCGGTGCTGAGCATCGTGGGCGTCGCGCACGCGAGCCCGCCCTCGGCCGCGACGGGCCCGAGCCGCTACGGCCCCCCGAGCACCTCGGCGACGCTGAGCGCGGCCGCGGCCTTCGCGTATGGCTCGATCGTGTTGCGCTCGCTCGGCGGCTCGTTCACGGCCTACGCGGACGACCTCGTCGCGCGGGCCGAGAATGCCTGGAGCTGGGCGAACGCGAACCCGAACGTCACCTTCCAGAACAACGACGCCGGCAATGGCTCGCAGGGCCTCGGCGCGGGGCAGCAGGAGACGAACGATTACGGAAGGCTGAGCAAGAAGATCGAGGCCGCCGCCTATCTCTTCCACGCGACGGGCAAGGCGACCTACCGCCAGTTCTTCGACGCCAATTACCAGCAGATCCACCTGATGCAGTGGAACTACGCCTTCCCGTTCGAGACCGAGCAGCAGGACGCGCTGCTTTATTACACGAAGGTGCCGGGCGCGACCACGAACGTCGTGACCGCCATTCGCAACACGTACAACGGCGCGATGGACGGGGCCGACAATTTCGGCGCGATCAACAGCGGGGCCGACCCGTACCGCGCTTACATGAAGGACTACGTCTGGGGCTCGAACGGGACGAAGTCGCACCAGGGCAACATGTACGAGAACATCCTCGTCTATGGCATCGACCCGGCGAAAAACACCGCCGCGGAGCGGGCGGCGGCGCGGTACATCCATTACCTCCACGGGACGAACCCGCTCGGGCTCGTGTACCTCTCGAACATGAACGACCACGGCGCGGAGAACAGCGCGAACGAGTTCTACCACGCGTGGTTCGAGAATGGCAGCGCGTCATGGGATCGCGTGGGCGCATCGACCTACGGCCCGGCCCCGGGCTTTTTGACGGGCGGCCCGAACCCGAGCTACGACTGGGACGGCTGCTGCCCGGGCAATTGCGGCAGCGCCGAGAACAACGCCGTCTGCGCGTCGGAGGCGATCAACCCGCCGAAGGGGCAACCTGCGCAGAAGTCGTACAAGGACTTCAACACGAGCTGGCCCTTGAACTCGTGGTCCGTCACCGAGAATTCGAACGGCTACCAGGTCGCGTACATCCGGCTGCTCTCCAAATTCGTGAAGTAGTCCCCGCCATTCCCCCTTGACGAGCCGCGCCGTCCGCGCGACGACGATCGTGTCCCATGCGATCGAGGCGCCTCTTTCTGGCCGTGGATCCGAGCGAAACCTGCCAGGCGAAGATCGCCGAGGCCGTGAGCCGAGCGCGCACGTCCGCCCCGCGGGCCAAATGGGTCCGGACGGAGGGGATTCACGTGACGCTCGTGTTCCTCGGCGCGGTGGCGGAGGAGCTCGTGCCCGCGGTGGTGGCGAACGCGGAGGCCGTCGCGGCGAGGCACGCGCCGCTCACGCTGCGATTCGAGGGCGCCGGGTGTTTCGGCGGGCGGAAGCCGAGGGTTTTGTGGGCCGGGGTCGAGGGCGACGTGCCGGCGCTCGGGCTCGTGCAAAAAGAGCTGTCGGAGGCGCTCGTGGAGGTCGGGTACGTGCCGGAGGAGCGCGTCTTTTCGCCGCACCTCACCCTGGCGCGCGCCTCGGGCTTCGGCGGAGACACGGGGCTCGTGCTGGCCGCGCGGTCGCTCGCGGGAGAATCGTTCGGCGAGGTGGACGTGCGGGAGATCGTGCTTTACGAGAGCGTGCTTTCGCCCGCGGGGGCGCGATACGAGGCCGTGACGCGATTGCCGCTCGGGGGGGCGCCGCCGCCTTTGCATTGAGGGCGGCGTCGGGGTGGGTGAGGCTCAGCCGCCGGAGGGGTTTTCGTTGGTCGGCGTCGTCGTCGTCGGCGGCGCCTCGGCGGGCGGCGTGACCTCTTCGCCTGCGAGGGCGCGGCTCGTCGGGCGGACGCGCTCGGCGAGGTCTTTTCGGCCGGCGAGGCGGAAGAGGCCGACGAGGGTGTCGGCGATGCCTTGATGGTCCTCGATCCAGGCGAACACTCGTTGCTCGCGGAGGCCGAGCTGATCGGCGAGCTCCTGCTCCTCGCGTTTCATGGTGGCGAGTGATTTGTCGAGCATGCTCGCCTTCGTGGCGAGCGTCTGGGCCATTGCGGCGCTGTCGAAGGTGATGCCCTCGACGGTGACGAGGAACGGCTTTTTGATCATCAGGTTCGAGACGCTCTCGGCGTGGCTCACGAGCTCGCGGGGCGCGCGTGGTGTCTCTCCTTCGAGGCTGTAGGTCGCGATCCCCTCCGGGCCGAGCGCGTCCGAGACCATCGATTTGACGCGCACGGCGGCGCGGAGGAGGTCGGCGGTGACCGAATCACGCTCCTCGCGCAGGCCGACGTCGTCGGAGCGCTCGGCGAGGACGCGGTGCTCGGCCTCGTCGAGGGATTGGGCCGACGCGCCGAGGGTATCGGTCAAGAAGGCGAGGAGGACGTGAAAGAACTCCTTCGTCGCCATGGTATTCACGCCTTGCACGGAGATCGCGCGCGCCGCGAGCCTCTCGGCGACCTGCTCGGCGTGTGTCTTCGCGGCATGAACGACATGCTCGCTCGATTGAATGCGGTTATCGACCTGCCTGGACTTCTTCGCCACGAACGACCTCCCTCACGTGAAGCGCCCGACCTCCCCGAGGCGGACATCGAGCGAGGGAGCTTACGAGCTTGCGCCCGTCGGTGTCCAGTCCGGACGTGCCGCGGACACGTTCCGTAAGTTACGGAGCACGATCGCGGCGGCCTGGGAGGGGTTCCGTCACCAAAACGGCGGCGTCGCGGGGGCAGATTTGTAGCTACGTACACAAAACGGAGGCGTCGCGGCGTCCGGATTTTGTTTTCGTCCGGGAAGCGGCGGCGTCGTGGGGGTCGATCGGGGGGATCGTCACGGCGCGGCGGGGGCGCGGGGGTCGATCGGGGGTTTTGTTCCGGGAGAGGTGGGGGCGCGGGGGGCGCGAATGGCTGATTTCGTGGCTTTTGCTGCTTTCGGGTGCTCCCCCGCCGCGACTGTCAATACGTCGACGGCACCTGCGGAAGCTGGCTCAGCCGTGACGGGCTCTCGTCGGCGAGGTCGTCGAACACCTCCCGGATCAGCGGCACCTTGTCGATGCCGGCCAGCGAACCGAGCACCACGTGTTTGGCCGACGCATACGTTCGTTGCCACGCGTTCCATGCCCCGGCCACGTCCGCCGTCATCGAGCGGCGCTCCGACCTGCCCGCGTGCACCTCCGCGTCGAACGTCTCGAGCGCCGCGCGCGTCTGCTCCACACGCGAGGACCAGCTCGCGTGCTCCGGCATCATGTGCTTCATCTTCTCGATCGCCTCGAGCGCGTGCTCCAGCCGCAAGAGCAGCTTCATCGGCGTACGCCGCACCGCCGTGCTGAGCGATTCTCCCTGGAGCAGGCGCGACGCGATCATGAACCCGTCGCGGCAAGCCTCGGCATAGTGGACCAGCGCGCGCAGCGTCTCGCGCGCCGCGAGGACCGGATCGGGCTCACCCTCGGGCGCCCGGTGCAGGTAGAGCTCCGGCACGCCGGCGCGGAGCAGCGCCGCCTCGAGCGCGTCGCTCGCCGCGGCCACGCGGCCCGCCATGAGGCGCAAGGTCCCGTCGAGCTCGTGATCGAGCCCGAGCAGGAGCGTGTTGATCTGCGCAGCAGTGAAGCGGCCATACGCGATGGCCTCGTAGGGATCCATGCGGGGGTCGGTCATGATCGACCTCTCGGTGGTGCGGGATTTTTGGGGAAGCGAGCCCCACCATTACTGCAAATAAAGGGCGGAGGTCAATCGGCGCGACGAGGACGACACCTCGACCCCCGCCGATCGTATAGTCTCTTCCAAAGAAGCCGATAAGCCGTGAGCGAAGACAAACCCGAAGGCGACGCCAGCCAGGCGAAAGCCGAAGCGAAACCCGAGGGCGGGGCAGGCCGGCGGCGCAAGCTCACGCTCGGCGCGCTCGGCGCCCTCGTGCTCGGCGCAGGCACCTTCGCCACGTTTTACGGGGCGCCACGATGGACCGCGTCACGAGACGCGAAGCGCGCGGGCGCAGCGCTCTTCCGTTGTCTCTTCGGCGAGACGCCCGCGGCAGGCGAGACGCCGGAGCGACGGCTGCGGAGGATCTTGCTCACGGCCGTGTCGTTGCCCGCGCCGGAGCGCGTCTCGGCAGAAGGCCCCGGGTGGCCCGGCCGATGCGCCACGCACGCCGAGGCGCTCGCGGACGCCGAGCGACGCAGAGGCCGCGCCACCCTCGCGCCGCCGCCGGATCTCGCGGCCCGCGTGATCCAGAAAGCGCAGGACATGTTCGCGCGATCGGACCTGCCGCTCGAGTCGATCTGGAGCATGGCCGATCCGGACGGCGGTCCCAGGGACGTGCCGCTGCCCCCCGCGCCCGCGTCGCCGGTCGATCTCGACGCGCCGAACCTCGGCGAGCGGATCACGTTCGGGGATCACTCCGCGGACGCCGTCCCCGGACGAACCCTGCGCCTCGTGTTCCGGGGTGATCGCGGCGGGCCGCCCATGGCGTGCGTGTTCCCCGCGGGGCTCGGCTCGGCCACGTGCACGCCGCTCGCGCCGCGCGCCCGCCTGCCGCGTCCGCACCTCTGGCCCTCGGCCGACGACGACGGGCCCGCGCTCGTCGCCGATCGGAGCTCGGCACGAACGACGTTTTACCGGGCCGACACCGGGCAGGCGTTCGGGGAGGCGTACCACGTGGTCGGCGGGTTCTCGGCGGCGAAGGAGGTCGTGGGCGTCGTCGAGATGGAGCTCGGACCACGAGGCGAGGAGCGCGCGCTCTGGCTCGATCGGAGCGAGGGCACGAGGCGCGTCGGTCACGCGCGGATCGATCCGCCGCCGCGCGTGCGCTTCTCGAGCGTGTTCGTCCTCGGCGACGCGCTCACGTGGATCGAGCCACGCGCGGGCAAACCCCACCTCCTGCTGCGCCGCCTCGGCACCTCGGCAGGCCCGCCCGGACCGATCGAGGACGCAGGCCCGCTGCCACACGACGCCATGCAGCTCGCCGCGTGCCACGCGCCGAAGAGCCTCGTGCTGCTCGCGAGGGACGGCCGAGGCACAACGTGGATGACGCGCCGCGATCGTCGCGGCGGCTCGCCGCTCGTGCGCGCCGAAGAGCCACGAAGGCCCCCGAGCGCCGCAGTCGTCTCGGAGATCGTGACGTGTGACGACGACGCGGCGGCGGTGACGCTCGTGCTGCGCAAGGGCGACGGCGCGAAGGCGGCACACGAGGTGCGGCAGGCGCGGTGCACGAAGGAGACGTGCGAGACGGTCGTCGTCGCGGAGGCCGATCTCTTCCGCGCTCGGGATCCGATGTCGCGCCCGGCGCCGCCGGTGAACGAGGAGACGACCGTGCTCGCGGCTTCGCTCGGCGCGTCGCTGCTCGTCGTGTGGAGGACGCCGGAGGCGGGCGTGCGCGCGCGGATCGCGCTCCCGTCGGCGATCACGTCCGCGCCCGACGTGGTGGTCTACGACGAGGCGAGCCAGGACGTGAACGGCGCGGGGCGGCTGCACGCGATGCGCCTGTTTCCGCGCGGCGACGCGGCGATCCTGCTGCTGCACGCGGTGAGCGGCGTCAAGGCGATCCGCATCGGCGCGGACGGGACCGTGCGGCCGATCAAGGGAGGTGCGGAGGAGGCGGCCGCGGTGGTACAGTGACGGTCTCGCATGAAGGCCGGTGACCTCATCGGCGGCAAGTACCGCCTCGCCCGCAGGCTCGGCCAGGGCGCGATGGGCGTCGTCTGGGAGGCCGTGCACGAGATGACGTCGCGCCGCGTCGCGGTGAAGCTCATCGTGAACGCGACCGACAACCTGCGCCGCCGCCTCCTGCGCGAGGCCCGCGCGGCCGGGCAGATCGCGCATCGGAACGTGGTCGAGGTCTACGACGTCGGCGAGACCGCGGAGGAAGATCCCTTCCTCGTCATGCAGCTCCTCTCGGGCGACACGCTGTACGCCTGCATGAAGCGCGAGGGCCGCATGGCCCCCGCGCGCGCCCTGCCCGTCGCCCGCGACATCGGCCGCGCCCTCGCCGCCGCGCACGCGCAGGGCATCATCCATCGGGATCTCAAGCCCGCGAACGTCTTCCTGCACCGCGAGGCGGGCGCCCCGGGCGAGCTCGTGAAGGTGCTCGACTTTGGCCTCTGCAAGCCGATGGGCGTCGACGAGATGCTCACCATACCCGGGGGTTTGCTCGGCTCGCCCGCGTACATGAGCCCCGAGCAGATCGCCGGCGCGCCGGACCTCGATCCACGCACGGACATCTGGTCGTACGGCGTGCTCATGTTCGAGCTCTTCGCAGGACAGCGCCCCTTCGCGGGCCGCGGCCCCGACCTCATCAACACGGTGCTCACCGCCCCGATCCCGCGCCTGCGCGACGTCGTTCCCGGGATCGATCCAGGGCTCGACGAGATCGTCGCCGGCTGCATCGTGCGCGACAAACGAGCGCGGATCGCGTCGGCGGCGGAGATCGTGGCGCGGCTCGAGCCGATCACCGAGAGGGCGCAGAGCGCCGGGCCGGCGCCCGCGGACGACGGGGACGAAGGCGGGCTCGCGGTCACGATGGTCTACCGGCCCGGGGCGAATGGACCGCCCTCGGCGGGACACAAGGTCGCGAAGACGATCCCGCTCGCGGCATATCCGGGGCCGCTGCCGGGCGC
Source organism: Polyangium spumosum (assembly GCF_009649845.1). NCBI lineage: Bacteria > Pseudomonadati > Myxococcota > Polyangiales > Polyangiaceae > Polyangium > Polyangium spumosum. The sequence goes on from NZ_WJIE01000002.1 coordinate 779,455, forward strand.
GCCGGCGCCGATGCGGGAGGGCCCGCCGCCCTCGTATCCGCAGCCCGCCCCGCCCTCGCAGCCCGAGCCTCCGAGGAGCGCTCCGCAGGGGAGCTTCGCCGGCATGCAAGGCCAGGCGCCGCCGCCGCGTTTGTCCGAGGCGCAGAGGTCGTCCTGGGGGCCGCAGCCCCCGCAGCCGCAGCCCCCGCAGCCGCAGGCGCCGCCGCCGAGCTGGCAGGCCATGACGGGGCAGAACCAGGCCATGATGCAGCCCTTCCCGGCCGCGCCGCAGGCTCCGCCCGAGCGGCGGTGGATCGGCTTCGTGATCCTGACGCTCGGCGTCCTCGCGCTCGTCGGGGTGCTGGCGTTCGTCAGTTTGTCCGGGGGGCGCTCCTCGAAGCCAAACGCGCCCGCGGCCCCCTCGGCCGCGCCTCCGTCGCGTTGACGCTTGCATAACGATAGCCGCGCGATAACACGCTGCATTGCAGCAAGCGCGCGCCGGCACCCGTGGTGCGCACGTCTCGGACGTCTGCGCGCTTGACATCCCCCTTTGGCTTGGGTTTGCTCCGCCGCTGCCCAAAAGCCTCCAGGAAGCACCTCGATGCAAGCCTTCGCACATCTACTCGTTCGTCGAGCGACGGCGTGGACCATCGTCCTCGCGGTCGTATTGCTCTCGCTCGCGAGCCTCTTTTTTGCGTCTCGGGTCGATCGCGACGACGACGTGCTTTCGTTCCTGCCGCGGGAGAACCCGGAGGTCGGCGTCTTCTACGACGTGAGCAAGCGATTCGGCAGCCTCGACGTCGCGCTGGTCGGAATCAGCACGGACGACGCGCTCTCTCCGGAGTTTTTGACGCGCCTGCGCGCCCTGACGAAGCGCCTCAACGAGACGGACGGCATCGGCTACGCGATGACCCTCACGAACGTGGAGGATTTCGCGGCGGATCCGCAGAAGGGCGGCATCACGACCGATTACCTCGTCGGCAAGATCCCGGAGACGGCCGAGGAGCAGGCCGCCCTGCGCGAGAAGGTGCTCTCGCGGGATCACGTGGTGGGCAACCTCATCTCGGCGGACGGAAAGGCGACGCTCCTTTATTGTTTCGCGGGCTACGGGGCCGAGCCGAAGGTGGTGGCGGCGAAGGTCCGCGAGGCGGTGGAGGAGGCATTTCCGCGCGAGGCAAAATACTGGGGCGGCGCGCCGTTCATATCGACGTACATCTATGACGTCACGCAGGAGGACATGCGGAGGCTCGCGCCCTGGGCGGTGCTGGTGATCGTGCTCATCACGGTGCTGTCGTTCCGCGACTTCATCGGCGCCGGCCTCGCGCTCCTCTCCACGGGCCTCGGTATCGTGATGTCCCTCGGGCTCATGGGCGCGCTCGGCGTGTCGGTGAACGTGGTGCTCGGTTCGCTACCGGTCATCCTCTTCGCCCTCGGCAGCGCGTATGCCGTGCACATCCTGAGCCGTTATTACGTGGCCGCGCACGAGCAGAAGGACCCGGCGGCGGCCCTCGTGCGGACGCTCTGCGAAATCGGACCGCCGGTGCTCGCCAGCGGCCTGACGACGTTCGTGGGCCTTTTGTCCTTCCTGCTGATGGACATCGCGCCGCTGCGCACGTTCGGCATTTTCACGGCGCTCGGCATCCTGATCACGCTCATCCTCTCGCTCACGTTCGTGCCCGCGGTGATTTACCTCGTGCGGCTGAAGGGGAAGCCGGCCGAGGCGGCGGGCCCGGCGCGTTTCCACGTGTGGCTGACGACGCTGCCGCAACGGAGGCGCCTCGTCGTCGCGCCCGTGCTCGCGGCGCTCGCGATCACCAGCGGGATCTTCGTCGGCAAGGTCGACAGCCGCATGGACAACGCGGCGTTTTTCTCGAAGGACAGCCCGCCCGATCAGGCCGAGACGTTCCTGCGTGACCATTTCGGCGGCTCGCTCTTCCTGCAGATCCAGGTCGAGGGCGACATGACCGATCCGGTCGTGCTGCGCGAGCTGCGTGTCCTCGCCGATCGTATCGCGGTCCTGCCGCACGTGAGCTCGGTGAACCACGTGGGCGCCGTGGTCGCGCAGATCAACGAGGCGATGGAAGGCGACCGGCGCATCCCGGACAGCGCGGCCAAGGTGAAGCTGCTCTACGGCTTCCTCGAGGGGAAAAAGGCGGTCTCGCAGCTCGTCACGGACGATCGGCAGCGGGCGCTCGTGCAGATCAAGCTCGACACGAACCTCGCCGCCGAGACCGAGCCGCTCATCGAGCAGATCCGCGGCGTGACGAGCACGGCGATCGCAGCGACGTACACGGTGGCCGAGGCGAACGGCGGCCGGAAGGACGAGGTCGCCTCACGCGCGCGCACGCTGGTGACGAGCCGGATCGCCGCGATCGGTCGGCAATTCGGGGTCTCCGTGCCGGACGAGGCGGCGCTCGGCGAGCGCCTCGGGGCGGGGAACGTGGAAGGCGCGGCCGAGCCCACGCGGGCGGAGCTCGTGCGGTTCCTCGGCTCCGAGGAGTGCAGCGTGGAGCTCGAAGGGCCCGAGGTGATCAACGCGGTCGCCCGCGCGCTCGCGGCGCTCGGCCCGCGCCCGGAGGCGGCGAAGCTCACGGAGGCGATCGCCCAGGCGCTCGGCAAGAGCACGGACGACACGCTCGTGACCGACCTCGCCGACACGGTGGATCGTCCCCTCGAGGAGATCTGGCGGCGCAGCGAGGCGATGGTGCGGGCGAAGGAGCTCGTCGCTGCGGCGAAGATCGCGGCGCCGGAGGGCGCGAAGGGCAAACGTCTCCACGCGGCGATCGCGACGGCGTTGATGGATCTCGACGTCCCTTCCCTCGCCTTGCCGCCTGCCGCGGGGGATCAAGCGCAGAAGCTCGGCGTGTCGGTGACGGGCTTGCCGGTGATGCACGCGGGCCTTTCGAAGAGCGTCGAGTCGAACCAGTGGAAGAGCCTGTTCTTCGCGCTCGGCTGCGTGCTCGTCATCATGACGGCGCTCTTCCGGTCGTTCTGGAGCGGGCTGCTCGGCGTCCTGCCCATCGTGCTGACGATGGCGGTCATCTATGGCGGCATGGGCCTCGTCGGGGTGCGGCTCGACATCGGGACGTCGATGCTGGCGAGCTTGATCATCGGGGCCGGAGTGGACTATGCGGTGCACCTGATGGTCGCGTGGAGCGCCCCGGACAAGTCCCCCCTGGCGGAGTCGGCCACGACGGCCGCGCGGCAGACGGGCCCCGCGATCTGGGTGAACGCCCTGATGGTGGCCGCGGGCTTCTTCGTGTTGACGCTCGGCGACGCGCGTCCCCTGCAGAACGTCGGAGGCCTGACCGCGGCGGCGATGATCACGGCCGCCCTCGCCACCATGCTGGTGATCCCCCTCTTCGCCCGCAAGACGCGCTACTACGGCGATGGATCTAGAATACCGGCCGAGGTCCCCTCGTCCGAGGCGTCGGACGCAGTTCTCGACACGAGCACGAGCCCTCCCTGAACGAACGAGGTTCGATGATGAGCGCAATTTTCCGTAGCTGGCTTTCCGCCTCCGCCCCCCTCCTCGGTGCCGCGCTGCTCTGGACGGGCCACGCGAGCGCCGACGCCCCGGGCGACAAGGCCTTGAAGGGGATGGACGAGGCGATGAACCGCGCCAAGACCCAGTACTTCGAGTACGAGGTCGTGAACCAGGAGCCCGGCAAGAGCGAGAAGAAGATGGCGCTCAAGGTCTGGCTCAAGGGCGAGAAGCGCCTCACCGAGTTCACGGCGCCGGCCGACATGAAGGGGACGAAGGTCCTCATCCTGTCGCCCACGCAGATGTACGTGTACCTGCCGGCGTTCGGGAAGATCCGCCGCATCGCCAGCCACGTGACCGACCAGGGCTTCATGGGCCTGGCCTTCAGCCAGGACGACCTCGCGACGCAGATGTACGCGCCGCTCTACGACGCGCAAGTCGCGTCCGACGCGGCGGCCGAGATGAAGCTCGTGGCCAAAGCGAAGGCGGGGCAAACGACGCCCCACGGCAAGATCGAGTTCCTGGTCGCGAAGGACAAGAACCTCCCGACGGAGCTCAAGTACTTCAACACGTCCGGCACCCACGTGAAGACCGAGACGCGCACCAATTACACCTGCCAGGGGAATGTCTGCACCCCGGAGGAGCTCAAGATGGTCGACCACACGAAGGGAGGCCACTGGACGAAGATGATCCGCAAGGCGTGGAAGGTGAACGAGGCGATGAGCGACAACCTCTTCTCGAAGCGCAACCTCGAAAAATAGACTCCGCCCCGGGCCAGATCGAGTAAAGACGCGCGCGCCGCCTCTCCTTCCACAGGACGGGCGGCGCGATGCATTTCAACGATCGAGGTCACGAGCCATCATGAGTCGCCACGTTCGTCGGCGCAGCATAACCGCCTGCGCCCTCGCCCTCCTCCTCGGCGCGGCGCCCCGCGCCCACGCCGACGACGAGCTCGAGCTCGATTGGAGCGGCCGCATCCAGAGCGACCTGCGCTTCCGCCTGGAGCCCGTGGGCGTGGGCGACTGGTATGCACGGCAGGAGCTGCCGGCAGGCGTGGAGCGCAACTGGAACACGCTCGGGCTGAAGCTCGAGGCGAATTACGGCAGGTTCCACGCCGTCGCGGCGGTCGATTTCGTGTGGAGCGGCTACCCCGAGCGGATGACGAGCGTCGGGGACCTGTCGCGGATCGAGAAGGCCGAGCCGTACCGCCTCGAGCCACGCGCGGTCTACGTGGAGGCCGAGGGGATCTTCGTGAAGGGGCTCGACCTGCGCATCGGCCAGCAGGTCGTCTCGTGGGGCGTCGGCGACCAGTTCAACCCGACGAACAACCTGAACCCCGACGATCTGCGTGATCCGCTGCTGTTCGGCCGGCAGGTCGCCAATTTCATGGTGAAGGCCGATTACTGGATCAGCGAGGACTGGTCGATCTCGGGCGTGCTCGTGCCGATCTTCAAGCCCGCGATGCTCCCGCTCTCGGGCTCGCTCGCGCTGGCGCAGCTCGATCGCGTGCCCTTCGTCTCGGGGGCGCTCGGGGACCGCGTGGTCGCCGAGCAGGCGGCCGCAAAGATGCTCTTCGGCCACCCGACGATCATCGGCAGCGTGACGCCCGTGATGCCCGAGCCGACGTTCGACAACATGCAGTTCGCCTACCGGATCGCCGGGACGATCGGCGAGCACGACGTCGCGCTCTCGTATTACAACGGCCGCACGGATTTCCCGCAGCCGCGGAGCAACCACACGCGCCAGGCCCTCGGGAGGCGCTGCAACCCGGACGATGCGAACGATTGCATCGAGGGGCTGCTGCTCACGGACGTGAACCTCGAATTCCCGAAGATGCACGTCTACGGGCTGAACGTGACGGGCGAGGTGAACCCGTTCAAGTGGATCTCGGAGGAGATCAACGGGATCGGGTACCGCTTCGAGGGCGCGCTCGTGGTGCCGCGCGGGCAGTCGATCCGGCTGACGAACGACGAGCTCGCCTTCGGAATCCCCCAGCCGGCCGGCGAATACGATTACGACGCCGACGGCCAGCCCGGCGGGCGGGAGCCGCTCGTGGTGGACGATACGCCGTTCATGAAATGGGTGCTCGGCCTGGATTACACGTTCGGCGAGCACGTGTACGTCAACGCGATGTGGGTGCACGGGCTCGTGGACGAGTTCGGCGCGGGGGACTGGATCAAGGAAGGGTACGTGGTCCGGCAGAGCGGGCTCATCGAGGGGTCGAACGTGCTCGCCTGCGCGCTCTCGAAGAACGGCGAGAGCTGCACGCAGAAGATCCTGCGGCCGCGGCTCGGCGATTACGTGGTGCTCGGGGCCGATTTCAAGTTCGCGAACCAGGCGGGCCTGTTCCGGCTGTTCGCGATCCTCGACGCGACGCCGCTCGTCGAGGAGACCTGGGACGACGAGCAGGGCAAGCGCGTGCAGAGGAAGATCTCGCCGCTCAGCGCGGAGGGCTTCTCGATGGTGATCTTCCCGGAGCTCGATTACAACTTCGGCAATGGTCTCGAGCTCGCGGCGGGGGCGCTGCTGCAGCTCGGCAAGCCGTACACGAAGTTCGGGTCGGCGGAGACGGGCGGGTCGACGGTGTTCACCCGCGCCAAGTACAGCTTCTAAGGTTATTGCATCCCGACTTTCCGCCGCGGTAAGTGTCGGCCATGATGCGGCTCGGGGCCTTCTTCGCGCTCGCGGCGCTCGCCGGTTGTGGCGAGGCCGGAGGGCGCGGCGCGCCCATCACCGCCGAACGCGGGCTCGCCGCGGCGACGGCGCTGCCGAGCGCGTCGGCCGTAGCGTCCGTCCCGACGAACGATGCGCCGCGCGTGATCACGTCGTGCACGGACGCGCCCGCGTTCGCCCTCTTCGTCTCGCCCCGCAAGCCGCGCCCAGGGAGGCCGCTCCGGATCGTCGCGGTCGCGGACGAGGCGAGCACAGGGGCGCTCGTGGTCCGGGACGGGAGCGGAGACACGGTGGCCCGCGCGGACGAGCGGCGCGGCGCAGGGCCGTACTTCTGGAACGTGACCGTGCCCGCGCCGGAGGCGGGGACGCTCCGCGTGGTGCTCGCCGAGGCGCGAGAGGCGCGCGCCTGCAAGGACGTGACGATCGACGACGCGGAGGAGCCGCCGCGCGCCCGGCGCGGGATGTGGCCGGCCGAGAGGGCGTGGGAGAAGGCGACGGAGAACCTGTACGCGGCGTGGATCGAGGCGCTCTTCGACGCGCCGATCGGCGAGCCGCTCACGTTCGCGGCGCTGCACGAGGCGCTCCGGGATCCGAAGCGGAACCTGCTTCACGATCACCTCGGCCGCGGCGAGGACGAGCCGGGGGAAAACGCGCCGGTGCTCGATCCGGACTGCGCGGATCTGCCCTACGCGCTGCGAGCGTACTTCGCCTTCAAGATGGAGCTGCCCTTCGCGTACTCGTCGTGCACGCGCGGCGGCGGAGGGCGCGCGCCAAACTGCAAACGGCCGCGGACGAGCCTGGAATGGCCGCGGCACGTGCGCTCGGATCCGATGGCCGGCTTCGCCGAGTTCGTGCGCACGACGCTCGCGGACACGGTGCACTCGGGGACGGGGCGGACCGCGGGCGACGACGACGAGACGGATTTCTACCCGGTCCGTCTGGACGAACGAGGGCTCCGGCCCGGGACGATTTACGCGGATCCGTACGGGCACGTGCTCGTGGTGGTGAAGCGTTTGCCGCAGACGAACGAGCGGGCGGGCATGCTTCTCGCGGTGGACGGGCAGCCCGACGGGACGGTGGCGCGGCGGCGGTACTGGCGCGGGAACTTTCTCTTCGCGCTCGACCCGTCGCTCGGCAGCCCGGGCTTCAAGCGGTTCCGGCCGCTCGTGATGGAGCGCGGGAGGTTACGCGCGCTGTCGAACGAGGAGATCGCGGCGCACCCGGACCACGGGGATCACGCGATGGAGCAGTACGAGCACGGCGTGGAGGGGTTTTACGATCGGGTCGACGACGTGCTCTCGCCGCTGCCGCTCGACCCGACACGCGCGCTGATCGAGACGATCGACGCGCTCGAAGAGCAGGTGAAGGGGCGCGTGGTGTCGGTGGAGAACGGGCGAAAATACCGGCAAGGCGGCGGCAAGTCGGTGGAGATGCCCGAGGGGGCGAGCATCTTCCAGACGGTGGGGCCGTGGGAAGATTTCTCCACGCCGTCGCGGGATCTCCGGCTGCTCGTGGCGATCGACGTGGCGCGCGCGCTGCCCGCGCGCGTCGAGCGAAGGCCCGAGCGGTACGCGATGCCGGCGGGGAAGACGGCGGCCGAGGTGCGCGCGGAGCTCGACGCGACGCTCGCGCGGGAGCTCGAGGCGCGGCGTTTTTCGTACGTGCGCAGTGATGGGTCGTCGTTCTCGCTCTCGCTCGCGGACGTGGTCGCGCGGGCCGCGTCGCTGGAGGTCGGATACAACCCGAACGACTGCCCCGAGGTGCGCTGGGGGGCGAAGGAAGGCACGGACGAGGCGTCGACGTGCAAGATGCGAGCGCCGTGGAAGCAGCTCGCGCGCATGCGCAAGGTGCGCGCCTGGTTCAAGGAGCGGAGGCGGCCGGCGCGAGGTTAGAAGGTGGAGACGCTGGCGCGGCTCATGCGCAGGAGGAGCTTGAGCAAGAAGGGGCGGCCGGTGCTCGGCTCGCGGACGTAGGCGTCACCCGAGGCGAGCCGGCGCTCGGCCGCGGTGAAGGCGGGGACGTGGCGGAGCCGGGCGGGGATGCGCGGGTAGGCGCGGCGGATCGCCTCGATCGAGGCCTCGACGCGCGCCTGCTCGCGCGGCCCGAACACGAGGCCGAACCCTTCCCGCAGCGGCTCGGGCAGGAGGGACGCGGTCATCATGGAGTACCAGCGCCAGGCCAGACCGAGCGCAGGGTGCGGCGGCGCGAGGAGGTAGTCCGCGAGCTCGCGCGCAGGCGGCGTGACGACGAGGGAGCCCGAGCGGAGCATGTCCTCGTACTGCTGCTCGAATGCGGCGAAGTCCTCCGGGAGGTCCTCGGCTTCGAGCCCGAAGAGGAGCGCGAAGCGCCGCGACTCCGCGTAATACGCGTCCTTCTCCCAGGCCTCGAGCGGGCGAAGGACGAGCTCGTAGGAGCGCACCGCGTTCATGATCAAGGTCGCGTAGACCCAGCGCAGCGCGCCCTCGTCGTTCGCGTGGTACCGCGCGCCCGCGGGCCAGGGGCCGGCGGCCTCCGTGATCACGCCGGTCACGCGCTCGTGGATCGTGTGCACGGCGCGCGCCGAGCGGAGGGCGCGATCGAGCGGGCCGAAGATCATCGCGTAGACGTTCTCGAACGTGCGCAAGAAGCGGCCGAAGGTGTCCTCACGCGTGACGGAGTGTTCGAAGACGCCGTACGCGACGAACGGATGCGCGAGCTGCAAGAGCGCGGCCGCGCCGCCCGCGAGGAACACCACGCCCTCGCGCCCGATGTGCCAGGTGAGGCTCGTGGGGCCGAACAGGCCCACACGAGGCTCGTTCACCGAGCCCTTCACGAGGTCGAGGCACCGCTCGAGATCTGCCCTCGTCACCGTCATGTGTCCCCCCACGTGTGATGTTGCCGAAGCAACCTCACGCTACCGAAATTCCGAGGTTTATCGACGGTCTTCGACAGGTTTGCAGCCGATGGCCGCCCCGGTCGAACGCGCCTCCGTTCGGGCTGTCTCGAGCGCCTCGGTGAGCCGCTTGCGGTTGGCGGGCGGGAGGGAGCGGTCGGCGAGATCGGCGCGGAGGCGCGCCTCGAGCTCGAGCTGGAGATCGTAGGTCTTCTGCAGCTCGCGCGCGTGCAGGTCGAGGTCCTTGCCGCGCGTGGCCGCCGCCCTCGACTTGCCGAGCGCGATCTCGGTGAAGAGCGCGGAGGTGTCGCGCGGCGGATGGTAGACGTAGAGGCCCTGGCATCGATCGGCGCGCGGGCCGATGAGCACATGCGCCTGCCGGCCTCCGGCGCGCTTGCGGCGCTCGTCTTGATCGCCGAGGAACGCGATCTTGTAGTTCTGCACCGAAGCCCCGACGAGGGAGCTGTAGCCGGGCCCATCGGCGTCCGCCTTGCTCGGCAGCTCGATCCCGATGAAGGCCTTCTCGAGGCACGCGCGGAAGGGGCCCGTGTCGCGCTCGCTCAGGCTCTCTCCCGTCGGCTCGAGCGCGGTGACGCGGGCGCTCCGGATGACCTCCGACGCGGAGATCTCCACGTCGAACGTGGCCATGTACTCGCCCTGGAAGCCGGAGGCCTCGTACTCCTGCTCCCAGCAGGCGACGACGGGCCGGAGGTGGCCCGGGGTCGCCGCGGCGACGAGCTCCGCCGCGAGCTTCTGGGACGAGGTGCAGCCGAGGAGCCCCGCCACGATCACGGCGAAAACGACCGCGCCGGAGGTGCGCGCGAGCACGCGGCTCACGGGGCGCGCCCTTCCTTTTTCGCGCCGCCGCCGCCTTCTCCCACGAGGATGGTGCTTTGGATGACGCCGTAGTCGGGGTACTGGCGGGTCGCCTCGCGAACGCCGATGTAGCGGATCGTTGTGGCCGCGTTGCGATCGTCGTAATGCTTGGCCATGTCGAGCTCGCGCTGGCACCCGAGCAGGGCAAGCGGCAGAAGCCACGTGGGCCATGTCGATTGAGGAAAACGAACACGCAGGCCCATGACGCGGCGACCCTAGCAGATTTTCCCACGAGCGAACGAGCGTCGTCGTAGACGACGGGTCGCTCCGGCAACTAGGCTGAGGACTTCGGTGGAAACGCTTGCGGATCGGATAACGCGTGACGGCCCGTTGAACGAGCTCGACGCCGTCGGCTGGATCATTCGGCTCACGAAGAAGCTCGAGGCGCTCCACGCGCGCGGGCAGACGCACGGCAGCGTGTCGCCCGCGGCCATCAAGGCGGCAGCCGTGCCGCGCACGTCGCTCGGGATGCTCGCGCCGAGCACCTCCGCGCCGAGCCGGACCGAATTCCACTCGCCGGAGCGCGTCCTGAAGGGCAGCGTCGCGCTGGCCGACGACACGTGGGCCGCGGCGGCGACGCTCTACACGCTCCTGACGGGCCAGAGCCCCTTCCACGCGGCCGACGAGGACAGCATCCGGCAGAAGATCGTGTCGACGTCCCCGTCGCCGCTCTCGGTCTTCGACGTCGGCGACGACGACCTGCAGCACATCCTCGACGCCGCATTCGAACGAGACGCGACCCGTCGCGCCTCGACGATCACCGCGCTCCGGCAAGCGCTCGAGTCGTGGCACCCGGATCCGACGGTGAAGGACCTGCCGGCGCTCGTCGACGACGAGCTCGAGGAGGACGACGACGAGGCTCGCACGGTCATGCGCGCGGTGCCCAACATGCAGCAGATGCGCGCGGTGATGGCGAAGCGCGAGCCCGCTCCAGCGCCACGCGCGGCCGCGCAGACGGTGCCGAACATGCCGGCGGTCACCGCCCTCGCTGCCGCGACGGTGCCAGGCGCGCCGCTGCCGAGGGCGCACGATCTGCTGGAGGACGACGACGAGAACGCGAAGACGTCGCTCATGAAGATCCCGATGGTGCCGATGCGAAAGCCGGCGCCGTCCGGGAACAACGCCGCGCCCGCGCCCCCAGCGCCCGCGCCGGCCTCCACGCGCACGGGCGCGGTGCTGCCGGCGACCGGGTTCGGCCCGATGGGTGGTCGCGCGCCCGGAGGCGTCGCAGCCCGCGCAGCCGTCGCGCGCCCCGGTGCCGCAGGCGCGCGCGCCGCGGCGCAACCCGCCGCGCCCGTCGCGGCCCCGAAGGCGCCCCTCGCCCCGCCCGTGGGCGGCATCTCGCGCGAGGCCGTCATCGACGACGGCGACGACGAAGAGGCGACGGTGATGCGCGAGGCGCCGCTCGAGCTCATCCGCCAGACGACGAGCGACGGCGGCGGAGAGGCCGATCGCGCGACACCCGTCAACCCGATCTCGGCCGAGGTCGCCGCCGCGGCCACGGGCGAGGGCCTCCGCGACGAACCCACGCCGCCCGCGCAGAACATGGCGCACGCCTTCGACGACGAGGCGACGGTGATGCGCGAGACGCCCATGCCCGCGCTGGCGCCCGCGCCCGCGCCCGAGATGCGCGCGCCCGAGCCGACGATGGTCCTGCCCGAGGAAAGCGCGTCGGCGCCCATGCCCGCGAGCTTCGCGGACGTGGCGCCGCCTGCGCAGCCGAGGGCGGACTCGCTGCCGGATCTCTTCGGGAGCGTCGCCGACGAGCGCCCGCCGCTCTCCGCCGAGCAATCGATGCGCGCCGCGGCGATGCCTCAACCAGCGCCGTCGCCGTTCGCGGCCCCGCGGGAGAGCGCGCCTTCGCCGCTCACCGCCCCACGGGAGAGCGCGCCTTCGCCGCGTGTCACGCCGCCGCCCTATGTCGCGATGCAACCGGCGCCGCCGCCGCCGAGCGCCGCGAAGGGCCTGCTGCTCGGCGCCCTCATCGCGCTCGTGCTGCTCGCCGCGGGCGTCGGCGTCTACGTCGTGCTGCTCAAGAAGTGATCACCGCCAGCCCGGGGCGCGGGGCCTGCCCCGGCGCGTGCTCACGAGGAGCTGGATCTCCGCGTCGAAGCCGCCCATGTCGACGCGCTGAGCGAAGGCCCGATCGAGCCCGAGCTCCCGCGCGGCGCGCGCGCTGTCGGCGGGGAGCGGCGAGATCCACGCGATTCGACCTCCCGGCTCGAGGACGGACGCGACGTGCTCGAGGAATCGATCGAAGAACACGCGCAGATCGATCCCGCGCAGCACGCGCCGGCCCATCGGCGGGTTCGTCAGGACGAGCGTCGGCGGCGCGCCGCGCGGCACGAACGAGAGCGCGTCGCCGCGCGCGAGCACGGCGTCCTGAATGCCGATCGCCGCGAGGTTCTGGCGGGCCGCTTCGAGCGCCGAAGCCGACGTGTCCGTGCCGAGCAGCCGCGCGTAGGGGCCGGCGAGCGCGCGCTCGCAGAGCTCGGTGCCCGAACCGACGAACGGGTCCCACACGACGTCTTCGGGCCGAACGCCCGCGACCCGCACGAGCGCGGCGGCGATCGTCGGGTGCGAGGCCGCGGGCACGTCGCGCCCGCGGTAGGTGAAGCGTGGATCGGCGACCCGCGGGCAGAGCTCGACCTCGATCGCCTTGCGCTCGGGCAGCTCGTGCACGAGCGCCTCCCAGGTGCTCTCGGTGGGGTCGTTGACGAGCTTCGGGTTCGCCGCCGCGATCACCTCGGCCGCGCGCCAGATGCTCGCGCGGCGCTTGCCGCCGCCGGCCCAGGCGATGCGGAAGCGGATGGGGCCGGCCGTGAAGTGCTCGAGCAGGCGGAGAGCCTCGGGCGACGTGAGGGCAGCCGCGACGGCCTCGGCGACGTCGCCCGAGGGCCCGAGCGGCACGGGCGGGAGCGGGAAGCCGAAGAAGAGCATGGTCCTCGCCTGGAAGAGGCGCGCGGGCGGGCCGATGAGCGTGGCGAGGACACGATCCCCCTCGCCGTCCGGCGCGACGCGAGGCGCGAGCCTGACGTCGATCTCGCGTACCAGGATGGAGGCGAGGCCCGCGCGGCAGTGGAGCGCGACCGGCACGGGCGAGGGCGCCGGCTTGTCGACCTCGAAGGACGAGGGGACGTCGCGGCCCGCGGTCCGCTGCGCCATGAGCGAGGCCTTCGCCGTGGCCCGCGCGAGCAGCTCGTCGCCGCCCGTGTCGAGCTCTCGCAGCGCGCGGGCGGCTTCATCGCCCCCGGTTTTTCCGAGCGCCGAGGCGATCACGCGACGGGCCGGCGCGTCGCTCTCCACGGCGAGCGCGGCGGCGAGCGCGGCGGCGGCCTCGGGGCTCTTGCGCTTGCCGAGCGCGTTCGCGGCGAAGCGGCGCGCCCGTGGATCCGCGTCGCCGAGCGCGTCGATCAGGAACGCCGAGAGCTCGGGCGCGTCCTCGGTGGCCGCGACCTTCCCGACGAACGCGACGAGCCGCGCGCGCGCCTTCGCCTCGGCCGCGCGTGCTCGCTCCATCGCGACGCGGGCGGCCTCCGCGCCGAGCCGCAAGAGCGATCGCTCCGCGTCGTCCGCGAGCTCTCCTTCGGCTGCGACGAGCTCGCAGAGCGCGGCCGCGTCGCCCCTGCGCGGCGAGAAGCCGGGATCCCGGATCGCGTCTTCCAGCCGGAAATCCGGAGCTCTGCGCGCCGTCATGACCTCTGCTCGCTCGCCCCGCGCGGCGCGCGCGCCGCCTCGACTCCGACTCGCCGTTCGTCCACGGCGCGAGGATACGGCGCGCGTGCCCTTTCGCCACCGGTTCCGGCGTTCATTGCCTTTCCTGCCCCCCCTTCCGCCGCTACACTCGGCGTATCCGGTGCTCGACGTATCTGCCGTCATCCCTCGCACCGCGCCTCCGGCCGAGGTGCTGCGGGCCGCGCTCGATGCGCTCGAGCGAGGCGAACGTGTCGTCGTCGCCACCGTGATCGCCCGGCAGGGCTCCGCGCCTTGCACGCCTGGGCAGAAGCTCGCGCTCTTCCAGGCCGGCGCGGCCATCGGCACCGTGGGCGGCGGCGCCGTCGAGAAAGCCGTCCTCCGGGCGATGGCCGACGCGCTCGCCGCGGCCGCGCCTCCTCCGCGCGTCGACACCTTCCGCCTCGGGCCCTCGCTCGGCATGTGTTGCGGCGGCTCCGCCGAGATCCTGATCGAGCCCCTCTCGCCCGACCTCGCGGTGCTCGTGGTCGGCGCCGGGCACGTCGGCGTTTACCTCGCGCCGCTGCTCGCCTCGCTCGGCTTTGGCGTGACGCTCTGCGACGCACGCGAGGTCGCGGCGGATCCCGCGCGTTTGCCGCGTCCGCCCGGCGGCGCCGAGGCCTCGCCGCGCTTGCGCCTGCTCCAGGCCGAGCACGACGATCCCGAGGTCCGCGCCTCGCTCCCCGCGGATCTCGGCCGCGCCGCGGCGCTCGTCATGACGCACGACCACCAGCTCGATCAGGCGGTGATCGAGTGGGCGCTCGGCGTGGGCTTCGGTTTCGTCGGGGGCGTCGGCAGCCGCGCGAAGGCGGCGAGGACGCGGGCGCGGCTCGAGGCCAAGGGCGCCTCGGCGGCGGACATCACGCGCGTCCGCATGCCGCTCGGCGTGGACGTGGGCGCGCGCAGCCCTGCCGAGATCGGCGTCGCGATCGCGGCCGAGCTCGTGTCGTGGCGCGCGGGTTTGAACGGCAGCCGCCGCGGCGCGCGGGCCTCGGGCCACGGCGAGATCGAGAAGGAAGAGGACGCATGACGAATACCGTGTCGATCGTGCTCGCGGCCGGGAAAGGTCTGCGCCTCGGCGGGCCCAAGGCGCTGCTCCTCTGGCCCGGCGCGCCCGGGCAGAAGCCGCGTCCGCTCGCGATCGCGCACGCCGAGGCCCGGCTCTCGGCCGAGTCCTCGCGGGTCGTCGTCGTCGCGCGCAAGCCCATCGTGCAGGCGCTCATCCCGTTCGTTCGTCCGGGCCTCGACCTGCTGGTCTCGAACGCGGCCGACGACCTCGGCCCCGCGGGCTCCATCGCCGCGGCGGCGGAGCGCGTCGGCGCGGACGATCGTGTGCTCGTGTGTCCCGTCGACACCTTGCCTGCCCGCGCGGCGACCACGGCGGCCTTGCTCTCGGCCCTCGGCGCGGACGGCGCGCCTCCGCTCGCGACGCGCCCGCGTCACGGCGGCCGCGCGGGGCACCCCGTCGCGCTGCAGGGCCGCGCGCTCGATCGGTATCGCCAGCCGAACCCGCCGCCGCTGCGAGATCACCTCCACGCGCTCGGCGGCGACCTTCGTGACGTCGACGTCGACGACGCCGACGTGCTCGTGGACATCAACACGCCTGCCGAGGCGATGCGGTACCTGCGCGCGCCGCCCGCGTTCCTCGGTGAGTAGACCTGGAGAGGAGCTTCTCGTGGGAGAGACGTCTGGAACCCGGCGCGCTTGGGCGCGCGGCACCTTGCTCGGGCTCGCGGTCGGCGATGCGCTCGGCACGACGCTCGAGTTCAAGGCCTGCGAGGCGCCGCCCTTCCCCGAGCTCGCGAAGGGCCCGCACACGGGCGTCACGGGTGGTGGTCCTTTTGGTGTCGCCCCGGGGCAGGTCACCGACGACACGCAGATGGCCACGTGCCTCGCGCTCTCCTTCAAGGCGCACGGGCGGTTTCACGCGCCCGACGTCGCGCAGCGCTACGTCGACTGGATCCCGCACGCCTTCGACATCGGCAACCTCACGCACGCCTCGCTCTCGATGATCACGCGCGGCGTCTCCCTCGGCGAGGCCTCGCGCCGCGCCTGGCTCCACTCCGAGCGCAGGACCGCGGGCAACGGCTCGCTCATGCGGATCGCGCCCCTCGGCGTCGCGCTCGCGCAGAGCCCCGAAGCGCGCCGCCTCGCCGCGCTCGCCGACAGCGCGATCACCCACTACGACCCGCGTTGCCGCATCACCTGCGCCGCGCTCTGCGCCGCGATCGCCGCGGCTGGCGCGGGCCGGACCTCGGCGACGGACATGTTCGAAGCGGCGCGGGCCGAGGTCGAGGCGGCGGCCGCGACGCTCATCGATCTCGTCCCCACGGACGGCCGTGACGTCGAGGCGGCGCTCGCCGCGCTGCGCAAGGACCTCGAGCTCGCTGTGCGGGACGATCCCGAGCTCTACGGCCCCGAGCTCCACATCCACCAGCACGAAGGGTTCGTCCGCGTGGCGTTCCGCCTCTCGTTCTGGGAGCTCCTGCACGCTCCCTCCTACGAGGCCGCGCTGATCGACGCCGTCAACCGCGGCGGTGACGCCGACACGAACGGCGCCATCACGGGCGCGCTCCTCGGCGCTCGTTTCGGCGAGGACGCGATCCCGGCGGCGTGGCGCGAGCGTGTCCTCGGCGCGCTCCAGGACGGCCCGCCGAGCGCGCTGCGTGACGTCTACCATCCGCGCCGCCTGCTCGAGCTCGCGGACGGGCTGTAGCGAGGAGAGAAGCGTTTCTCCATCGCCGCGTTCCGCGGTATCGTGTCGCCTGCGATGACGACCGCCGCGCAAAACGCCTCGTCCCCCCGGCCTCCCTTCATCGGGACCAACGTGCCTCGCACCGACGGTGCGGCCAAGGTGACGGGGCGCGCCGCGTACGTCGACGACCTCCCGCGTGAGCCCGGTGAGCTCTTCGGCGCCACCGTGCGTAGCCCCGTCCCGCGGGCCCGCCTCCGCGGCGTCACCCTCGATCCTTCGTTCGACTGGAGCGACGTCACCGTCGTGCGCGCCTCGGATCTCGTGGTGAACGAGGTCCAGTGTATCTCGGCCGAGCAGCCCATCCTCGCGGCCTCGGAGATCCGCCACGCCTACGAGCCCGTCGTCCTCCTCGCGTGCGCGGACAAACGCAAGCTCGCGCAGGCCGTGCGCGCCGTGAAGCTCGACCTCGAGCCGCTCGCGCCCGTCCTCGACCCCGAGCAATCCTTCGCCAAGGTCGACGTCATCTGGGGCGAGGACAACGTCCACAAGCGCTTCTCCATCACCAAGGGCCGCGCCGACCTCCCCGATCCGAGCGCGAGCGCCGCCGCGATCGAGGCCGCCATCTCCGGCTGCGAGGTCGTCGTCCGCGGCCGCTACACGACGCACCACCAGGAGCAGCTCTACATCGAGCCGCAGGGCGTCATCGCTCGCTGGGACGAGCGCGGCGTGCACGTCACCGGATCCCTCCAGTGCCCGTATTACGTCAGCAAGGCGCTCGTGCACGCCTTCGGCCTACCTGCCGAACGCGTGAACGTCACGCAGGCCGTCACCGGCGGCGGGTTCGGCGGCAAGGAAGAGTATCCCTCGGTCCTCGCCCTCCACGCCGCGGCGCTCGCGCAGAAGAGCGGCAAGCCCGTGCGTTTGATCTACGACCGCAAGGAGGACATCGAGGCGACCACCAAGCGTCACCCGGCCATCTGCGAGATCGTCAGCGGCTGCGATCGTGACGGCACGCTCCGCGCCCTCTCCATCCGCATCCTCATGGATGGCGGCGCGTACATGACGCTCACGCCCGTCGTCCTCTCGCGCGGCGCCCTGCACGCGGCCGGCGTCTACCGCTGGGACGACGTGCGCATCGACGCCATCGCCGTCGCCACGAACACCCCGCCGAACGGCGCCTTCCGCGGCTTCGGCGCGCCGCAGACCATCTGGGCGATCGAGCGGCACCTCGATCGTGTCGCCAGGGAGCTCGGCCGCGACCCGGTGGACCTCAAGGCGCAGAACATGCTGCGCGAGGGCGACACCACCGCGACGGGCCAGATCCTGCGCGGCTCGGTCGGCGTCGCCGAGTGCGTCGAGAAGGCCCTCGCGGCGAGCGGGTACAAGGACAAACGCCAGGCGCCTCCCGTCGTCCGCGGCCGTGTCGCGCGGGGCATCGGCGCGAGCGTCTTCATGCACGGCGCGGGCTTCACCGGATCGGGCGAGAAGTACCTCAAGGGGCGCGTCGCCATCGATCTGCTCCCCGGCGGCCGCCTCCGCATCCGCACCGCCTCCACCGACATCGGCCAGGGCACCGAGACCGTCTTCCGCCAGATCGCCGCCGACGCCGCGGGTGTTGGGATCGAGGACGTCGACTTCGCCGTCCCTGCGACCCCGTACGTCCCCGACTCCGGCCCCACGGTCGCGTCGCGCACCGTCATGGTCGTCGGCGGCATCGTCGAGCGCGCCGCCCGCGAGATCGCGGCCCGCGTCCACGCCGAGCAAGAGACGGGAGGTGGCGACTTTGCCGCCGCCGCCGATCATTTGCTCTCCAAGGAACCCGAGGTCACCGCGCTCGTGCAGTACGAGCACCCCGGCTGGGTCACCTGGGACGACGTCACGTACAAGGGCGACGCGTACCCCGTGTACGGCTACGCGTGTGACGTCGCCGAGGTCGAGGTCGATCTCGACACGCTCGAGGTCACGGTCACGGGCTTCTGGTCCGCGACGGACGTGGGCAAGGCGATCCACCCCGTCATGTGCAAGGGCCAGATCGAGGGCGGCAGCCTCCAGGCGATCGGCTGGGCGCTCTGGGAGGACGTCGTCTGGAAAGACGGCCTCATCCTGAACCCGCGCATGACGAACTACATCATCCCGACCGCGCTCGACGCCCCGCCGATGCACGTCGACCTCGTCGAGGCCCCGTATGCGTACGGCCCCGGCGGCGGCGCCAAGGGCGTCGGCGAGCTGCCCATGGACGGCGGCGCGCCGGCGATCGCCGCGGCGATCGAGCACGCGACGGGCATTGTTTCTCGCGATCTACCCCTCTTGCCCGAGCGCCTGCTCGAGCTCCAGAACGCGCAAAAGGGCTGAACCGGTCGTCCGCGAACCGAGGGAGAACCCAGGGCCATGCGAATCCTCCACACCATGCTCCGCGTCGGCGATCTCGACCGATCGCTCGCGTTTTACCAGGACGTCCTCGGCATGAAGCTCATCCGCCGGCGGGACTACCCCGAGGGCCGGTTCACGCTCGCGTTCGTCGGGTACGGCGACGAGTCGGAGACGGCGGTCCTCGAGCTCACGCACAACTGGGACACGAAGAGCTACGACCTCGGCACGGGGTACGGCCACATCGCGATCCAGGTCGACGACGCGGCGAAGGCCTGCGACGAGGCGCGAAAGCGCGGCGGCAAGGTCACGCGCGAGGCGGGGCCGATGAAACACGGCACCACCGTGATCGCGTTCGTCGAGGATCCGGACGGCTACAAGATCGAGTTCATCCAGCGCAAGGTGGAGGAGTAACCTTGAAGATCACGCTCACCCTCAACGGCCACGCGCGCGAGGTCGATCTGCCGCCGCTCGTGCGTCTGCTCGACGCGCTCCGGGGTCCGCTCGGCCTGCCGGGGACCAAGGAGGGCTGCGGCGAGGGCGAGTGTGGCTCGTGCACGGTCCTGCTCGACGGCGAGCCCGTGAACGCGTGCCTCGTCTCGATCGGCCAGTGCGAGGGGCGCGCCGTCACCACCGTCGAGGGCCTCTCGGACGCCACGCACCTCGCCCCGCTCGCGCGTTGCTTCGTCGATCACGGCGGCGCGCAGTGCGGCATCTGCACGCCTGGCATGCTCGTCTCGGCCGAGGCCTTGCTCGCGCGCCGGCCCGAGCCCAGCGACGAGGAGATCCGCGAGGCCATCGCGGGCAACCTCTGCCGCTGCACCGGCTACCAGCGTATCGTCGACAGCATCCGCGAGGCGGCGCGCGAGCGTCGGGAAGCGGGAGGCGCGGCGTGAGCCTCGCGGATCTGCCCTCGCACACGATGCAGCGCGCGGCCTCCCTCGACGCGCTCTGCGGCCTCCTCGCCGAAAGGCACGCGCGCGGCGAAGGCACCGTCCTGCTCGCGGGCGGCACCGACTGGGTCGTCGAGCAGGAGCTCAAGCCCCCGCGCGGCGACGGCGCGCCCCTGCCGCTCGTCGTCGACATCTCTCGCATGGACGAGCTCCGCGGCATCTCGCTCACGCGGGGCCTCTTGCGTATCGGCGCGGCGACGACCTACCTCGAGATCCGGCAAAACCCCGCCGTCATCGAGCGCACGCCCCTGCTCGTGGCCATGGCCCGCGAGCTCGGCGCCCTCCAGATCCAGGCTCGCGGCACGCTCGGCGGCAACCTCGCCACGGCCTCGCCTGCGGCGGACGGCGTCGCGGCGCTCGCGGCGTACGACGCGACCGTCGTCGTGAAGAGCGTCCGCGGCGAGCGCCGCATCCCCTTCTCCTCGCTGCAAACGGGCTACAAGCAGGGCACGCGCGCGCCGGACGAGGTCATCGTCGCCGTGGAGATCGCGGTCCCGCCCGAGGGTTCGCCCTGGTTTTGGCGCAAGGTCGGCACGCGGCGGGCGCAGGCCATCTCCAAGGTCGCGCTCGCGGGCATCGCGGCGCGCTCCGAGGATCGGGCCGTGCGCTTTGGCCTCGGCATGGCCTCCGTCGCGCCGGTCACCGCCACGCTCCTGCAGACGCGCGCCCTCGTCCTCTCGCGGCCCCTCCCCGCGATCACGGCGCAGGACCTCGACGCCGCCGTCCTCTCGGACATCGCGCCCCTCTCGGACGTCCGCTCGACCCGCGAATACCGCCTGCACGCCGCGAAGGCCGTCGTGCGGGGCTTCTTGCGCGACCTCGGCGCGCCCGTCTGAAAACTCGATTGGCGGGGCAAACATGACCGAAGACTTCACCTTTCGCCTCATCCGCCCCGAGGACGACCCTGCGGTCGCCGCCGTCATCCGCGCCGTGATGCCCGAGTTTGGCGCGGACGGGCCCGACTTCGCCATTCACGACCCCGAGGTCTCGGCGATGAGCGCGGCGTATGCCGGGCCTCGCTCGGCTTATTTCGTCGTCGAGATGGGCGGGCGCATCGTGGGCGGCGCGGGGCTCGGTCCGCTCGAGGGCGGCGACGCGGACACGGCCGAACTCCGCAAGATGTACTTCTTGCGCGAGGCGCGCGGCAAGGGAATGGGCGAGCGCCTGCTCCGGCACGTCCTCGACGTGGCCGCGCGCGAGCGCGGTTATGCCCGGGTCTACCTCGAGACGCTCACGGGCATGGATTCTGCGATGCGCCTTTACGAGCGCCTCGGCTTTCGCCGCCTCGATCGCCAGCGCGGGTGCACCGGACACCACGGCTGCAATCGTTTCTACATGCTCGATCTGGTCCCCGCCGTGACCAGTTGAGGGCGCGAACCAAGGCTGCTCCTGACTTGCTTTTTCCGAAGCTGGGGGTCTTTACTTCCCCCATGAACGGTCTTCGAGCCCTTCCCCTCGCCTTCTTGCTCGCCATGGGCGCCGTCGCGTGTGGCGCGCCCCCGCCCGAGCCCAATATCGCCTCCTCGGCGACGCAGCCCGGATACGCCCAGGATTATCCGGCGGCGATGCAGCAAATCGTCAAGGATTTCGGCCGCGACGACGATGACTCCCGCACGCTCTCCTCGGGTTTTTCCCAGTACCCGCAGGGCCTCAAGGCCCCCGACTGGAGCGTCGTGGGCGACATTCACCGCAGCGCGGACGACGCGGGCCGGAGCCGCGCGTACGTCGACCGCACCCGCGAGGTCACGGGCGCGGCGGCGTTCTTCGCGGCCGAGCAGGACGAGATCGTCAAGAAGGTCGCCGGCTCGGCCACGTACGCGGCCAAGCAAAAGGGCTGCGAGGCCGACCTCTCGGGCGTCGTCGCCAAGTCCCTCGAGGACTCCGTCGACAAGCAGCTCGAGAAGCGGCTCCGCGAGCGGAACGAGGCCCACGCCATCATCGACCGGCACCGGACCCAGCTCGGCAAGGAGGACGCGGCGACGCTCGAGGAGCAGGCCGACCAGATCAGCCGCGCGAGTTACCTCGTGCACATCGCGATGGTCGAGGAGAAGGTGCGCCTGCGCGCCCTGCTCGAAGAAGCGGAGCAGGTGAAGAAGACGCTCGACGATTACATCACCCGGGAGCGCGCCTCGCAGGGCCAGGGCAAACCGGCGGATCAGAAGGCGAGCGAGGCCCGGATCACGCGCGCCCAGGAGAGCAAGGCGCAGATCGACAGCGCGCTGACGCAGGGCCGCGAGATGGAGCCGAAGATGGAGGAGCGGATCACGGCCGCGCAGAAGCGGCACGCGGACGCGATGACGGCGCTGCTCGCCGACGTGGACAAGCGGGCGAAGGACGCGGGGCAGAAAAAATAACGTTCGGCCTGGCGATCGACGCAACTGCCGGGGGGCTCCGGTCGATATGCGAGGGCGGGGGGACGATCCCTCGCTCGACCAGGAGGCCCATCATGCCCTCGTTTTTCCCGTTCCCCGGTCCTGGAAACGTCCTCCCCGAGGCCCCCGCGGCCCAAGACGCGGCGGAGGAGCCGCTCGTCCCCGCGCCGCGGCCTGCGCGCGCCGATCCCACGCTCGACTCCACCCCGCCGCCGCCGAGCGGAATGGTGGACCTCGCGTGGGACGACACGCAGCCGATGAGCGTGATCCGTTTTCGCCCGGAAAAGCCCTAGAGAACCCCCGCAGAGGGCGCGTGTTCGCTCGGCGCTGCGTCCTCTGCGCCGCCCTCGCCCTCGGCCACCTCGGCGACCGGGCGGCGCACCACGGTCATGAAGAGCCGCGCTGCCGTCCCTACCTGCTCGAGCGGCTGCGTCATCACGGGCGGCGCCTTCACGAACTGCACGGCCACGTCCTGCGCGCCGTGCAGGAAATAAAACCGGAAGCGGAAGCCCTCCTCCTGGCGGGCCTCGTCCTGCACGAGCGCCCGGAAGCGCCCGTAAAACGCCTCCACCCGCGTGCAAGGCGCGACCTCCGTGAAGAAGTTTTTCCCGACGACCCGCTCGGGGGGCAGGCGCGAGAGCTCCGATTCGTAGCGGTTGTAAAGCAGGATCGTACCTACCTCATCGAGGACGACGAACCCGTAGGGCAGCTCGTCGACCTCCTCCTTCGACATGGCCGCGAGACGCTCGATCGCGTCGAGCGCGCCGTCCTCCGACACCATGGGGGCCTGTACGGCCGTGACCAACTCGCTGCTCAACGGACACCTCCCTCTCGCATTCGGAACGCCTCACCCCATCCCCCCTTGTCGAGCAGTCGCATCAGGCCCCCGAGCATCTCGGGGACGTAATACCTCTGGAAATGCGCCGCGTTGAACATCGAGCCCGCCTCGAACACCGCGAACACCCACGCGGCCACCGCCCTCGGGATCGCCGACCTCGCCCGCTCCACGCCCGCCACCATCACCAGGCCGTCCGCCGAGATCCGGAACGCGTCCATCGCCGGGTGCGCGGCCGCCGTGCGGGACCAGGCCGTCTGCATGATCGAAGACGCGAGCTTCGGCCCCAGCCATTTGCGCGTGTAGATCGAACACGCATTCATCACGGCCGCGGCCAGCGCCACCTCGGTCGCGTTTCCCTCCAGCATCGCCGGGCGCAGCGACACGGGTGGCCTCTCCGACGACGGCGGGCGCGGCGGCGGCGTCGACCCGCGCTCGTCGAGCGCGATCACGTCGAAGACCGCCTGGCGGAAGCACCGGATGGCCGTGAGCGCGACCTCGGCGTCGGCCTCGGTGGGCAGATCGTCGACCCGGGCGCGTACCACGCGCCCTCGCTCCAGCATGACCTCCCCTCGCCGCCTGAGGGCTCGGACCTCCACGACACACGTCCGGCCTCGGGAGCCCAGGGAGCCGAGCAGATCGTCGAGCCCCACCTCGTCGAGTTGACCTCGAAGGATCAGCCGACCCCGCGCGCGCTCCGAGGACACGCCGGCCCGATCGGCCGACCACGCGGCGTCCGTCCCTCCGAGCCACGCTCCTCCCCCGTCCCCAGGGGCCGCGTTGTCGAACATGAGCACTCCCTTCCTTCTCTTGTTGTACATGGTTCGTACAACGTTTGGTCAGGAGCGTCCAGCAGGAATTTCAAGTTCTCCGGTTAGGAAGAGCCGCAGGGAGCCGCCCACGGCTCCCGGATCTCGACCCGAACGTAGAAGGTTCGTTCAACCTCGACGCGGTGGGCCTACTCCTTCGTGTGGCCGAGCGTCGGGTCGAGGGCCTTCCGGAGGGCCTCGTCCCGCGCGGCGCGGGCGTGCCTGCGGCTCTCCAGGAGCGACTCGACCGCGAAATTCGCCTCGATGTCGTCCGCGAGCTCGTCCGCCGCGATCCGCGCGATCGCCTCGAGCCTCGACCCGAGCCGCGCCCGCAGCCGCTCCTTGATGGCGTCCTTCAGAATCTCGCGCGCCGCCGCGCGTGTCAGCGCCTCGGCCTCGCTGTAGAGCACCTTCGACACTTCGAGGTCGAGGAAGCCCGTGTCCTTCGGCCCCTCGGCCCGGCGCCCTCCGCCGTGCCCCTCGTCGCGCCGCTCGTGCCGCTCGCCCTGCCCCTCGGGCCCGTCCCTGCGTTGATCCTGCATGTCGCCTCCACCACGCAGCGTAACCGCGCGGCCGAGGCGTCGGAAGGGCCCGGCGAGGTGATCAGAGCAGGTTCATGTACTTCTTGGCGCGATGCTCGGCGGCCTCGACGATCGCCTTCGCCTCCGGCGCCTCGATCTCCAGCCGGCCGCAGAGATCCTCGACGAACTTCTTCTCGCTCTCGTGTTGTTCGCCGTCGACGTACGTGAGCAGCACGGCGTGCTGCAGCAGCACGCGGCGGTCATCCATCGACATGTCCCAGACGGGGATGTCGTCGAGCGTCTTCTTCTCGGCCGCGTACGCGCGGATCTCGGCGGCCTGCTCCTCGGTCGCCTCGAACGCGGAGATGAGCGCCTCGACCATCTCGCGCTCCTTCGCGTCGAAATGGCCGTCGGCCCACGCCACGCTGACGAGCGACTTGACGATCCCCATGTTCTCTTCGCGCATGACCCAAGCTTTTGCCGTTCCCCGCGGAGGACGTCAAGCCCCTCGTGATACCCTGCCCCCCCACCGATGCAGCCGCCTCTGTCCGTCCACCACCTCGCCGTCGTCGTCGCCGATCTCGACCGAGCCGAGCGCTTCTATTCGGGCGTCCTCGGCCTGCCCGTCCAGCGCCGCTGGGACGACGACCGGGGCCAGCCGCGCTCGGTATGGCTCACGCTCGGCGGCGGCGCCTTCCTCGCCCTCGAACGTGCATCCACGAACCCCCGCGCGCCGAATGCCCCCCGCCGCGACGACGGGGCGCCCGGCCTGCATTGCCTCGCCCTCGGCATCCGCCCGGACGCCCGCGAGCGCCTTCGCGTGACCCTCACGCAGGCAGGTTTCCCCATCGAACGCGAGAGCGCGTATACCCTCTACACGCGCGACCCCGACGGCAACCTGATCGGCCTCAGCCACTTTCCCGATCCGGCCCCCTGATCCAAGAACCACCTCGATGAGCCTCTCCCACCAGCGCCACCGCTTCGTCGCCCGCCCGGAGGACGCCGGGCAGAGGCTCGACCAGGTCCTCGCCGCCAACGTCCCCGGCCTCTCGCGCCGCAAGGCCCGCGTCGCCATCGACCTCGGCGGCGTCTTCGTCGACGGCGCCCGCGTCAAGGTCGCCGGCCGCGCCATCAAACCCGGACAAACCATCCTCGCCCACCTCGGCGGCGCGCTCGACCGGGCGACCAAGGAGGTCGGCGCCGCCGCCCGCGCCAGGGACGAGAAAAACCTCCCGCCCTTCCGCGTCGTCCACCAGGACGAGGACCTCGTGGTCGTGGACAAACCCTCCGGCCTCGTCACCGCGCCGACGCCGGAGAGCGACCGCGGGAACCTCGCCGACCTGCTCGGCCGCGCCCTCGGCGGCACGATCTACGTCGTCCACCGCCTCGACCTCGACACGAGCGGCCTCGTCGTCTTCGCGCGGACCGAATCCGCGAACCGCGCCCTCTCCGATCGAATTCGCGCCCACGATTTCGATCGTGTCTATCTCGCGGCGCTCCACGGCCACGTCCCCTGGGACGAGCGCACCATCGAGGAGCCCGTCGCCGGCAAACGCGCCATCTCCCACGCCGCCGTGCTCGAGCGCCTCTCTCCGCCCGGCTCGCCCGGCGTGACGCTCACCCGGTTCCGCCTCACGACCGGCCGCACCCACCAGATTCGCCTGCACGCGCGGCACGAGGGCCACCCCGTGCTCGGCGATCGCAAATACGGCAGCCCGAGCCCCGTCGATCCGCCGCGGCTCGCGCTCCACGCCACCCTCCTCGGATTCGTGCACCCGCGGACGGGTGAAGCACTCTCCTGGGAGAGCCCGTGGCCCGACGACCTCGCGACCTGGCTCGAAGGGGTACGCGGCGCCGCGCCTCCTCCTCGTTGACGCTCGTTGACGCCCCCCGCGTGGCACTCTATCACGCAGGGCATGCTCGCCCGGCGCGCCCTCCCCCTCGCCCTCGCCTCCCTGCTCGCCTCGTCCTGCACGAGTTACGAGCTCGCCCTGCACGAGACGGCCCCGCCGAGCGCCCTCGGCGCCCTGCCCCCGAACGCCGCGCGTATCTGCGTCCTGCGCCCGCACGCGGTCGCCGCGCTCGTCCCCGCGGTCGTGCGTGACAATGGCCGGCTCGTCGGCATGACCAAGGGCCCGTCGTATTTCTGTTACCTCGCCGAGCCGGGGTTTCATACGATCCTCACGCGATACGGCGACGACGTCGACGAGAAGCTCGGCTCGGACGAGCTCGTCGACGCGACGTTGAACGCCGAGCCCGGCGGGCGGTATTTCCTCCACCACAATGTCTCGGGGATCCTGAAGCTCGAGGTCGCCTGGGTCGACGCGGCGCGGGCGAACGAGATGATCGCCGAATGTGATTACGCCGAGCTCGTCGCGGCCCCCTCGAGCGAGACCCTGCCCGCGCCGGGGGAAATCGTGCGGGCCGCGCCGCGTCAATAATCCACCCGCAGCCC
This sequence comes from Polyangium spumosum, assembly GCF_009649845.1. Lineage (NCBI taxonomy): Bacteria > Pseudomonadati > Myxococcota > Polyangiales > Polyangiaceae > Polyangium > Polyangium spumosum. The sequence continues at coordinate 806,078 of NZ_WJIE01000002.1, forward strand.
GAACCGCACCTGCCGCGGCGCCTGCCAGGCCACCGGCTTTTCGTACCGAGGGTTCTTCGTGTAAAGCTCCGGGATGTCGTCTTTCGTCGCGCCGTCCTCGACCGGGACCGCGCTGTCGTACGTGTAGTTCTGGTCAAACGCCGTGGGCGTCTGGCTGTCCGCGAGGTTGTAGACCTCGACGCTCGCGCCGAGCCGGAGGTCCTTGCGCAGGAGCGCCGACACGCCGAGCCGCGCGTCGATTCGATGGACCCACGGCGTCCGCCCGACGGAGCCACGCGGCAGGAGGAACACCTCGCCCGGCCCGTGGGCCGCGTGCGCGCCGAGCGCGCCGTACGGCGCCCCCGATCGCCCCGTGTATCCGGCCCCCGCCTCCAGGATCACCCCTTTCGGCAGGAAAAACTCCTTGCCCGCGTAGAGCTTGATCGAATGCGTGTGATCCCCGGGCAGAGCCCCGGTCCGGTTCTCGTCGAGCTCCGGCAGGTCGAAATCACGCGTCACGTTCGGGTCGAGTTGCCCCGTCTCCGGCCGGAAGAGCCCGCTGTAATTGCCATACGAGCTCGCCAGCGTGTAACTCGCGAGCCCCACGAACCCGTCGGCGAACGGCCGCATCAACGTGATCGAGAGCCCATGGTACGTGCGCTCTGCCTGCGTCGCCATCGCCGCCGCCCCCGAGCCCGGGTTTCCGATCAGGAGCCCGTTCGCCGCCGTATTCGTATCCTCGAGCGCGCGGAGGAGCTGGTCGCGCACGTACACGAGCCCGACCCGCGTGCCCAGCGGCCCCGCGATGTCCACACCCGCCGTGATCTGGTGGGACGCGGGCGCGGAGGTCGCGGGATCGATCGAAACCTGGCCCCGCCGCACCTCGTGATCGGTGCTCGGGTGGGACACGTCGTGGACTTGCACCTGCGACGCTCGATCGCAGCCGCCGTAAAGATCCGCGGGCTCGTTGACGCGGCAAGGCGGGGACTGGTGAAAGCTCGAGATCCGCGGCTCGCTCGCGAGCCCCCGCGCCGCGACGTCGAGGGGCACGGCCTGGTATCGCATCCCGTAACTCACGAACACCCGCGCGCGGCCCTTCTTCGTCGGATCCCAGGCGATCCCGGCGCGCGGCGCGAGCATGAAGGGAAACACGAGCGCCCCGCCGCCGAACAGCTGCGCGTCCCAGCGCAGGCTCGCCTCGGCCACGAGGTTCTCCCGGATGCGCCACGTATCCGCGAGGAACACGCCCGCCGCATACGAGGTCACCCGCGTATCGATGGTATCGTACGTGACGGGATCGTCCGGTCCGCGGAGATAACCAAACGCCTCGTCCTGCACGAATCCGCCGCCCAGGGTCTCGCGCAGGAGGGCCGCGCCCGAATACCCCTGCACCTTCGACAGCGTCGCGATCTCGAAATTGACGCCGGCCCGGATCCGGTGCTCGCCGAGCCCACGCGCGCGCAGCGTGACGACGGCCCGCCCCTCGACGCGATCCGCGGTGAACCGGGACAGGAGCCCCGGGCCCCCCATGGCATACGCGCCGGCGGGGCAGTTCCTCGCCAGAATGGCGGGATCACCCGTCGGCGAGCAGAGCAGGAGCGCGTCGGTCGACAGGTCCTCGAAATCGATGATCGGGTGCGGCGCGGACGAGCGCCTCCAGTTCATCCGGGGCACGTGCGCGAGCTTGCCCGGCGTGGCGATATCGTCGACCCCCGAGGCGTCCGCCGCGAGGCTCTCCATTTCACTGCGCACCCAGCCGAGCGCCGCGTCGAGCTCGAGGTCCCCGCCCCTCGACAAGGACCTCCCGCGGAGCACGACCGCATTCGTCAGGGCCGTCTCCCGCCGGCCGAGGGCCGTGTACTCCCCTTGCAGGTCATCGATGCCGATCCCTCCGCTCTTCGAATCGAACGCGTGTGTCCCGCCGCCCCCCGATCCCGCGAAGGTCCCGAACACCGAGAGCGAGACCTCCTGCGTCGTCGACGGCCGATATGTCAGCTTGCCGATCCATTGCCCGATGTCCCCTTGGGCGAACTGCGTGCCGTCCGTGCCCGGCAAGCGCGTCTTCTGTTGCGCCCCGGTCTCCGGGTCGATCACGGGGACGATCTGGAGACCGCCGAACTCGTCGATCGCCTCCGTCCATTGCAACGCGCGCAAGTTACGCTCGAGGCGATACCGGCGCCGCGCCAGGCTCCCGCCCACGAAAAAAAAGAGCCGGTCCTTCACGAGGGGCCCGCCCACGGATCCGCCGAGATCCCGCACGGCGTCGAGGCGCGGATCCATCTGGACCACCGTGCCCTCGAAGACCCGCGGCGGCCGCTCCCCTTCGAGCGCGCCCGGCGCGAGCCCGCCCCACGCCGACGCCTGGAATCGATCACCCCCGCTCCTCGTCGTGACGTCGTATACGCCGCCCATCCCCCGCCCGAGCGCCGGATCGGCCCCGGCGACCGTCACCTCGGCCTGCCCGACGAACTCCATCGACAGCGGCATCATGAGGAGCCCGTACGTCGGATCGCCGACGCGGATCCCGTCCACGAAGAACGTATTCTCCGGCGAGCTCGTCCCGACGAACGACACCCCGTACATGTCCTCCCGCGTGCCCGGCAGGAGCAATGCGAGGTTCTCGAACGACCGCGCGGGCCCGCCGCGTAGCTCGGGCGCGGAGAGCGGCAGGAGGCGCAATGCGGCCGGATCGAGCGACTCGCCCCACTGCGTCGCGCTCCCCTCCGCGAGGGCGAGCGGCGTGGCCAGCAAGACGCCCACGAGGGACGCGGCGCAGGGGATCCGGGAAGGAAAAACCACGGTTCGTCTCTCCAGAACGTTTTTGGACCGAACGGGTCAGAGGGGATCCAGGGGCGAACCCACGACGACGCAGTGGAGCGTCTCCGGATCGCACTTCGCCGGGATCTTCGGGTGGATCCCGGAGCCCCAGAGGCCCACCTCCGGGCGGGGCTCCGGCAGGCAATACTCGTCACGCGGCGTGGAGTCGACCTCGATGAAATCGGAGCACACGACCGGCGGCGAGAGCGCCGAGACCTCGTACGTCACCTCGCAGCCCTGCCGGAGATCCTCCACCACGAGCTCCGCGGCGAACCGCAGACCCGGCACCTCGTGCGTGACGTGCATGGCGACGTCCCGCCAGGTCTCCCGCACGTGCGGGCCCGGGATGACGATGATGTTGCCGAACTCGTCGAGCGCCTCCATCGAGGGAAGACGAATCTCGGCCGGCGCGAGCTCCTCCGCGCGGCAGATCCCGTTCGCGTCGGCGAACGCGGGGAACTGTCCGAACGCATACGAGCGCTGGTCGCCGAGGGAGCCGCCGAGCTCCGCCGCCAGCCGATGATTGCCCAGCGTGCTCGATTGCACGGCGATGCTCGGCCGGCTCGGATCCGGCCCGTCCGGCCCCGCCCCCGGATACACCTCGAGCCCCACGTTCTCCCCGAGCCGGACCTCACACGAAATGCTGTCGCCCGAGAGGACCCTGTAGCGGGCAAAATAAGACATGGAAGGGACGTGGCACGGCGCGGGCGGCTCTTCACAGGCCGCGGTCGTCGCGAGCAGGAGCAAAGGGGCGATCCGGCGTAAGAGGACGAGCATGTGCGGCAGCATGCTACCGGACCTGCCGATCCCCGCACAATCCGGATGGCACGATTCAGCCGCGATTCACCTGCACCGGCACCCCCGCCTCCCGCAGGAAAACGACGACCGGGCGCAGCGCGTGCGCCGGCCCCTTGCCGAGCCGGAGCTCTTCACCGTTCTTCATGGCGATGAGCAACCAGCGCGGCTCGAACCCCGGCTCGGCCGCGTTGCCCTCCACCCCCGCCACCACGGGCGTCGCCACGTGGACGAGCGCCCGCGCGTCGAGCGTCCGGGAAAAACCCTGCCCCTCCTGCACGATCTCGCCCCGCTCGAGGTCGATCCGGAAGCGGCCGTGCTTGCGCGCGCTCCGCCTCGCCAGGGCATTACCGATCGTCGAGGCCGTCGTCCAGACCATCGCAATGAACAGGATCGGAAACGGCGCCGCGCGTAGCCCGACGATGATCGAGACGAGGATCGACGCGAGCAGCGCGAACGGCGCGTAGAGCTTCACCATCGTCTCGGCGAAGCCCCCGGGGCAGTCGCAGACGAGCACGAGCGGGCCCTCGGCCACGACCGTGCCCGCCTCGTTGTTCAGCAAGACCTCCCGCTCCTCCAATGCGCCCGCTTGTAAGATGATCCGCGGCCGGGCGGCAAGACGGAAGCGGACGCGCCGAGCCTCCCGATCACGTGGTCGGACGTTTCCGCGAGCGCCACTCGCGCACGATCCGCAGACCGAGCAGCGCCATCACGAGCCCCACGGCGAAGGCTACCGCGATCGGGAGCGGCTGGATCTCCCGGCGCACGCCCTCGCTCGCCCCGCGCGCGGCCGAGCGGCTGAGCGCGGCCACGACGTCGCTCACGCACGGCTCGCCCGTCGCCTCCGTGCAGAGCGCGAGCTCGTCCTTCGCCGCTGCGATCGCCCCGCGCACGGCCGCGCCGGCTGCGCGCTCGGCCGCCGCCGCCATCGCGTCGGCGAGCGGCCCCTCGGCGTCCGGGCCGAACCAGCCTGCGATCTCGCCGCCCATCGCCCGCGTCAGCGAGCGGCCCATCTCGCCCGAGACCTCGCCGACGAGTGACGTCGCCTCGTCCTCGCGGCTGTTCATCCCGCGCACGAGCCCCATGGCCGCCTGCTCGCCGGCCCTCGCGGCTGCCTGGCTGATCGGGCCGCGCTCATCCATCACGGTGTCGACCGCCGTGCGCAGCGACTCGGTGACGAGGTGCCGCACGATCCAGCGCTGCTCGGGCACGGTGTTCGTGAGCCCCCGCATCGCGCCTTGCATCACGTCCGCCGAGATCGCCTCGATGCTCGGCGGCGGGCCGGACTCGAGCGCCTTGGTCAAGAAACGGTCGAGCACGGCCCCCATCTTGCGGGCGAGCTCGGCGTCCTCGGGCGGCGTGTCGATCGCCGAGAGCGCGCCCAGCGTCGCCTCCCGCGCCGGCTGACGTACGTTCATGGAGCACCCGAGCATGAAAAGCCCGAGCAGGATCGCCAGCATCATCGCCTTCATATCGAGCCCCGGCCGTGCACCTCCCGCGCCGGGCGCACGTTGCACGCGATATGTCGGCGACGAACGCTTTACGCGCAGACGTCTCGGGTCAATTCACGCCGTACCAGCGCTTCGTCTCCGGCTTCATCCACACGACGAGCAGCGGGATCGTGATGGGCAAACAGCACGTGTTCCACAGCATGTTCAGCCCGATCAGGATGATCCCCAGCGTGTAGGCCCATTTCGCCCTGCCGGCGAAGAGCACGACCGCGTGCGGGATGATGATGACGAACGAGATCGCGGCGATGATGAGCCCCATCACCCATTCGCCGGTCGCCGAGGGCCCGGACGCGCCCCGCATGAGCGGCCCGAGCATGAGGTAGAGCCCCGAGCCGAACGAGCCGAGCAGCATCAGCAGCATCATCACCGCATAGACGCGGAAATAATAAACCGCCTCCGGTGGCCGATCCTCCTCCATCAGGAGGGGCGTCCCGGGGGGAGCGCCGGAGGGGATGAAGTACGGGCCCTGATGGCTCATGCGGTCCGCCATCATCACCCGAGTTCGCTCGTGCAGCAAGCGTGGTCGACGGCCGGACGACGCCGGGCCCGATCCCTCGCCTCTCCGCTGCACGCTCGGCGCGTTGGCCTGATCATCGCAAGCGTCGGCGGCGCGGGCGCCTTTTGGACGGGTTGCCCCGGGAGGAATCCATGGATCAGTCGTTCGACGTCTCCACGCAGGGCATGACCTCGACCATGAAAAACGAGGGCAAGACGACGGCGATGATCGAGCGGCAGACCTCGCGGCTGCCCTCGATCGCCTGGCTCGGCCTCGCGTTCGGCTCGATGGTGCTCTCGGCGGGCATCGCGGCGTCGGCGCGCCCGCAGCGGCGCTTCGGGAGCTCGAAGCGCCTCGAGCTCGCGAACTTCGTCGGCGAGTGGGTGCCCTCGTTGCTCCTCATCGGCGTCTACAACAAGCTCGTCAAGATCGAGCACGAGCTGCTCTCGTCGCGCGGCGTGGTGCGTTGAGCGGATCGGCCGAAGCGAAATCCGTCGGCGCGTGATCTCTCGATTGGCCTCACGAACGACGCCGCCCCCGTAGACACGTCGAGAGCGCCTCGCGTATCGTGCTCCGCTCGGGAGGTCGCTCGACATCGCGGCTTCCGTTCGGAGGTCGCCATGGCAGAGGCCAAGCGCGTCGATTTCAATGCATTGCCGAGGGAGGTGCGGGAGCGGCTCATCGGCTGCATGCAGCACCGGTCGTTTCCGTACCCCCTTTTGTCGAGCGTGCCGTCGCAAGGCGCGGCCATCGCGGGTTGGTGTTTCCTCGCGCTCGTCGGCGCGGGCATCCTCGTGGGTGTGTCCACCGCCAAGTTCGGTCGGACGCTCCAGTCCATGCCGATGATGTTCGTGTACTTCCTCGGCGCGGCGATCACGCTCCTGTCGATCCTGTTCCTCGTCCGGCGCGTCCGCCTGGGCTCGGCGCTGCCGTACAAGCCCGGGCGCTTCCTCTTCCCGATGGACTTCATCGACGCGCAGGATCGCGTCCTGCGTATCGTCCCGATGAACACGCTCGTGGATTTCCGCGGCGTCCATCAGCACACGAACGGCGTCTACAGCGGCACGACGCTCACCTTCACCTTCGAGGGTGGCGTCACCGAGTCGTTCACGGTCCACGGCAAGGAGCGCGCGGAGGAGGTGCTCCGCCAGCTCGGCGAGACGCAGCGCCAGATCCGCGAGGCGATCGTGGCGCGTGATTTCGACAAGCTGATCGAGCTCGATCCGCTCTTCGAGGTGCGCGTCAAGGACACGTGGAGCCTCACGGCGCCGCGCGACGAGGACGTGCAAGAGCCCGCGGCGAAATCGATCGGCGGCCTCTTCGCGAAGGGCACGATCCTCGGCGTCTCCGCGGCCGCCGCGGCCGTGATCGCGCTGCCCGCGTGGCACCTGCGCAACGTCGCGAGTGACGAGGCGATGTTCACGCGGGCGAAGCAGAGTGATGACGAGTGGGCGTGGGAGCACTACGTCCGCGAGGGCAAGCGCCACGTCGACGAGGCGCGCGACGAGCACCTGCCGCGCGCGGCGCTGCGCGGGGCCAAGGAGAAGGGCTCGGTCACGGCGCTGCGCGAGTTCCTCGAGAAGTACCCGAAGTCGGTGGTCGAGCAGCAGGCGCGCGACGAGGTGCACGCGCTCTTCACGAAGACGCTCGGCGAGTTCCGCGAGCAAGCCTCGACCGACGATCCGAAGCTCCTGCCGTTCATGGAGAAGCTGCTCGCGTACCTCGAGAAAAACGAGAGCTCGCGGGTCGAGGCGCGCTTCGAGGCGCCGTCGACGGAGAAGCTCAACAAGGTCGACGAGCTCCTGAAGAGCAAGCTCGGCGGCGAGATCGCGGGCGGCGGCAACATCGTCCCCGTGGCGCCGCATTTCAACGACAAGGTGAGCGTCCAGCGCGAGGCCGAGATCGTGCGCAGCCTGCATCAGGGCTTCGAGAAGGTCTTCCCCGCGGACGTGATGGCCCTCAAGCATGGCCCGCGTATCGGCCCCGACGGCAAACCCCTCGCGGTGCAGCCGAAGGACGATCGTAACCCGCTCGATCGGCTGAAGAACGTCGACTACAAAAACACGGACGAGGTCCGCGAGATCCTCGACACGATCAAGGGCGACATCCGGAAGGAGCCCGCGGTCAAGAACGTCGAGGCGCCGACGATCGAGGTCCGTTACGAGGTCGGCTGGGCGGGTGATTTCTTCACCGAGGACAAGGGTGACCGCAAGTTCGTCGGCATCGTGGTCGACTTCCACGTGGTCATGAAGATCCCCGGCGAGACCTCCACGCTGGAGTTCGACCTCGGCGTGCAGCCGCCCGATCATTTCACGGTCGACTACACGAACCCGATGTACGGCATCGGCGGGGGCCCGAGCGTGGGCCGCGTCTACGACGTCATGGCCGCGCGCGCGTTCGACCAGCTCAGCGACAAGATGCGCCGCGTCTTCTTCAAGATCGGCAGCAAGGCCTACGGCAAGCTCGACGCCGACGACCTCGAGCAGCTCGCCCCGAAGCTGCCCGCCCCGAAGCCCTAGATCTCCTTCGCCCGTCCCACCTTCGGATCCTCGCTCTCCAGCGCCGACAGCGCCAGCGGATCCGATTTCCCGAGGTCCACGAGGAGCTGCGCGAGCCCTCGCTTCGACCCGTAATAATTCGACGCCTGGTGGTCCGCCTCGGTGATGCAGGCGCGGACGAGCGACCGCGAGATCGGCGGGAATCGCAGGGCTTCGAGCGCCATCGCCCAGAGGCCGTCCACGAAGTTCTGGTCGGCCGGGAACTCGAGCAGGCCCGCCAGCGTGAGCAGGACGGCGCCGCGTTTGCCCTCGGGCGTGTGCATGGGCGGCCCATCGAGCAGGCCCGTATCGAAGGCGCGCCACATCGCGTCCGCCGCGCAGAGCAAGCGCTTCATCTCCTTGCCCGCGTGGCTCAGGTGGGCGTGCAGCATCACGTCCGCGTGGATACCCGCCGGCCCTTCCGCGCCTCGCACGTACCGACAAACCGCCGGCAGCGCGCCGATTCGCTCCTCCGGCAGACCCCCGGGCACGTCGGCCGGCGGCTCGCTCCGGCTGTAGAAGCCGCCTGCGTGGAAGACGTAAAAGAGCTCGCTCTGTCCGGGCAAACTCGCCCAGAGGTCCGAATACTGGGTGACGCGGTTCAGGCTGCCCGCGGCCCAGCCGAGCCCGGTCGCCGCGGCGCCGCCGATCTGCGAGGGGCCGACGCCGGGGTCCTTCGGCGTGAGCGAGGCGCGGAGGTCCTCGGCGATCTCGGCGATCGTGAGGTCGAGGAAGCCGTCGTAGAGGTCGGCGCGGCCGTCGCGGTTGACGTCCTGGAAACGCGCGACGACGAGGGGGTTGCCCGGCCCGACGAACTGCGAGAAGCCGGGGAAGCGGGCCTGCGCGTGGTGCCATTGCACGCGGCGCATGCGGGCCTCGATCTGGGCGTGTGACTCCTGTTCGCACATGCCGCGCAGCAGCTCGACGAAGCAATCGACGCCCTCGGAGGCGTTCATCTTGCCGCCCGCGCCGGTGCGGAAATACGTGCTGTCCCACGACGAATAGATGTCCGCGTCGGGGAAGGCGCGCGCGATGGCGAAGCGGGTCGTCAGCCCCGCACATTGCGCGTTCAACATGAGCTTGTAGCCGGCCTGCCGCACGGTCACGGCGGAGGCGCGCATGTCGTAGGCGCCGAGCTGGGCGTGGCGGTTGATGAAGACGCCGACGAACGCCTCCATGGCCATTTCGAGGTTCTCGTCGTCGGGCTTCGCCGCGCGGGCGTAAAGAAGGACGGGGGCGCCCGTCGGGGTGCGGAAAGGCGCCTCGAGCACGCGATACGTCCCGTACCGGACGGGGGGGCTCGGCGAGCCCTCGGGCGGCGGGACGTCGCGGAAGCCATAACGGTTGATGAAGATGTCGACCTCACCCTCGTGGAAATCGCGGGCCGAGCACATGGCGAAGCGCCAGGGCCCGGGCAGGGCTTCGTAGGGCGGTGATTCGCGCACGAGGCCGCGGACGAGGCTCCGCGCGAGCTCGCGGTCCGCGGCGGAGAGCGCCGGCGCGCGCATCGAGAGGAGCTGGATCACGTGCGCCTTCAGGGCCGGCACCGCGGAGGGCCCCTCCTCGCTCGTGACGAGCGCGAACATCGAGGCCGCGGCCTCGTCGGCCGCGTCGCGGAACGTCGGATCCCGGAGCACCGTGGCCACGAGGTGCGAGAGCACCGTGACGGCGGCCGATCGAACCTGCGCGGCGGCGATGGGCTCCTGTCGCGCGTATTCAGCGTTCGTCGCGGCGGCGGCGAGCGCGCTACGGACCTGGGCGAGCAGCCCCGCGGCCTGCGCGGCCGTGAGCCTCTCGGGCCGCAAGGGTTCATCGGGGTGGAAAGCGCTCGGGGGAAAGAGGCGCTCGAAGGTCGTGGTGCGGCGCGACGAGATCCACCGGGCGGCGTGGACGAGCGCGGGGCCGGCCGCGAGGCCACGCAGCGCAGCGCCCGGCTCGGTGGCGAACGACCCATCGGGCAGGAGCCATAAAGGCGGCGCGCCCTCGCGCCCGGCGGTCAAATCGAGGGCGACGGACGCCTCGGGCGCGGCGGCGGGCGCTTCGGGCACGACGGCGACGTCCTCGATCCTGCGCCGCACCGGTGATCGTCCGGGGAACACGATCCGCGCGCTCTTTTTCCGGTTCGCCTGGACGAGCCGGATCGTGGCCTCCTCGGCGGGGAGCGCGAGGCGCACGGCATAATCGCGATCCCCGGCGAGCAACACGTGCACGCCCGGCGTGCGCCGCGCGGCCTGGAATTGCTCGGCCGCGGCTTTGCCGGCGCCGAGGAGGACGACCGGCACGTCGACGTTTTCACCCTGGGGCGCACGAAAACGGAGGAGAATGGGGTCGGGCATTGGAGGACGCTCCGGGGAGAAGCGTCCTCCAAGGCGGGGGCGGGATCAACGGAAAACCGGCGGGGGTGGGGGCGGGGGAATCAGCCGACGCGGCCTGATTCGGCGGCCTTGCGTTTGCGGCGGGTGGCGGCGGCCTTGTCGGCGGTCTGCGAGACGTATTTGAGCGTCTTCTCGAAGGCGGCCTTGACCGACGGATCGAGGCGGGCCGAGGTCTTCTTCACCGTCTCGGCGATGATCGAGAGCAGCGCCTCGCGTTCGTCCTCGTGGAGCAGCTCGCTCTCGCGGAGCACCTCCTCGAGCTTGCGCACGCGGCCGCGCTTCGAGCGGAGGAGCGTGATCTTCTTCGTGCTGTCCTCGATCCTCTGCATCATCTCCGGCGCGATCCCGAGCACGCCCGCGTACTTGGGCAGGGCGACCGCGAGCTCGGCCTCCGCCTCGTCGACGCCGTCCTTTTCGTGCTTGAGCGCCTTCGTGGCGTGGTCGGGCAGGTCGAAGAGGATGTCCTTCGCATCCGTGGCGCTGATCTCGAGCTCGCCTGCGTACGGGGTCCTTTCTACGTGGGCCATGAAAACCTCCTGTGGGTCGTAGGGGTGGAATCGCTGCCGGTTGCTGCCGACGCGTGGTTGGACGAAATCGTCCTGCATCTGTTCGCGTTGGAATCGTGCACTGTCGCCGTCGAGATCGTGCGAAACAAGCGCGAGGTCGGGGCGGACGAATGCCGCTTCGCGTCAGACGAAGTCGTGGTTGCGTCAGACGACTTGGTGGTGACGTCGGAGGAGCTCGTCCTCGGCAGGACGAGGTCGTGATCCGGGGAGGCGCGCGCGTCGTCGTGCTGGACGAGGGCGAGTTGGCACGAGACGAAAACGTCCTGAAGGAGGAAGACGGTGTCCTCGTGCACTTCGAAGGGGACACGAGGCGAGGGCGGCCGATCCGCCGCGGTGGACGCGCGCGTGGATCGGCCGCCTCGACCCTCGTGTCAGTCGACGACCTCGGTACAGGTGAATGACGGATCGTTTCGAACGGTCGCCCAGCAGTCGAGCGCCCCCGGAGCCGGCGGCCCGGACAGGATCATGCGGATGCAGATCCCCGGGATGCGCGTCGACTGCCTGACGACAGCCCGGACCGTGCCGCTGCGCGCCGAACACTCCGCGATGGCCTGCGCGCTCGCCGTATCACACGTGAAGGCGGCCGCCGTCAGGAGCGCCGCGCCGATACCGAACGGAACCCAATGAGCGAATTGCTTCTTCATGTCCCCCCCTGCTACCCATCTGCTCGATACGCCGTGGTTCCCCGTGGCGATGACGAGAGCGAGCAGAGCGCCCTCGTCACGGAAGATACATGGCGGCGCGCCCTCGAATCGCAAGCGTTCGGGACGGGCCTCGGCTGCCCCCGACGAATCGAGACTTTCAGTTGCCACGGCAACCGCGGTCGCCGAGCGGGAACCGCGAATTCCCTTTGCCTCCACGTCCCGGCTCGACCACGCGCCCGAGGGCCCCCGACGGCAGGCTCTTCAGTGAAGCTCGACTTCCCAGTCTTCGAATGGGGGCTCGACGATGTAACTCGGCTCCACGTAACGCCGGATGAACTGCGCGGCGCGGCGCTCGGCGTGCCTGGCATTCTGGACGATGCCGGCGTCGTCGAACTCGAGCACGTTCATGAAGATCGCGTATGCCTGTTCGAGCGCGCTCGGCTCCTCGAAGATGGCCGAATAGTCCACGCCGTCGAGCAAAGGCAAGCCCACGGTGCGGTTCGCCAGCCAGAACGAGAAGAGGCGAACCGCGTGACGGACGGAGGGGCTCGCTTTCGGCATGGCGTCACCAGTCGCGCGGCGCGATCGCCTCTTCGATGTCGACCTCGTAGCCGTAGGCTTTCAGGATGAAATCGACGTCGGCCAGCATGATCCCTCTTTGTACTCTTGCCTCTGGGTTCAGGAGGTCGATCCAATCAGGGACGCCATCCGCGACGCAACAGCAATGTGCGCAGCCGAATGCGTCCCTCTTCGTTCATGTCCAGGAGCTGCACCGTCGCGCGCCCCTCGGCCGTTACCCCACGAATGCTTCCATCCGCGCCTACGGCGAAGTGTTCTCGCCACGACTGCCGCCTGGGATGATACAGCGCCACGATCTTGCTCGTCTCGGAGTCGATCGACGCGATATTCGGACCCTTCTTCAGGTTGCAGCGAATACAGCAAAGACACAGGTTGTCCACGTCGTCCGATCCACGGTGCTGCCGCCCGATGATGTGGTCCACGTGATGTGGCAGAATTGAGGCGCTCTGAGGAAAGCGACAGTACTCGCACGAGCCCTGGGCGCGCCGCTCGACCAGATCCCGCGTGTCGCTCGACAACTTCACGAGGCGGCGCGCACGGTCCAGAGCTCCTCGGCCTGCAGCTTGAGGAGGCTCAGCGTGTCATTCAACCGGACGACCTCGGCGTACTCCCGATGTTCTTCCGGCGTGAGCACGCCAGCGGTGCTCTTGCGCGAGAGCTCCTCGACGCGCGGGGCGAGCTCCTTGCTGACCGCGTCGAGCGCAGCTTCGAGTTGCTCCAAGGTTCGCTTGTCCATGCGCCGGCAGCATGCCACCCCCACGCCGTCGCTACAACCTCGGCCGCCCATCGGCAATGGTGTCGGGTACAGCGACGGGCCGGGCCGAGGCTGGACGTGCTACCGTCCACCCCCCATGGAACCCAGCCTCATCGGCCCCCTGCGCGTCCACGCTCGCGGCGGTGACGATCACCGCGGCGGCGGCGACGGACCTGCCATCCTCCTTTGCCATGGCTTCGGCGCTCCCGGCGAGGACCTCGTCAGCCTCTGCCGCGTCGTCGACGCCGGCCGCGGCGTTCGCTGGTTCTTCCCCGAAGCCCCCCTCGAGGTCGAGGTCGGCCCCGGTATACGCGGCCGGGCCTGGTGGGACATCGGCATGGATCGGCTGATGGCCCTCGTCATGCGCGGCGACATCGACGGCGCCATGAAGCGCCTCGACGAGGTCCCCGACGGACTCGCTCCCGCCCGCGACGCCCTCGCCGCCACCATCGACGCCCTCGAAAAGCACCACGGCGTGAAGCGCGATCGGCTCGTCGTCGGCGGGTTTTCGCAAGGCGCGATGGTCACGACCGAGCTCGTCACCCACCTGCGCGAGCCTTTTGCCGGCCTCGCCGTGCTCTCGGGCACGCGGCTCGGCGGCGACCGATGGCAGGAGGGGTTCGAGGCGCTCGGGGAGAGGCTCTCGGCCCTCGTTTCACATGGCCGGCGGGATCCGCTCCTGCCCTTCGGCCGCGCCGAGATCCTCCGGGACATGATGACCACGGCGAAAGCACGCGTGACGTGGGTGCCACACGGCGGCGCGCACGAGATCCCGCAGGGCGTCGTGAGCGCGCTCGGGACGTTCGCAAAGGAGCGGCTCGGCGGCGCGTAGACCGCCTCTCTGTCGTTACGACGGCTCGCGCGACGGCTCCGCGTCCGCCGGCCAGAGCCTCCGGAAGCCGAGGCCGACCATCGTGCCGTCCGCGCGCTCGACGAGCGCGCCGAACCTGCATTTCTCGACCAGCGTGCCCTCGTCCACCCGGCCTTCGTCGAGGTAACGGATCCGCTGCCCCTCGGCGAGCGCCGCGAAGACCCGCGCGTCGTTCGCGATCGCCACGAGGTCCCGCGGGAGCGAGGCGTCGACCGCGGCCGCGGATGAGCGGCGGGTCCGGCGCACGACGTTCTCGTCGACCCACACGTCGAGCTCGTCCCCGCGGACGAACAGGACCACGCCCACGTGCCGGACGCCGCCCGGCGTGGTGAACGTGACCGCGTCGCCCGCGCCCGCCTCGGTCGAGGCGCGCCCGCCGAGGCGCTTGCGCATGGCGTCCACCGTCGGGAGCGGCGGCCTGGGCGCGAGGACAGGGAGACCAAACTTCCGGACCATCGAACCCAGGATAACGCACCCCGCCCCCCACCGCGATCCCCCTCGCGACCTCATCCGGCGGAGTGCTCCTCCCGACGGTTTTTCCCCGGGGGCAAACTTTTTTGCGTCCGCTCGTTCTTTTTTTTGGACGAAGAGCTCGCTGGACACATGGACCTGAATGAGGGGACTCTATGGTTAGGTCCCGTAAAACCTCATGGTCGACACCCACGTCCTCCGCGTCTCCCCCGACGAACCCACCACGGTGGCCGAGAGCCTGGCGCTGCTGGAGCACGAGCTCGACGAGGTGCCCGCCGCGGTTTTCCCCGGTCTGTCGCGACAGGCGCCGGAGGACGACCCCTGGGCCGTCGTGAATGACCTCGCCGAGCTGATGCGGGAGGGCCGGCTGACCGGCTTTGCCGCGTACGTGGAGGGTTTGCCCGCGGGGCTCTGCCTCGTCGGCGTACTCGCGGCGCTCGGGCCCGGCGGCGCCGAGGCCCCGGAGCCGGTGCCGACGGTGGCCTGCCTGCTCGTCGCCCCGCGCCACGCCCGGCTGGGGCTCGGTCGGGTCCTGCTCGCGGAGGCGGAGAGCTCCCTCGCCGCCGAGGGGGCGACGTTCCTGGACGCCTACCCGCCGAAGATGCGGCCCGGAAAGGAGTCGGGGCCCCTCGGCGTGCTCCTGCAAGCAGGGTTCGTCCGGGTGGCGGAAGCCGGAGATCGGCTGCTGGTGCGCAAGACGCTGGGCAAGACGCGGGCGAGGAAAGTGGGGTGAGCCACGCGGGCGACGTCACACGTTGGGGATCGTCGTACTTCCGTAAGCGCGTACTCTTGTAGCACGAACGGACTCGGGAATAGGCTCATCTCGGGCGGCCCCTGCGCTGCCTTCGGGAGGATGCGCCCATGAACGACCTGCCGCAGTACGAACTGGGACCCATCCTGCACGAGGGACCGGAGATCCTCGTGCGCCGCGCGCGCCGGCTGTCGGACGGCGCCTCCGTCACCCTGAAGATGCCCCGGTCCGAGGCGCCGGACGTCCGGCAGATCGCCCGGATCCGGCACGAATGGCTGATCACGCGGGACCTCGACGTGCCCGGCGTGGCGCGGGTCCTCGGCCTCGAGAAGGCCGGCGCCTCGGTGGCGCTCGTGCTCGAGCATTTCGAGGGACGGCCGCTCGCCGATTGGCTCGAGGAAGGGCGCCCGGACCTGCGCGCCACCCTGCGCATCGGCATCACGCTCGCAGACACGCTCTCCGCCGTGCACGGCCGCGGGCTCATCCACAAGGACGTGAAGCCGCAAAACATCCTCGTGGATCCCGCGACGCTGGCCGTGGCGCTCACGGATTTCGGCATCGCCGCCCGGATGTCGGAGGAGACGTCGAGCCAGCTCGGCGCCGATCGGCTGGAGGGGACCCTGCCGTACATGTCGCCCGAGCAGACGGGGCGGATGAACCGGGTCGTGGATGATCGGTCCGATCAGTATTCGCTCGGCGTGACCCTGTACGAGATGCTCACGGGCGAGCGCCCGTTCATGTCGACCGATCCCGCGGAGCTCGTCCACGCGCACCTCGCGCGCGCCCCCGTCCCGCCACACGAACGCTCGGCGGACGTGCCCGCCGCGGTGTCGGCGATCGTGATGAAGCTGCTCGCCAAGAACCCCGAGGATCGTTACCAGGGGGCGCGAGGCCTGCGCGCCGATCTGGCCACGTGCCTCGCGCGCCTCGACGCAGGCGGCGAGATCGCGCCCTTCGAGCTCGGCCAGGACGACGTGACGAGCGTGCTGCGCCTGCCGCAGAAGCTCTACGGGCGCGAGGCCGAGGCGGAGGCGCTGCTCGGGGCGTTCGAGCGGGCCTGCGGAGGCGCGCGGGTCCTGGTCGCGCTGTCGGGCTACGCGGGCATCGGCAAGAGCGCGCTCGTCAGCGAGGTGCGCCGCTCGATCGCGGCCCGCGGCGGGTATCTCGCGTCCGGGAAGTTCGATCAGCAGGGCCGCAACGCGCCCTACGCCGCGGTGATCCACGCGCTCCGCGGGATGTTCCGCTGGATCCTCGGCGAGCCCGACGCCGTCCTCGCGCGTTTTCGCGCGGCGATCGGCGACGCGCTGGGTGAACACGCGCGGGTCGTCTGCGACCTCGTCCCCGAGCTCGCGCGGATCCTCGGGCCGCAGCCGCCCTTGCCGCCGCTCGGGCCCGCCGAGGCGCAGAACCGCTTCCAGATGGCGCTCTCGGACTTCCTGCGCGCCCTCTGCCGCCTGGCCCGCCCGCTGGTCCTCTTCCTCGACGATCTGCAATGGGCCGACCCGGCGTCCCTCAAGCTGCTCGAGCTCGCCCTCGTGGATCCGGAGGCCGGGCACCTGCTCGTCCTCGGCGCCTACCGCGACCACGAGGTGGACGCCGCGCACCCGCTCACGCTCTCGCTCGCCGGCCTGCGCAAGGCGGGCGTGCCGCTCGAGGAGGTCTCGCTCGGCCCGCTCGAGCCCGCGCACGTGGCGGCGTTCCTGGCCGACGCATTGGGCCGCCCCGCGGAGGAGGTCACGCCCCTCGCGACGCTATCGTTCGAGAAGACGCACGGCAATCCATTTTACCTCGGCCAGTTCTTGAAGGGCCTCGTCGCGGAGGGCGTCGTCCGGTTCGATCCGGGCGCGGGCGCCTTCCGCTGGGACCTCGCGGAGGCGCGCGCCCGCGCCGCCACGGAGAACGTGATCGACCTGCTCTCGCGCAGGGTGCGCGGTTTGCCCGAGGCGACGCAGCACGTGCTTCGGCTCGCGGCGTGTATCGGGCACACGTTCGACCTGTCCACGTTATCACTCGTCGCCCGGTCTTCGCCGCGGACGACGGCCGCCGCGCTCTGGGAGGCGCTGCGGGAGGGGTTCGTCCTGCCGCTCGACGCCGATTACAAATGGGCGGAGGACCTCGCGGGCGAGGACGCGGGGCCGAGCGCGGCGGAGGCGCCGTTCGAGGTGGGGTATCGGTTCCTGCACGATCGGGTGCAGCAGGCGGCGTACGCGTTGATCCCGGAGGCGGATCGGCCGCGGCTGCACCTCGACGTGGGCCGGCTGCTCCTCGGGCGATGCGACGAGCGGGCGCGCGAGGACCGGCTCTTCGAGATCGTGGATCACCTCGACGAAGGCGCGGCGGGGATCGAGGATCCGGAGGAGCGCCGCGCCCTCGCGCGGTACAACCTCGCCGCGGGCAGGCGCGCGAAGGCGGGCGTCGCGTACGAGGCCGCGGCGCGGTATCTGCGCGCGGGCGTGGTGTTGCTCGGCGAGGCGGGCTTCGAGGACGATTACGAGCTCGCCTTTTCGCTCACGCGGGAGCACGCGGAGTGTGAATACCTGAGCGGGCGGCCCGAGGAGGCCGAGGCCACCTTCGAGCGGCTGCGCGCGCGCGCCCGGACGCGGATGGAGCGCGCGGGGATCTGCCTCTTGCTCGTGGATCTGCGCCATTCGAGCCTGCGCATCGTGGACTCTATCCAGGCGGGAAAGGAGGGCCTCGCGCTGCTCGGATTGAAGGTGCCCGAGACCCACGAGGAGCTCGCGGAGGCGATCGGCGCCGAGATGAAGGAGCTCGCGACGGCGCTTGCCTCCCGGCGGATCGAGGAGCTCGTGGACGCCCCGGTCTCGACCGATCCCGAGCTGGTGATGCGGCTCGAGCTGCTCGGGCACCTGGTCGCGCCGATGTGCGTGCACGACATGCGTTTGGTCCTGTGGCTCGCCCACGCCATGGTGAACGAAGGCCTGCGGCACGGGCACACGGACGTCTCGCCACACGCCTACGCATTTCACGCCTTCGTCCTCTGCGCCGCCTTCCAGCGGTACGACGAGGCGCGCCAGTTCCTCGCGCTCGCGCCCGCGCTCGACGCGAAGATCGGCACGCCGGGCCGGCGTTGCAGGGCCCTGCACACGGTGGCCTGCACGTCCCATCACTTCGAAAGGGCCGAGGAGGTCCTCGCAGGCTTCGAACGAGCCCTGCGCGCGGGCCTCGTCGCCGGGGATATCGTCTTCGGCTGCTCGTGCGCCCTCGAAATCGTCGGGATCAAGCTCACCGGGATCGAGGAGCTCGCGGCGACGCGGGCCCGCGCCGAGAAAGAGCTCTCGTTCGCGCGGCGGGTGAAGGAGGGAATCGCGGTCGAGGGCCTGACGATCGCGCTCCAGGCCGTCGCGAACCTGGAGGGACGTACCCGCGGCCGGTCGTCGCTGAGCGACGAGCAGTTCGACGAGGCCACCTGGCTCGCCCGCGCCGAGCGCGAGGGGCTGCATTTGATCGTGCCCTATTACTTCGCGGCGAAGATGCTCGTCGGCTGCGTGCACGGGGATCCAGCCTGCGTGATCGACGCCGCGGACGTGATCGAGCCCCGCATGGGCCCCGCGGCGGCGCTGCCGGTCGCCTCCGAGATGCCCTTTCACCTGGGCCTCGCGCTGGCGAGCGCCCACGCATCGGCCCCGGTCGTCGAGAGGGAGAAGCTCGCCGCGCGCCTCGCCGCGTGCGCCGAGAAGCTCGACCACGCCGCGAGGCTCTGCGAGGCGACGTTCGGGCATCATCACGCGCTGCTCCGCGCCGAGGTCGCTCGGATCGAAGGCCGCTCCGGCGACGCGCGCGAGCTCTACGACGCAGCCGTCGCGGCGGCGCGCGCGCAGGGGAACATGAAGGTCGAGGCCCTCGCGAACGAGCGGGCCGCGCAGTTTTACCTCGGCCGCGGGCAGGAGGCGGTCGCGCGGGTGTACCTCGTCGCCGCGCAGCGGGCCTACACGCGGTGGGGCGCGAGCGCGAAGGTCGCCGACATGGCGCAGGCGCACGCGTCGCTGCTCGGCGCGCCGGAGGAGCATGGCCTCGGGGGCACGATACGCACGGTGACCACGACGGCGTCGACCTCGGCGGCGCAGATCGACCTCGGCGCGTTGCTCGAGGCGGCCCAGGCGCTCACGAGCCAGATCGAGCTCGACCGCGTGCTCGAGGGGGTGCTGCGCGTGGTCGTGGCGAGCACGGGCGCTCGGCGCGCGGTGCTGATGCTGAAGCGAGGCGGCGCGTTACGCGTCGCGGCGAAGAGGACGGTGGATCCCGATCGGGTCGAGGTCGGGCTCGACGCGCCCCTGCTCGAAGCCGGGGACGTGCCCGCCACCGTGGTGCAGCTCGTCGAGAGGACGGGCGAGCCGGTGGTGCTCGGCGACGCGGCGGCGGACGAGCGGTTCGGCCGAGACCCGTTCCTCGCGGCGCGGAGGCCCCGGAGCGTGCTTTGCCTCGGCATGAAACACAAGGCCGAGCTCGCCGGTGTCGTTTATCTGGAGAATGCCGCGGCGGCGCACGTATTCGGCGCGGCGCGGGTCGCGTTCGCCGAGTTCCTCTCGGCGCAGGCCGCCGTCGCCGTGGAGAATGCGCTGCTCGTCGAGGAGATCCGGCGACAGACCCAGGCGATCGGCGACGCCAACGAGCGCCTCGCGCAGGAGCTCGCGGAGCGCGAGCAGGCCCAGGTCGCGCTGCTCGACGCCCACGCGCGGCTCGAGGCCGAGCTCGTGGAGAGGAAGCTCTCGGAGCAGGCGCGCGCGGCGCTGGAGGAGGAGCTCATCCGCGTGCAGACGCCGCTGATCCCCCTCACGGATCGGGTCATGGTGATGCCACTCGTGGGGATCGTCGACGAGCGCCGCGCCTCGCAGGTGCTCGAGATCGCGCTCGAGGGCGTCCACGCCACGCAGGCGGAAATGGTGATCCTCGATATCACCGGCGTGAAGATGGTCGACGCCTCGGTGACGGACGCGCTCCTCCGGGCGGCGCGGGCGCTCGGGCTGCTCGGCACGGAGGCCGTGCTCACGGGGATGCGGCCGGACGTGGCGCGGCGGATCGTGGAGACGGGCGGCGACCTCGGGGGGATCGTGACCCTCGCGACGCTGCAGCACGGCGTTCGTTATGCGCTCGGCAAGGCGCGCCGGCCCCGCTGATCCTCAGCGCCGACGCGGCGCACGGGTTCGGGGCGGGCTCGCGGGGGGCGTTGCCTGCACGGGAGCCACGCTCTGTTTCAGCAAGTTGTCTCGGACAACCTCGGCGAGGAGGATACTCGCCGCGATCGACACGTTCAGCGACCCGACCGTCCCTGGCCCCGCCGCCGGGATCACCACGAGCGCGTCACATTGCGCCTTGGCTCGCTCCGACAAGCCCTCGCGCTCGTGCCCCATCACCAGCACGACGGGGCGCTGGAACGAGAAACCAAACGCGTTCGCCGCCGCGTCACTCTCGGCGCCGACGATCGAGATGCCGCGGGCCCGCAGCCGCGCGAGGGTGTCGGGCAGGTCCGTCGTGCGGGCGAAGGCGAGCTCTTCGGCGCCCCCCTCGGCCACGCGGACGGCGTCGGGCGGCAGGCCCGGGTGCGGGGCCGGCGCGCCGAGCAGCGCGGCGTCGAGGCCAAAAAACGCCGCGCTCCGCACGATCGCGCCGATGTTGTAGGGGTTGCGCACCCGCTCGAGCGCAATACTCGCGCCGCGGGTCCGGACCAGCATGTCCGCGAGCTCGTTCGTCCCGAGCCACGCCCGCCGCTTCGTGTGGAGGCAGAGCCCCTCGTGGTTCTTCGAGTGGGCGATCCGCTCGAGCTCGTCGTCCCGGACCTCCAGGCAAGGCATCCGGCGCGCCGCGGCCCAGCGGGCGAGCGCCTCGATCTCGCGGCGCGCCTCGCGCCCGTACGAGATGCGGAGGATGTCGTCCGGGCGGCGCGCAAAGACGGCGAGGCCGGCGCGCAGGCCGTAGACGATCTCGGGGGCCTGGGCGTCCGGGGCCGGCGGCAGAGGCTTGTGCTTCATGAACGGGGGCAAACACCTATCACACGACGCGCTCGCGCGGGAAGCCCGGGCCATTCGACGCGCGGAGGCTCACACGCGAATCGGTGGTCATACCAGCATTGTGCGCGCCCTGCGGGGCTGGTATCGTGCGTGTCCCTTGCATCCTTTTGATACGCCGACGCCGAGCTGGGAAGTGGGCAGGACCTCGGTCCGCCTGGAGCGCCCCGACCTCGTCCACCTCGTCATACACGGGCCCAACAAGGCCGAATACATCGCGGAGGTGCAGAAGCTCCTCTTCGAGATTGGCGACCTGTCGGGCCCCTACGATCTGCTCGTCGGGCTGGGCGAGCTCGGATCGTTCGAGGTGACCGCGCGTCGGGCCTGGACACGCGCGGAGCGGCCGTATCCATTTCGGCGCGCGTTCGTTTATCAGGCGAGCTTCGCGATCCGCACGCTCGTGCTCACGACACACCGCGCCGGGCGGTTCATCGCCCCCGCGGCCTTCCGCTGGGACGTGGACTTCTTCCCGACCGAGGCCGCGGCGCGCGCTCGGCTCGAGTCCCTGCACGGCAGCGTGGTACGCCCTACCGCATGATCGTCGAACCTGTTGTGCGCATCGCACGTTCCTGGTAACGTTGCCGACATGGATCCGTTGGATGCGCCGACGCCGAGCTGGGAGATAGGCCGTCATCTGGTCCGGTGGGAGCGGCCGGACCTCGTGTTCCTCACCCTCCGTGGTCCCACGTCCGCGGCCGAAGCCATGCGGATCCGCGCCATCTACGCCGAGATCGGGGAGCGCGTCGGCCCCTATCACGTGGTGTTCGACGCGAGCGAGCTCGTATTCATCGAGGCCGGGTCGCGCGCGGCGTGGACGCGAGCGGACAAACCTTATCCGTTCCGCAGCGTGCTCGTCTTCGGCGCGAACTTCTCGACGCGCGCGGTGATCATGACCGTGTACCGCGCCGGCCGGCTCGTCGCGCCGTCGCTCTTCGAGTTCCACTTCGAGTTCGTGTCCACGGAGGTGGAGGCGCGCGCCCGTATCGACGAGTTCCGCAGCAGGGCAGGGTGAATCACCCGGCGGAGGGCGTGAACGAGAGCATCTCGACGACGACGCGGCCCGGGGCGCGGAGGTCCATCGCGGTGACGGGCTGCTTCTGGCTCACGAGGTCGCTGATCTGGCGCGCGACGGGGTCGGCCTCGAGGGCGCGGTCCGAGAAGACGACGAAGATCTTCACCGTGCCCTCGCGCGGCGGGATACGAAAGACATTGCCCAGGACGGGCTCGCCGGCCGGGCAATCGGGCGAGAGTTTGTCCTCGAGCGTCGTGAGGTGACGAATCGGGCCGCCCTCGGCGATCGTGAAGACGAGGCAATACGGCGGCTGCCCCGCGGCCGGGACGAGCTCGATCTGGGCCGGGCCTTTCTGGACGAGGGTCACGCGCTGCGACGAAGTCGCGGGCGGCGGCGCGGGCTTCTCGCATCCGGCGAGGACGAGCAGCGAGGCCAGGGCGAGGATGGATCCCCTCATGCGGGTGGGTGTACCCCGCCCGGCCCACCTTTGCAAAGCTCAGAAGGTCACGACAGAGCGGATCGACTTGCCCGAGTGCATGAGATCAAACGACTCGTTGATCTTGTCGATCGGCAGGACGTACGTGATGAGGTCGTCGATGTTGATCTTCTTGTCCATGTACCAGTCGACGATCTTCGGCACGTCGGTGCGCCCGCGGGCGCCGCCGAACGCGCTGCCCTTCCAGACGCGGCCGGTGACGAGCTGGAACGGGCGCGTCGCGATCTCCTGGCCCGCGGCGGCCACGCCGATGATGACGGAGACGCCCCAGCCCTTGTGGCAACACTCGAGCGCCTGGCGCATCACCTGCACGCTGCCGACGCATTCGAAGGAGTAATCGGCGCCGCCGTCCGTGAGGTTCACGAGGTACGGCACGAGGTCGCCCTGCACCTCGCTCGGGTTGACGAAATGCGTCATTCCGAACTTCTCGCCCATCTCCTTGCGCGCCGGGTTCAGGTCGACGCCGACGATCATGTTGGCGCCGGCCATCCGCGCGCCCTGGATGACGTTCAGGCCGATGCCGCCGAGGCCAAACACCACGACGTTGTCGCCGGGCTTCACCTGCGCCGTGTAAATGACGGCGCCGATGCCCGTGGTCACGCCGCAGCCGATGTAACACACCTTGTCGAACGGCGCGTCCTCGCGGATCTTCGCGACGGCGATCTCGGGCAATACGGTGTAATTCGCGAACGTGGACGTGCCCATGTAATGGTACACGGTCTCCTTGCCGATCTTGAAGCGGCTCGTGCCGTCCGGCATGAGGCCCTTGCCCTGCGTCGCGCGGATGGCCTGGCAGAGGTTCGTCTTGCGCGAGAGGCAGAATTTACACTGGCGACACTCGGGCGTGTAGAGCGGGATCACGTGATCACCCTTCTTCACGCTCTTCACGCCCGGGCCGACGTCGACGACGACGCCCGCGCCCTCGTGCCCCAGGATCGAGGGGAAAATACCCTCGGAGTCCTTGCCCGAGAGCGTGTAATCGTCGGTATGGCAAACCCCGGTCGCCTTGATCTCGACGAGGACCTCCCCTTCCTTCGGGCCCTCCAGCTCGACTTCCTCGATGCTCAGCGGGGCGTTCGGTCGATGCGCGACCGCGGCTTTGATCTTCATGGTCTCGTCCTCCGGCCTCGAACAACGCGGGCCTTCCCGGCGCCCGCGGGCACATCGTAGCCACGGGGCCGATCACCGCCGCAAGAAAAATTGTCGTGGCCAACCTCGCTCACGCGCGCGCGTCGAGCGCGGCTCAATCCCGCGGCGGCGGGCCCGGAGGAGGCGGGAAAGGGCCATGGCCGTGACCATGCGGCCTTCGCTTGCGTTTCTCGGCGTACTCCTGGAACCGCGCGCGTTGCGAGGCGTCGAGGACCTCGACGATCCGCTCGTCGGTGCGCTTGCGCAGCGCCTCGAGCTCCTCGCGGCAGGGCTTCATCGCGCCCTCGAAGTCGCCGTCGCTCTCGCGGAAGATCGCCTCGACCCGCGTGACCTGGTCGGCCGTGAGGTCGAGGTGCCGGCGCATGGACTCGACTCGCAGGTGCGTGCGCACCTCGCCCGGCGGGCCGCCGAAACGAGCGCGCATGTCCTGCAGCATGTACGCGCGCATCGCGCCCGCGCCGGCGACGCCGCCGAACACGAACACGCCCACGAGCACGAGGGCCGGCAAGAGGCGGCGGGACTTCATTCGTACACCTCGACGGCGGCGACGGCCTCGAGGACCGTGGAGTCGTACCGGTTCTCCGCCGTCTGCGAGAGCCAGAGCGCGAGCGCCGCCGCAGCCGCCGCGCTGACGAGCGCGAGCCGCCCGAAGCGCACGACGCCCGAGGACCAGGGCAGCTCGAACCGACGCGCGCCGCTCGTCTCGCCGATCGCGGCCATCACGGACGCGGCGAAGTCATCACTCGGGGCGAGGTCCGAGGTCTCCTGCGTGAGCCGCGCGAGGCGATCGTCGGGAGCTTCGATCACGCGGAGCAGGGCATCGGTGAGCTCGTCCGTCGGGCGGAGGTCGTCCGTCTCGCGGGCGAGCGCTTCGAGGTTCGAGAGCGGATCACGGTCATGCTCGGCCATCGGACACCTCCCCCGCTTCGGTCTTCGTGCGCAGCGCGGCGCGCGCTCGGACGAGGCGCTGCTCGAGCGCCCCCTCGGTGCATCCGAGGGCCTCGGCGGCCTCCTTCGCCGAGAGCCCCTCCACGGTCACGAGCACGAGGGCCGCGCGGTCCTGGGGCTGAAGGGATTTCAGCATGGCGTCGAGCTCCGTCAACGCGACCCGCGCCTCGGCGCGCACGAGGCCGTCGAAGCGCGGCTCACGTGTGTCCTCGGCGGGGCGCTCCTTGCGCTTGCGCAGGAGGTCGACGCAAGCGTTCGTGACGATCCGGTAGAGCCAGGTCTCGATCTTGGCGCGGCCGTCGTAGCGCCCGTCCGACAGGGCGCGGAAGGCGCTCGCGTACGCGTCCTGGAGCGCGTCCTCCGCGTCGGCGAGGTTGCCGCAGAGGCGCGCCGCGAGCCGGTAGAGCGGCACGCGCGTGTGGTCGACGATCGGCCGGAAGGCGGCCACGTCCCCCCCTGCCACGCGCCCCGCGACGAGCCTCAGATCGACGGACATGCGGGCCGGACTCTAGCGCGAAGGCGGCGCCTGCGTCGCGCCCTCGTGGTGTCGCCCGTGCTTGCCGCCGCGCTTGCCGCGGAAATGCGGCATCTTCGGGCCTTCCTCGATCCGCTGGGCGAGCGCGCCGCGTTGCCCCTCGTCGAGCACGGGCACGATGGCGGAGAGCGCCTTCACGAGGTGGTCGCCCATCATCATCGGCATCGGCCGGGCGTCCTTCGGGGGCAGGAGCGCCTCGGCGTCGAACGTGTCGGTGCGGAACGACGCGATCGCGGCCTTCATGCGGGCGCGGTGCTCCTCGTGCTTCTTGGCCCACGCCTCCTTGTCCATCTTCCCATGCATCTCCGGCTTCTCGGGGCGTGAGGCCTCGAGCGCCGCGTGGATCTGCGTCTTCTGCTCCTCGCGGAGCTCGAGCCCGTGGAGGAAGAAGCCCATCGGCCCGTGCTCGCCGCGTGGCCCGCGCTTCATGCCCTCGGGGCCCCGCGGCCCGCGCTCGCCGTCCTCGGGGCCGTGGTGGCGGCCGCGCTTCATGCCCTCGGGGCCGTGCTTGCCCGCGAACTTCTCCATCCGCTCCTCGACGTGCGTGGCGAGCGCCACGCGCTGGGCCGGCGTGAGCGTCGCGTGCAGCGTGCCGAGGGCCTTCACCACGGCCGCGCGCCGCTCGCTCGCGAGCTTCTCCGTGTCGCCGAGCTTCGCCTTGACGGCGGCCTCGTCGATCTTGCCGGCGCGCACGCCGTCGGCGAGCGCCTTGTGGAACGCCTGGCGATCGGCCTCGTGCGTGCCGTCGAGCGACTGCATCGCGCCCTCGATCGTCTTGCGTTGCTCGGGCGTGAGGTCGTCGAGCTCGTGGAGGGCAGCGCCGAGCAGGTGGTGGCCGCCGCCGTGATGACGACCGAACTTGCCGTGCGCGTGCGGGGACTCGGTCTCCGACGCAGCCTCCGCGGCCGATGCGACCTCTTCGTCCGGGCTCGCCGACGCGCAACCGCCCAGGGCGAGGGCAAGGGCGAAGGTCAGGGGAGCGAAGAACTTCAGGGTACGGGGCAACTTCATGGTTTCTCCTGGGCCTCGCTCGGCAACCATCAGCGAGGTCTCGATCCAACTGACGGAGCGAGCTCCCGGGTCCCTACGCCAAGGGGCGATGTTTTCCGTGTCGAGCCCGTCCGGGGAGGGCGGAGTCGTGTTCCGCATGGACCGGGTGGTGTTCCGCAAGGGCCGGGTATTGTTCCGCAAGGGCCGGGTGGTGTTCCGCAAGGGCCGGGTCGTGTTCCGCAAGGGCCGGGTCGTGTTCCGCAAGGGCCGAGTCGTGTTCCCCAAGGGCCGGGTGGTGTTCCGGAAGGGCCGAGTCGTGTCCCGCAAGGACCGGGTGGTGTTCCCCAAGGACCGAGTCGTGCTCCGCAAGGACCGAGTCGTGCTCCGCAAGGACCGAGTCGTGTTCCGCAACGGCGGGGTCGCTCGCGCGAAGGACACCGTCGCTCGCAACTTGGGCACCATCGCTCGCAACTTGGGCACCGTCGCTCGCAACTTGGGCACCGTCGCTCGCGCCAAGGGCACCCTCGCTCGCACGAAGGGCACCGTCGCTCGCGCCGAGGGCACCGTCGCTCGCAACTTGGGCACCGTCGCTCGCGCCAAGGGCACCCTCGCTCGCGCAAAGGGCACCGTCGCTCGCGCCGAGGGCACCCTCGCTCGCGCCGAGGGCACGATGCCTCGCGAGAAGGGCACCGCGCCTCGCGTCTCGTCGCGCCGGATGGATCCTTGCCGTTCGTCATCAGCGGGCCAGCACACGGCCGTTGACGGACTTGCGGCTTCTAGCTTACTGTCGCTCCTCTCGAAATTTCCAGTGCTGAAGCTCGCTCCGTTCTCTCCCGTACTTTCCAAGACGTCCGGCGTTCACCGCCGAGCAGGAATCCATGATTGATTCGAAAATGACTCGCAAAACCCTGTCCTCACGCGCCCGGACACCGTGGGCCGCGGCCATCCTCGCTCTCGGCGCCGGGCTCTTCGCGGCTTGCACGGCGGACCCCGGACCCCCGAGCGGAATCGACGACGACGAAAACTGGGGGACGGGCGGGACGGGGGGCGCGGGAGGCGCGGGGGGATCGACCTCGTCGTCGTCGAGCGCGGGCGGCAGCGGAGGCATGGGGGGCGCCTGTAGCTGCGAGGGCATCGCTTGCGGAGAAAATGCGTGCGGTCAGCTCTGTGGGACATGCCCAACCCAGCACGTGTGTATGGCGGGGCAATGCGTGTGCACGCCGAACTGCGAAGGGAAGGCGTGCGGCTACAATGGCTGCGGAGCGACCTGCGGATCGTGCGGCGCTGGAGAGTTCTGCGATGCCGGCACGTGCGTCGCGGAACCTCCTCCGCCGAAGCCCGATCTCAAGCCAGGTTATTTTTACATCGACGACCACACGATGTCGCCCGGACACAAGAGCGACATCCATTTCTCCATCAAGAACGAGGGCGTCGTCGACACGGACTTTTCATTCGATATCGTCGTCGTGCTCTCCAAGAACACCGTGTTCGGCGACGCGGACGACGTCGAGGTCTGGTCCTGGCATTATCCGTACCTGACCCCCCCAGGCCAGACCGCCCCCTGGAAGACGACGGTCACGATCCCCGCCGGCGTCTACAACGGCAACTACAACCTCGGGATCTACGTGGACCCCGGGAACATCATCGACGAGTCGGACGAGAGCAACAACGGCCGGTTCGACACGCAGGGGTTCAAGATCGAGGGAAGTCCGAACGCCGATCTGAGACCCAGCGCCGCGGCGGCCGAGCAGAGCGACGTCTACCCCGGCCAGATGGCGAACTACACGTTCACCGTGGAGAACCTCGGGCCGGATCCCGTGCCCTCGTTCAAGGTCGGGCTCTACCATTCCACGGACGCGGACGTCACGTCGAGCGACACCCTCATCTGCAAACACACCGATTCGAACGGGCTTTCGGGCCTCGCGTCCGAAACGTACGTCGTCACGTGCCCCGTCCCGAACCTCGAGGGGTCCTACCATTTCGGCGTCGTCGTCGACCCGGATCTGGTCGTCAAGGAGACCGACGAGACGAACAACAACACCAGCGCTGCGGCGCAGGTGGCCATCACCCCTCTGGACGTCGATCTGCAAATCGGAGCGGCCGCCACGGGCGATTTCACGGTGGACACGGGGCAGCAGGTGACGTTCTCGGCCACCGTCACGAACAGCGGCACGAAGACGTCTCCCCCGTTCAACGTCGCATTCTACTACTCCACGGACGCGACCATCTCGCCCCTCGACATCAAGATATGCGAGGCCGCGTCGGGCCAGAGCCTGCCGCCGAATCAGCCGCTCGTCGTGCAGAAGACGTGCGAGGTGCCGCTGCTCCCCACCGATTCGTACTTCCTGGGGGCCATCGTCGATCCAGCCAATCAGGTCCCCGAGACGAACGAGGGAAACAACACCGCCACGGCCGCGACCCCGGTCTCGCTCACGGCGCCGCACATGGATCTCGTCTTCGATGGGTACTACGGCGGCGCCGGGACGGGGCACCCGGGTGACACGGCCACCCACCACGTGCTGGTCAAGAACCCGGGCACGGCGCCGGTGCCGCCGTTCGAGGTCTCGCTCTACTACTCGCTCAACATGCAGTTGAGCCTGGACGATACGCTCGCTTGCACGATCCTCTTCGACTCCATCGGGCCCCAGCAGACGCTCGATTACTCGTTCCAGTGCAAGATCCCCGAGATCCCGGCCGGCGCCTACTACAAGGCCGTCCGCCTCGACCCGGGCAACGAGGTCCCGGAGACCGACGAGACCAACAACACCGGCGCCTCGACGACCTACGACGTCATCTTCTAGAGGCACGCTCGCTCGCCCGCCGCGCCGCACGAAAGCCCATGAGCCCGCTCTCCCACGTCATCGGCGTCGACGACGCGCCCTTCCCCCGCGCGCACCGGGGCGACGTGCCCATCGTGGGCGTCGCCTTCGCCGGCACGAGGCTCGAAGGCGTGCTCTCCACGAAGGTGCGGCGCGACGGCGCGAACGGGACGGACGCCCTCGCCTCGATGATCAGCCGCTCGCGGTTCGCCGCGCATACGCGGCTCGTGATGATGGAAGGCATCGCGCTCGCGGGCTTCAACGTGGTCGACGTACACGACCTCGCCGCGCGGCTCGGCATGGCCGTGCTGGTCGTGTCGAAGCGCGCCCCGAACGTCCCGGCCGTGCGGAAGGCGCTGCTCGAAAAGGTCCCCGGCGGCGCCCGCAAGTGGCAGCTCATCGAGAAGGCCGGGCCCATGGAGCCGTGCGCCGGGCTCTTCATCCAGCGCGCAGGCCTCGGCATGGACGAGGCGGCCTCGGTGATCCGACGGTTCGCCGTGCACGGTCGGCTCCCCGAGCCCGTCCGGGTCGCGCACCTCGTCGCCAGCGTGCTCGCGGTCCCAGGCGTCCACGACTAGGATGCGCCGCATGACGCAACAAGACGTGTACGTGGTCCTGTCCTGCCTCGGACCCGATCGGCCGGGCCTCGTCGCCGAGGTGACGGAGTACCTCACCCGGCACGGGGGCAACGTGGAGGACAGCCGCATGGCCATCCTCGGCGCCGAGTTCGGCATCCTGCTGCTCGCCTCCGGCCCGCCCGAGACCGTCGACGCCATCGAGAAGGACCTCTCCGAGCTGCAAAAGAGCACCGGCCTGACCGTGCTCGCGCGCCGGACCAAGGCCCCCGAGGAGCACCGCCGCGCCCCCACGGTCCCCTGCGCCGTGACGGCCGAGGCGCTCGATCACGAGGGCATCGTGCGCTCCGTGGCCCGAGCGCTCGCCCACGCAGGCGTGAACATCGTCTCGCTCGAGGCCACGGCCTACGCCGCGCCCGTGACGGGATCGCAGCTCTTCCGCATGGAAGCGCGCATCGACGTGCCCCAGTCGATCGGCGTGAGCAAGGTCCGCAAGGTGATGGACGCGGTCGCCGAGGAGCAGAACCTGGAGATCGAGGTGCGCTCGCTCATCAAGTCCTGATTGCTCTCCGGGCCAGGGCTGGAGTAAGGCTCGGGGCATGGAGCCGCTCTCGGGGCAGGACGATCCGCAACGCGTGGAAGCCCAGGCCGCGCAGGCCGGGCATCGACCCACGGAGATCAACGCCTTGCTCGGGCGCGGCACCCGCTTCGAGGGCAAGCTCTACTTCGAGGGCCGCGTCCGCCTCGACGGAGACTTCCAGGGCGAGATCCGCGGCGACGACGTGCTCGTCATCGGCGACGGCGCCCGCGTCGGCGGCGATATCCTCGTCGGCGCCTGCATCGTCACGGGAGGCGAGGTCTCGGCGAGCATCCGCGCCCGCACCGCCATCGAGCTCTACGCCCCCTCCAAGGTCACGGGCGCGCTGCACGCGCCGGCCATCTTCATCGATCGAGGCGTCCAGTTCGACGGCACCTGCAAGATGGCCCCGCTCGACGAGGCCGACACGCGCACCAGCAAAGAAGCGACCCCTCCCCCCTCCACCCCGGCCCCGCCGACCCCCGCCTCCCCGGCGCCACCCGCCGGCGGGGAGTGAACGAACCGTCACGCCCCGCAGGATCCGCGCGCCCCGCGATCCGCCGCGGCCCCGCATTTCCCCCGGATCCGTGGAGGTCTCGGGGGGCGTCGACGTCGTCGGCACGGCTCGTGCACCTCTGGAGAGCGACAGGCTCCACCTTGTTGTTTTCCGGAGACACCCATGAAGCTTCGCCTGCGTCACCTCGCCCTCGTGTTGCTCACGACCCTGACCACCCTCGGCGCCACGCCCGACGACGCACGCGCAGGTGACGAAGAAGCCGCGCGGCTCGAGGCCCGCGGCAAGGCGCAGCGGTACACGCAGAAGACGGTCGACCCGGAGAGCTCGATCGACACGGGCGGCGCGGCGATCCTGGTCCACGCGCCCATCGACGAGGTGCGCCGGGTCGTCACGGACTACCGGCACTACGAGAAGGTCATCAAGCCGTTCAAGCAGAGCAAGCTGCTCTCGCGATCGAAGGGCGTGAGCGAGGTGTACCTGGAGGTGCCGATCCTGCACGGCGCCGCGACGGTCTGGGTCGTCACGAAGATCGGGCAGCCCGTCAAGGTCGGGAACGAGGAGCGCATCACGGCGCGCATGGAGCGCGGGAACGTGGACGATTTCCGGGCCACGTGGAAGCTGCGCGCCGTGGACGGGGACAAGACGATCGTGAAGCTCGAGATCCTCGTCGACCCGAAGATGCCCGTGCCGTCCGCGGTCGTGACGCCGGAGCTGTGCACAGCCGCCGACAAGGCCGTCACGGGGGTGCGTAACCAGGCCGAGAAGAAACACGCGGCGCGGTAGCCTCACCCCCAACCTCAACCCCAGCCTCACCCCCAACCCCTCTCCACTCCGTGGAGAGGGGAGAAGAGGCAGCAGTCACCCCTCTCCCGGAGGGAGAGGGGACGGGGGTGAGGGAGTCGCCGACGCAGCATCCGCGGGCGCAGAAACTGAAGCATCCGCATCCGCAGCAGCCGCCGCAGGCGCGACCACCTTTCCAGCCTGCGCCGGCCCTGGACGTGGCACCGACGGCCGCGGGGGGCTGGTGGGTGTAGGCCGCGGGGGGCCGGCGGGTTTGCCGAGGCGCGGCCCCAGCGGCGCAGGGGCGTTCGGGAGCGGCTCGACCACGCGGCCGATCTCGCGCTTGACCGAAGGCGGCGCGGCCTTCGGCAGGTCGAGCGTCGTGTCCTCGGTGAGCGGCTCCGCGATCACGCGCGGCTGCGGCTGCACCTGCGGCGGAGGCGGGAGCGGCGGCGGCGCGATGGGATCCTGCGGGCGGTGTTGCCGCGCCGAGGCGTCGGGCAGCGCAGGATCCGGGGAGGTGACCTGCGGCGGCAGATCCGCTTGCTCGGGGAGCACCATCGTGTCGCCGCTCTTCGG
The DNA here is from genome assembly GCF_009649845.1 of Polyangium spumosum. Classification (NCBI taxonomy): domain Bacteria; kingdom Pseudomonadati; phylum Myxococcota; order Polyangiales; family Polyangiaceae; genus Polyangium; species Polyangium spumosum. The sequence continues at coordinate 838,224 of NZ_WJIE01000002.1, forward strand.
GGCGATGAGCACCGCGTCGTGCCGCATCTCGAGCATGTTCAGGCCGGCCTCCACGTCCTCCTCCAGCGACTCGCCGAGGCGCAGGAACCGATCGATCCGCTCGGCGCGGATGCGCTTGCCCTCCGGGTGCGCGGCCACCACGATCTTGCCCACGTCGGCCTCCGCGCCGCTCTTCAGGTCGGCGAGGCCGCGGAACGTCAGGACGAGCGTCTTCTGCGCGGCGTCGACGCAGAGGGTGTCGCAACGCAGGGCGATCTCGGTCACGCGCCCGCCCCTGGGATCGACGCGGAAGGCCTGCGGGCGGCGCTGCGGCAGGCGCGTCTCGATGCGGCCGGGGGTGGAGAGGACGCGGTCCATGCCGATGGAGGCGCCGATGCGGAGCAGGTCGATCCGCTGGTCGCGCGGCGCGCACTGGAAGAAGCCGAACTCGAAGCCCTCGGGCGGCGGGCCCGCCGTCGCGGCGCCACCCGCGAGCGCGGCCTGCGCCCAGGCGTACGCGTCGTCGCCGAGCAGCAGCCTACGCGACGGCGCGTGCAGGGGCATGGGGCCGCCGGCGGGCAGGATGGCGCCTTCGACGACGACACGCGCGTCGGGGTCGGTCGCGCCCTGGACGAGGACGTCGACGCGGGGCTTGAGCGGGGAGAGGTCCTCGGCGCCGCCTTCGGCGAGCGTCGTCACGGGCGCCTGGGCCTCGGCGATGGACGCCTCTCCGCCGGGCACGATCGTGAACGTCGCCTTGACGATCACCGTGAGCGAATAGGCGCCCGGCGCAGCCTGCCAGATCAAGGCCCCGGCGCGAAAGGGGCAGAGCGAGAGGACCTCCACGCGGGCCGCAGTGTACGTAGAGCGAGAGCCGGGCGCGAGGGCTTCTTCGTCAGAGCAGGAGCCCGAGCACGCCCGCGAGGATCAGCGCCCCGGCCCACACCCGATCGAGGTCGAACCACGCGCGCCGCAGCATCGCGAGGCCGACCTTGTAGTAGACGACCAGCGCGACGAGCGCCGAGACCAGGAGCATCGCCAGCGTGTGCAGCGAGATCGCGGCCAGGTAGCCGCCGGGGCTCGAGAGCGAGATGCCCGCGGCGTCGTGGCAGGCAGGGCCGTGGCAAGGCGCGGGGTTGTCCTCGCCGAGCACGAAGACCGGCAGGAGCATGAGCCCCGCACCGTGCGCCGTGGCCATGAGGAACGACCACACGACGAGGTCACGCATGTTCACGCGCATGCCCACCCAGCGTGGGTGGCGCGGGCGCACGAGCTTGAAGACGCCGAAGCCCACGAGCACGCCGCCGGTGATCCACGGCAGGATCCCCGACGGAATGCTCGCTTTGCCGGCGGCGAGCAGCCCGACCGCGAGCCCCACGCTCGCGGCGTGGCCGATGGCGATCGGGACGAGCGCGCGGAGCACGGCCTTGCCGCTTTTCTCTTGCAGCCCGAGCGCCACCGCGAAGAGCCAGCCCATGCCGGGGCTCAAGCCGTGGTAGGCGCCGAGCAGCGCGAGCGTGATCCAGGGCCAGGCGCTCGTCACGGGTAGCAGAACGAGTCGGAGGAAGCGTCACCGCCCTCGAGCCGGATCTGGTGGGCCCGGCGCGGACCGAAGTCGACGAAGAACTCCGGATCCAGCGAGATGCCGCCGCCTTCCTTGGCGTCGACCTTGACCATCCAGCCCTTGAGCCCGTCCGGGTAGAACTGCTCGTCCCAGGTCGTGTAGAGGGCACTCGTGAAATAGATACGTTTGCCGTCGCGGCTCACCTCGACCATCTGCGGCGCGCCCGTGAGCGGCCCACCCGAGCGCGGGTGCGGCGTGCGCCGCGCGATGCCGCCGATGTGCACCGAGCCCACGAGCTTCGGGTCGTGCGGGTCCGAGACGTCGTACTGGCGCAGCTCGCCCGTGCCCCAGCAGGAGACGTAGAGGTATTTGTCGTCGAGCGAGAGGTTGATGTCCGTCACGAGCGGCGGCACCGCGCCGAAGCCCTTGAGCAGCGGCGGCAACTGGTCCGCGCTGGCAGGCTCGGCCGGGATCGTGATGACCTTCTTGATCGCCCAGCGTTCCCCTTCGCGATACCAGAGCCACACCGAGGCCGAGAGGTCCGCGACGCTGACGACGACACCCATGAAGCCGTAGGCCTTCGTCGGATCGTGCGCGGGGCGGAGCTCGAGGGCCATCTGGTGCTCGTCGCCGATGTCGAGCGCCTGCAGGTGCTTGCGGCGCCGCAGGTCCCAGATATGCAGCCGGTGGCCGTACTTCTTGCCGAGCAAGAGGTCGGGGTTGACGCCGGCCTCGATCATCTTGGGCGTGCCCCACTCGCTCGAAATGAGGGTGTCGTGGCCGAGGTGCCACCAGAAGTCGTAGTGCAGGTGCTGCGGCCCGCGATCGAGCTCCCAGCGGCCGAGCACGTCGAAGCTCTCGCAGTCGAGGACGAAGATGCCGCCGGGGCCGTCGCCCTCGGGGTTGCCGAGCGCCGAGACGTAGATGCCGTCCGGCCCGCAGTGGAGCGTGTGCGGGCGCGAGTAGCCGGTGCGCTTGGCGATCTCCTCGGCCTCGATGGTGCGCACGAGCTTGGGGTTCTTCGGGTCGGGCTTCGTGTCGAAGACGTAGATCCGCGACGAACGCAGGGCCGGGAGCATCAGATAACGGCGCTCGACGTGGGGGTGCGGCGCGTACGGGCAGAGCGCGGCGCTGCACGCGTTCCAGCCGGAGTGGTGCAGCTCGTCGCCATAATTCGGTACCTCGGCGAGCGCGATGATCTGGCCGTACGTGGGCGACCGCGGGTCGAGGTCGACCGTGGCGAGGCCGTCACGCAGCGGGTCCGGCCGTCCAAGGACGGCGTTCGCGTCGGGGGCGGTGACATAGGCGAGACGCTCGCGCGGCGCGTCCATGGCCATCCGCGGCGACGGATAAAACGTGGGATCAGGTCGGAAGGGCATGGCTGGCTTCTCCGTTGCGACGCGGACGAGGATGGCCCAGGTCGCGCTCGCTTGGAAGACAAATGGCCCGCCTCGTTGCTCCGCAGCGTGAGGTCAGTTACGCTTGCTTCTCTCTCCAGGTTTCGATGGATAGAGTTCATGCGTGTACAGACAGTCCCCCCGAGCGATGGGGACTCTTTGCAAGACGGTGAGGCAGAGCTCGCCCGAAGGTCGTCCCGGGCGCCGGATCACGCGGCCGAGAATCGCGCGCTCGTCGAGCTCGCCGGCGCGCTGACCGGGCCCCCGGAGGAGATCTTGCCGAAGCTCGTGTCCCTCGCGCTCGAGCTCTGCCGCGCCGAGTCCGCCGGCGTGAGCGTCCTCGACCAGGAGAACGGCGAGCCGGTGTTCCGCTGGCGCGCCGTCGCCGGGGCGTTCGACACCAAGGTCGGCCAGGTGGTGCCCCGATACACGAGCGTCTGCGGCGCCGTCATCGACCATGGCGCGCCCCTGCTCGTCGTCCACCCGGCGTGCCATTACCCGGAGTGCACCACGTTCGAGCCCCCGGTCGTCGAGGCCCTGGCCGTCCCTTTTCACGACGGCGGCACGCCCGTCGGGACCGTCTGGGCCGTCGCCCATTCCGACGAGGTGAAATTCGACCGGGAGGACGCCCGGCTGCTCACGAGCCTGTCGCGGTTCGCCGCGAACGCCATGAAGGTCCTCGCCCAGGCCGAGGAGCGCAGGCAGGCCAGCGAGGCCTTCCGCGCGAGCGCCGTGCGCCACCGGTTCCTCGCGACCCTCGCCGCCCGGACGCAGCCGCTCACCGATCCGAGCGAGATCATGGCCGTGACGGCGCGCCTGCTCGCCGAGCACCTCGGCGTCGATCGGTGCGCGTACGCCGAGATCGAGGACGAGCGAATCTTCGTCATCATGGGGGACCACACGCGAGACGTGCCGAGTATGGTCGGGCGATGGCCGGCCGCCGGCTTCGGGGCCGCGTTCGAGCGGTCGATGCAGGCGAACGAGCCCTACGTGATGGACGACGTGGACCAGGATCCGCGGGCGGGCGGCGACCTCTCGGCCTATCGGCGGGCGAAGATCCAGGCGGGCATCTGCGTGCCGCTGCACAAGGCCGGCCGGTTCATCGCGGCGCTGGCCGTCGACCAGGCGACGCCGCGGCGCTGGACGCTCGAGGAGATCGAGCTCGTCCAGACCGTCGCGGACCGATGCTGGGAGGCCCTCGAGCGGGCCCGCACGGTCCGGATCCTGCGGGAGCGCGACGAGCGGCTCGATTTCGCGGTCCGGCTCTCCGGGATCGGCTTCTTCAACTGCAACCTGCCGTTCGAAGAGAACGAGCTCGTCTGGGACGAGCGGGTCAAGGAGCACTTCTGGCTCCCGTCCGAGGCCCGCGTGACGATCGAGACGTTCTACGCGCGGATTCACCCGGACGATCGAGCGCGGACCCGCCAGGCCATCGAGGCCTCGATCCACGAGGGGACGCCTTACGACATCGATTACCGGACGGTCGATCCGGTCACGGGCGCGATCAAATGGATCCGCGCGCTCGGCGGGACGGCCTATTCACCCAACGGCAAGCCCCGGCGGTTCGACGGGGTGACGGTCGACGCCACCATGCGCAAGCTCCACGAGGAGCGGCTCGCGCGGCTGCTCGAGCGCGAGCGCGAGCAAGGCCGGCTGCTCGAGCAGGTGGCCGACGCGGCGCTCACCATCCACGCGTCCGGGTCGCTGGAGAGCGTGCTCGGGGTGATCACCGAGGAGGCGCGGCGGATCATCGGGGCGCACCAGTCGGTCACGAGCCTGACGATGGGCAACGACTGGTCCCAGGCGATCAGCACGGCGTCGCTGTCGGCCAAATACGAGCCTTATCGCGGTTACAAGACGAACGCGACGGGCAAGGGCATCTACACGCTGGTCTGCCAGTCGAACCGGCCGATGCGGCTCACGCAGGCCGAGCTCCTGGCCCACCCGGCGTGGCGGAATTTCAGCGGCGAGGGGGACAAACACCCGCCGCTGCGCGGATGGCTGGCGGCGCCGTTCGTCGCACGGAGCGGGAAGAACCTCGGCCTCATCCAGCTCTCCGACAAATACGAGGGCGATTTCACGGAGCAGGACGAGGCGATCCTGGTGCAGCTCGCGCACATCGCCTCGGTGGCGATCGAGAACGCGCGGCTCTATGACGAGCTGCGGGAGCAGGATCGGCGCAAAGACGAGTTTCTGGCGACGCTCGCCCACGAGCTCAGAAACCCGCTCGCCCCCATCCGGACGGGCCTGTCGCTCCTGCAAATGGCCCGCGACGAGGGCCAGGGGCGGCGCGTGCGGGAGATGATGGAGCGGCAGGTCGGGCACATGGTTCGAATGGTGGACGACCTGCTCGACGTCTCGCGGATCACGCGGGGGAAGGTGGAGCTACGCAAGGAGCGGGTGGAGCTCGCCGTGGTGCTGGAGAGCGCGCTGGAGACGAGCCGCCCGCTGATCGAGGCCGCGGGGCACGTGTTTCTGGTGTCGCTGCCGGACGAGCCGCTGTGGCTCTCGGCGGACCCGACGCGCCTGTCGCAGATCCTCGCGAACCTGCTGAACAACGCCGCGAAATACACGCCCGCGGGCGGGCGGATCCGGCTCGCCGCGGCGCGGGAGGGCGCGCAGATGGTCGTGCGGGTGGAGGACACGGGGGTGGGCATCCCGGCGGACATGCTGCCGAAGGTCTTCGACATGTTCACGCAGGTGGGCCGCTCGATCGAGCGGGCGCAAGGCGGCCTGGGCATCGGTCTGACGCTGGTGCGGCGGCTGGTGGAGCTGCACGGAGGGACAGTGGAGGCCACGAGTGAAGGCCCGTCCCGAGGCTCGATGTTCACGGTGCGGCTGCCGCTCGGGGCCGCGGAGGAGACGCCGGCGGCGAACGGGCCGAGCGGAGGGTTGCCCACGAGCGGAGCGGCGAAGGGCCTGAAGGTGCTGGTGGTGGACGACAACGTCGACGGCGCGGAGAGCCTGGCCGAGCTCCTGAAGCTCTCGGGGCACGAGACGGAGGTGGCCCACACGGGGCCGGCGGCGCTCGTGGCGGCGCGGACCTTCGAGCCGGACGTGGTGTTCCTGGACATCGGTTTGCCAGGGATGACGGGCTACGAGGTGGCGCGACGGCTCCGGGCCGAGGAGGCGCTCGGCCAGGTCGTGCTGGTGGCGCTGACGGGCTGGGGGACCGAGGAAGACCGGCGGCAAGCGCGCGAGGCAGGGTTCGACCATCACCTGACGAAGCCGGTGGACGTCGGGGAGGTGCAGCGCATCGTGGAGGGGGTGGCGTCGAAGATGAAGCGGTGCGCCTGACGACGCCCGTCACAAGGGGCGGAGCTTCGGCCAGGCGAGCTCGACGCCATTCTGGACGAGCAGGGCCTGGAAATCGGCGAGCAGCTCTCTCCGGGCGCGCACGTGGCGCGGCGGGACGCGGCGATCGAGGCAAAACGCAGCGAGCATCCCCGCCGCCTCGCCCACGCCCCACTCGACCGGGTGGACCCGGAAGGTGCCATTCGTGATGTGTGTCACCCCGAGGTTCTTGCCCCCGGGCAACAGATTCTCCACGCGCACCGGGAGGAGGGCTCCGAGCGGGATCTGGAAGGGCCAGCACCCCATGTCGAGGTACCCCCCGCCGGAGACCCGCGGGTGCAGGTCGATGCGATAACAACCGATCCCGACGCTGTCGTCGAAGACCTCGGGGCCATGCGGGCGCAGCGGGTGCGCGATGTGTTGCTCGAGCACCGTGAACTCCGCGCGGATGCGGCGTGACTCGCGGATGTACGGCGCTGGCGCGAGGCCGTCCGCGGTGCCTCCGACGACGTCGGAGCGCAGGCGCAACCCAGGGTAGCCGGCGCCTCCGTCGGGGCGCGGCGCCTCGGTCTGGAGCCAGTAGAGGACGCTCAAGCTGAGCTGGCGCGCGGCGTCCTCGTTCCGCGCGGCCTCCGCCGCGTCGACGCCGCAGACGGGGCCGAGCCAGTAATCGTTCTGCGGCCAGTTCACGATGGTGACGTCGCTCCGCGCGAAGCCCGGCTCGAAGACGTCCTTGTCGAGGATACGCCGGAAGGTCCACAAGCCGTGGCCGTCGTCGCCTGCGTAGAGGCCACGCGTCAATGGCTCGCCGGTGTCGGGGCGGACGTGGGTCCAGTCGAGCAGGCGGCCCGGCCAGTTCGGCGGCCGGCATTCGCGCCAGAAATCGTATTGACGGGGTTTGTCGATGGTGTGGTCCTCCCCGGGGAGGTGCTCCATCGCGAAGCACACCGTGATGGCCTGCTGGGCCCTCGGGTTCGCCACCTCGGCGGCGTGTGGCTCGCCCGTCTCCGCGCGCGCCTCCTGCCCGAGGACATGCTCGACGCCCGCGAGGGCGAGGAGCTCGCCGTGTGGCGTGGCGTCGATGAAGAGGTCGGCCTCGATGAGGATGTCGCGGCCCGACTCCCGACCCCGGACCACGACGCCGCTCACGCGGTCGCCGTGCGTCCACGCCGAGATCGGCCGGTGGAAGCGCAACTCGAAGAGATTGCCGTTGAGCCGGTACGGAGCGAACAGCTCGTGCAGGACGGCGACCGCGATCCGGGGGTCGTGGCAGAGCTTGCTGACCCATCCATTACCCGGGTTCAGCGTGGTGAGGGCCCTCGAAGGCGCGGAGAGGGGCAGATTGCGGCGATAATACGCGCGGATCCCGTCGCGCAGGGCGCGGTAGCTCCGGTTCGCCCCGTACTCCTCGATCCACGGGTGTTCGTCGGGAGGGACGGCCTGGTTCGTCAACTGGCCGCCGAGCCAGCGCGTCTCTTCGGTGAGGACCACGCGGCGGCCCATCCGCGCCGCCGCGAGCGCCGCGGCGCACGCGCCGAGCCCGCCGCCGATGATGGCGATGTCGGTGCGAATCGCGTACATGTCACGCCGCCTTCTGGCCACGTCGCGACAAGAGGAGGTCGACGATCATGCGGTTCGTCTCGCGCGCCCGGTCCTGCAGGGCGGGCAAGAGCCGGCGAATCTTGGCGCGGGTCTCGTGGCGCGTGTCCCACGAGCGGTCGAGCCGCGCGATGAGCTGACCGGCGCTGATGGTCCCGAGCGGCGGGGTCTCCATCTCGAGGTCCTCGATGAACCCCTTCACCTTGGAGGCATACGGGAGCGCGACGAAGGGCGTCTCGCGCAGCGCCGAGAAGATCAGGAAGTGGAGGCGCATGCCGACCGCGAACTCGAGGTGCCCCACGAAATGGAGGATCTGCTGCGGCGAATACGTCCGGCGAAGCACCTCGGCGCGCTCGGCGTTTTTCATGTGGGAGACGACGGCGTGGCTGTGCTGCACGTCCGTCCGCTCCATGGAGACGAACACGACGTCGGTGTCGAGGCGCTCGATGACGAAGTCGGCCGCGTTCGCGAGCAACGAATAGTATTCCTCGGGATCGATGTCGGGCGCCGCGGGGCCCGGCTCCCGGACGGAGAAGCCGACGAGGTGGCGCTCAAATTCGACGCCCTCGGCCTTGATGGCCTCGATGGACAACGGCTCCTCGTGGATGAGCAGGGCCGGATCCGCGGTGAGGTGAATCTCGCGGTCCACGCCGACGTCCTCGAGCAAGCGACGGGCCTCCTTGTCGCGTACCGTGATGATGGCCGCCCCGTTCAAGGCCGCCCGCACGGCTTGTCGCGCGTCCGGATCCAGGAGCGGCCCCGCGCTCACGGCATACAGCGCGACGGGGACGCCGAGCTCCTTCGCGATGAAGACCTCCCGCAGGTAGGTCGCGGCGTCTCGATCGTAAAGAATGCCGCCGCCCCCGAGGAGGAAGAGGTCGAGCCGCCCGACCTCGGCCGCGGCCTCCTTGCGGGTGAGCCTGCGGACGGGGACGACGCGCTCGACTTGGTGCCTGCGCGCCGTGTCCTGCGGATCGAGGGAGAAGACGGTGATCTCCGCCGGGATCGACGCCCGGAGCTGCGTGAGGATCCCGTCGAGGATGGCCTCGTCGCCGAGGTTCATGCCGCCGTAAGAGCCCGAGATGCCAATTCGGAAGGGTTCTGTCGCCCGGTCCATCACGCCTCCACGCCCCGCCCGCGTGCGGGTCTCCGAGCGAGGCTCTGGGGCCGGTTCGCGCCATTGTCTATGATGGTTTGCCGTCGGGCTCGTCCGCCTCCGGCGCCTCGACCTGGGCCTCGAAGATCTCGCGCACGCGCCCGATCTCGGCAGGCTCGGCGAGCACCTCGAGCTTGTCGCCGAGCTCGAGGATCGTCTGACCCCGGGGCACGATGGTGCCGCCCTCCCGGTAAATGGAGCCAATGAGCACGCCGGGAGGCAGGCCGAGATCGGCGATCCGCTTGCCGATGACGGCGGTGCCGGGCAAGAGCTCGAACGTGCGGCTCCGCGGCTCGGCTCCGGCGAGGGTATGGGTCGTCGGATCGTAATGCCCCACGAGCTCGTTCACCACGGTCTCGGGCGCGAGGGGCACGTTGGTCGTGTACCCGGCGCGCGCGAGCAGGTGCGTGGCCACGGGCATCGTGAGCACCACGAAAGCAATGATGACGATGGCTCGGGTGGTGACGGCCGGCTCGCCGAAATGCAGGGCGGACGCCGTGAGGATACACGTCATCCCGAGGACCGAGGCCTTCGAGGTGACCTGGAGGCGCGTGAACAGGTCGGGCATGCGCAGGATCCCCACGCACGCGAGCAACACGAACAGGCTGCCGACGAGGAGGAGCGCGCCCTCGAGGATATCGACGATCACGGCGACTCCCCCTGCCGCTCGAGGTAATACGCGAACGCGATCGTGCCGAGGAAGAAGATGAGCGACAGCACCATCACCGCGTCGAGGAGGACGCCATGGTCGGTCACCATCGCATACAGGGCGATGCCCGCGCTGCCGACCGTCGCCATGAGGTCCATGGCGACCACGCGGTCGGGCAGGCTCGGCCCGAGCAGGAGGCGAATGAAGGCGGCGACGAACGCCACCGTGACGACGGCGATGGCGACGAGCAAGAGCGGGGTCATCGGAAGAGCTCCTTCACGCGGCGCTCGAGGTCGTTCTTGATGGAGACGCGCAGCGCGTCCGGGCTGTCCACGAACATCGCATGAACGAAGAGGACGCGGCGGTCGCTCGAGATGTCGAGGCCGAAGGTGCCGGGCGTCAGGGCGATGAGGCTCGCGAGCACGGTGATTTCGAGGTCGGTCTTCAGATCGAGCGGGACCGCGACGATGCCGGGGCGGCTCTTGCGCCTGATCGAAATGACGTCGCGGGCGACCCGGAGGTTCGCCCGGACCATCTCTTTCGCGTAAAACAGCAGAAACGACAGGACCCCCGGCACTTTCTCGAAATACGTCGTGGGGCCGATGAGGCGCCGGAGCCAGAGGAGCAAGAGATACCCGAGGAGGAAGCCGAAGGCGAGGCCCCCCGCGGTCACCCGGCCGGTCAGGCTCACCCAGACGATGGCGAGGAACAGGTTGAGGACGAGGGCTCTCATGGGCGAGCGTCCCCCAGCACGGCGCGCACGTATTCGGTCGGATCGGCGAGCTGCGCGGCGGCCCGCCGGACGATTTCGAGGAGCGGCTCGGGCGCCATACCGATGGTGACGCCCAGCGCGGTCATGAGGACGACCGGCACGTAGAGGAGCGCGCGAGGCCGCGAGACGCGCGGGCGCGGCGCGAGTTCGGCCTCGGGAGGCGCGGGCTTCCAGAAGGCCTCGTTCCAGATCTTCGTCATTGAAATGAGCGTGACGAGGCCGACGGCGAGGCTCGTGGCGACGACGGCCGCGGCCCCGCGCGACCCCACCTCGAGCCCCGACCGCACCAGAATGAGCTTGGCCCAGAACCCCGACAAGGGCGGCAGGCCCGCGAGGGAGAGGGCCGTGACGAGGAAGCAGGCGGAGAGCCCGGGGCTCCGCGAAAGGAGTCCGCCCTGGAAATCGAGGCGGACGTCTTTGCCGTCGGGTCGCATGAGCCCGCTGATGAGGAAGAGGTTCGATTTGATGATCGCGTGATGCAACACGAAGAAGATCGCCCCCGCGAGGGACGACGACGTGAACAGGCCGAGGCCCATGACCATGTAGCCGACCTGGCTCACGCTATGAAAAGCGAGGATCCGCCGGACCTCCCGCTGGGACACGGCGCCGAGCACGCCGACCGCCATGGTGAAGGCCGCGATGCCCAGGAGGAGCGCGTGGGTCGATTCCCCGTCGCTCACGAAGACGAGCGTGAAGACCCGGACGAGCGCGTAGACGCCCACCTTCGTCAAGAGCCCCGCGAAGAGCGCGGTGACCGTGACGGGAGGCGTGTGATACGAGTCCGGCAGCCAGAAGAAGAGGGGAAAGACGGCCGCCTTGATGCCAAACGCGACGAGGAAGATCATCGCGAGCGTGGTCCGGATCGGCGCCGAGAGGGTCGGCACCTTCAGCGAGAGGTCGGCCATGTTGAGGGCGTGCACGGATCCGTAGAGGATGCCGACGCCGGTGAGGAAGAGGGCGCTCGAGATGAGGTTCATCGCGACGTACTTGATCGCGCCCTGCATCTGCGGCCGCTCGTTGCCGAGCACGAGGAGCACGAAGGACGCGATCAGCGTCACCTCGAACCAGACGTACAGATTGAAGAGGTCGCCGGTGACGAAGACGCCGTTCGTCCCCATGAGGAGCACGTGCATGAGCGGGTAAAACCCGTGCGCGCGCCGCTCCCGGTCGATGTCGGACACCGAATAGATCGACGTGGCGACCGCGATGGTCCCCGCGAGCAGGACCATCAGCGCCGAGAAGAGGTCGACGACGAACGTGATCCCGTACGGCGAGGGCCAGCCGCCGAGCTGGGTCGATTGAATGCCTCCCCGCACCACGGCGCGGAGCAGGGCGACGCCGACGCCGAGCTCGACGAGGCTGCCGAGGAGGCCGAGCGCGCGCTGGATCCTCTCGCGCCGAAAAAAAAGGAGCGCGAGGGCCGCCGTGGCCATCGGGACGAGGACGGGAAGGACGAGGAGCACCTTCATGGGCGGGTCGATTCGAGAGAGTCGATATCGTCGCTGCCCATCGTCCGATGGACACGATGAAGGAGCACGATGGCGAACGCGACGACCGCGAAGCTGATGACGATCGCCGTGAGGATGAGCGCCTGGGCGACCGGATCGGCCGGCGGCGCGTCGAGGGGCGCGCCGCCCTTGGGGATCAGCGGGGGACGGCCGCGGACGACGCCGCCCGCCGTGAGAATGAGGAGGTTCGTCCCGTGCCCGAGGAGCACGAGGCCAAACGCGAGCTTCACGATGCTGCGCCGGAGCATCAAGAAGAGCCCCGACGCATACAACGCGCCGACGACGATCGCGAGGAGAAGGGTCATGTATTCATCTCCGCGACCATGAGGATGATCATGAGCACCATGCCCATCACGGCGGCATAAACGCCGACGTCGAACAGCACCGGCGTCCCCACGTCGACCAGGCCGAGCCCCGGCACGGGGACGGCCATCCACACGCCCTCCAGGAAGGCGCCGCCCGCGAGGAGGCCGAGGATGCCCGAGAGAAGAATGGTGGAGAGGCCGAGCCCCATCAGCGTCTGGGGCGCGACGCGGAGGAGCCGACGCGTCGACGGGACGTCGTACGCGAGGACGTGGAGCGAAAACGCCGCGGCAATGATGAGCCCGCCGACGAACCCGCCCCCCGGCTCCTGGTGGCCGCGCAGGAGCGCGTAAATCGAGACGATGATCAGGAGCAGGATCAAGACGGGCGTGACGGCGCGCAGGATCAAGGAGGGCATGGCTCAGGCTCCCCTCCGCCTGCCGACCTGGAGGAGCGCGTAGACGCCGATCCCGGCCACGCAGAGGACCGTCGCCTCGCCCAGCGTGTCCATCGCCCGGAAGTCGACGAGGATCACGTTGACGATGTTTCGCCCGTGGGCCTCGGGGTATCCCTTGGCGACGAAGTATTCGCTCAGGGTCGGGTCCGGATACAGCGTCGACGACATGAGGATCAAGAGGGCCACGGTCGCGCCGAAGATCACGGAGACGATGGCGTCCGGGATCCAGACGCGCGCCGGGGACCGGTTCACGAAGCGCGGCAGGTGGTGCAGGACGAGCACGAAGATCACGACCGTGAGCGCCTCGACCATGATCTGCGTGAGCGCGAGATCGAGGGCGCTGAAGATCACGTAAATGAGCATGACGGAGACGCCGATCGCGCCGAGCGCGGCCACGACGGCGAGGCGCGAGAGCGTGCGCGTGGTCATCGCCGCGGCCCCGAGGATCACGACCGCGAGCACGAGCTCCGGGAGCTCCACGCCGCGCAGCGAGATCGACAAGGGCAGGCTCCGGAGGAGCGGCGCCCCGACGAGCACGACCGTCGTCAGGACCGTGACGAGCAGGTAATGGCGCAGGTGCCCCGTCTGGAGCCGCCGCGTCTGCCACGCGGCGAACCGCATGAGCCCCGCGAAGGCAGCGTCGTACACGCGCGCCGGGCCCCACGCGCCGAGGCGCGTGGAAGCGTCGAAGAGGCGCTCTTCACGGCCGGAGAGGACACGAAAGAGCACGACGCCGGCGAGCAGGGTCGCGGCGCTCGCCCCGAGCACGGGCGAAAAGCCGTGCCACAGGTGCAATTCGAGGGGCGCAGGGCGGCCGAGAATGGCGGTCGCCGCCGCGCCCGGGAGGTCTCCGAGCCATTGCGGCGCCAGGCCGAAGACGAGGCTCGCGGCCGCGAGCACAGAAGGCCCGAGCCACATGGATGGCGGCGCTTCGTGCGGGATCCTGGGCGCGGAGGGGGATCCGCCGAAGAAGGGCCGATAGGCGACGAGCACGCTCACCACGACGAGCAGCACGCTCGACAGGACCGCGGCCACGCCGAGGAGGGCCCGCATCGAGGGCGACGCGAAGACGGCCTCGTAGAAGAGCTCTTTCCCCAGAAAGCCGAAGAGGGGCGGCGCTCCGGCGCTCGAAATGGCGGCCAGCACCGCCGCCGTCGCCGTGACGGGCATCCGCCGCGCGAGGCCCCGCAGGCGGGTGACGTCGCGGGTCCCGGTCTCGTGGTCCAGGGTCCCCGCGGTCATGAAAAGCGCGCCCTTGTACAGGGAATGCGCGATGAGATACACCACCGCGGCGGAAATGGCCGCCCGGGTCCCGATGCCGAGGAGCATGGTGAGCAGGCCGAGCACGCTCACGGTCGATTGCGCGAGGATCCGCTTGAGGTCCTTCTGCGTGACCGCGAGGACCGCGCCGACGACCATCGTGGCGGCGCCGACGAGGGTCACGACGAGAAACCATTCTCGCGTGCCGCCGAGCGTGGGGTGCAGGCGCGCGAGGAGATAGACGCCCGCCTTCACCATGGTGGCCGAATGCAGGTAGGCGCTGACGGGCGTGGGCGCCTCCATCGCCCGCGGGAGCCAGAACGAAAAGGGAAACTGCGCCGATTTCGTGAACGCTCCGGCGAGGACGAGGATCAAAATGGGCAGGTAGAGGGGGCTCTCCCGGACGGCTTCACCCGAGAATCGCGAGATCAGCGTCTCGCCGGTCGAGAGGACGAGGAGGACGAAGCCGGCGAGCATGGCGAGCCCGCCGACGCCCGTGACGAGGAGCGCCGTCAAGGCGGCCTTGCGCGCCTCGGGCCGCTCGTGGTCCCACGCGATGAGGAGATACGAGCTCACGCTCGTGAGCTCCCAGCACACGAAGAGGACGAACACGTCGTCGGCGAGCACGAGGCCCGCCATCGATCCCGTGAACAGGAGGAGGTACGCGTAGAACCGCCCGAGCCGCCGATCCGATTGCAGATATTTGCTCGCGTAAATGAAGATCAGCGCCCCGATGCCGCAGATGAGCGCGAGGAACACGAGCGAGAGCCCATCCAGGCTGAACGCGAGCTCCACCCCGAGCGAGGGGATCCACGGCAGCGACGCGTGAACCACCTCCCCCTCGGCGAGGAGCCTCGGGACGAACGGCATCACGGACACGAGCACGCCGAGCGGCAACGCCGCGAAGAGCCAGCCAGCCGGGCGACCGAGCACGCGTTGCAGGGCTTGCGCCAGCAGAGCTCCGATGAATATGCTCAGGACAGCCCACAGCATCGCGGCAGCCTCCCCTTCGATGCCGGGGAGGACCGGATGCGTTCCGGCTGCCAAACGACCTCGGCCATGACCGGTTCACGGTCGTCGCGCTGACGCGAGGCTGATAGGACCCTTCAAATGCAGATGATTCAATGCAGAGCGGCGGACTCCTCGCGCACCTGATCACGGCCCTCGTCGCCGCGATGATCGGCGCCGCGATCGCGTTGCGACTCCGGCAACCGCTCATCATCGGGTACGTCCTCGCCGGCGTCGCCATCGGCCCGTTCACGCCCGGCGTCATGGGCAACACGGAGGCCATCGCCGAGCTGGCCGAGCTCGGCATCATCTTCCTGATGTTCGTGATCGGCGTGCAGCTCTCGCTGCGAGAGCTGCTCCGCGCGAGCCGGATCGCCATCCTGGGTGGGCTCATCCAGGTCGCGGCCATGATCGGGATCGGATACCTGATCGGACGCGCGCTCGGCTGGAGCCACGTCGCGTCGTATGCCTTCGGGGCGGTCGTCTCGAACTCGTCGAGCACGGTCCTCGGCAAGATCCTCTCCGATCGGGGGGAGATCGACAGCCGCCACGCGCGGCTCGGGCTCGCGTGGTCCTCGGTGCAGGACATCTCCACGGTGGCGATCGTCGCCGTCCTCGCGTTCGTCTCCCCCAGCGAGAAGAGCGTGGGCCTCTTGCTCGGCAAGGCGGCGCTGTTCTTCTTCGGCGTCGTTCCGCTCTCGTTCTGGGTGCTGCCGTGGGTGCTCCGCCGCGCCTCCGCGGTCCGCAGCCGGGAGTTCTTCGCGGTCGCGGTCATCACGCTCGCCCTCGCCATGGCGGGCGGCGCCTCGTTGCTCGGCGTGTCGCTGGCGCTCGGGGCGTTCTTGACGGGCGTGGTCGTGGGCGAGTCCGACCTCGCCCACCGGATCCTCGGGGACGTGACCCCGCTGCGGGACGTCTTCTCGGGGATCTTCTTCGTGTCGATCGGGATGCTGCTCGATCCGAAGTTCCTGGTCGACGCCTGGGCGCTCGTCCTGCTCACGGTGGCGCTGATCGTGCTCGTCAAGGGCGCGGTGACGACCTTCGTCGCGCGCTGGGTGGGCTGCTCGGTGCGCGTGGCGGTGCTGATGGGCGCCGCGCTCGCGCAGTCGGCCGAGTTCTCGTTCCTGCTCGCGCGGATCGGCCTCGAAGAAGGCGCGCTGACGAGGCCGATCTTCAACCTGCTGCTCAGCGCGACGATCGTGACCATCCTGCTCTCGCCGATGGTGAACAACCTGGCGCCCGTCGTGCTCCGCTGGGTGCAGGGGCAAAAGGTGCGCGCCGCGCAGGACACGGACACCGTCGCGCCCCCCGCCATCGAGAACCACGCCGTCGTCTGCGGGTACGGGCGCGTCGGGAGCATCGTCTGCAAGCTGCTCGCGCAGCACGAGAAGCCCTACGTCGTCGTCGAGGAGGATCTGCGGCTCGTCGAGGAGCTCCGCGCGCGAGGCGTGATCACGCTCTTCGGGGACGCGGGCCTGCCCGACGTGCTCGATCGGGCGCAGATACGCTCGGCGCGGCTGCTCGTTTTGTGTATCCCCGACATGATGGTCGCGCGCCGCGCGCTGGAGCACGCGCAGGACGTCAGCCGAGCGACGACGGTGCTCGCGCGCACCCACAGCTACGAGGATCGCAGCCTGCTCCAGTCCAAAGGCGCGGGGGAGGCGGTGGTGGGCGAGATGGAGCTCGCGATCGAGCTCGGCCGCCGGGCGCTCGATCGATTCGGCGTCGAAGCGGCGATGGCCGAGCGCTCGCTCAGCGAGATCCGCCGCACGCTGGCTTGAGCGCGCCGCTCACTCCCGCGGCCCCGGCACCACCAGCACCGGGCAGCGGCTCCTCGCGATGACCTCCTGCGAGACCGAGCCGAGCACGGCCGCGCCGACGCCCGAGCGGCCGTGCGACCCCACGCAGACGACGTCGGCCCCCGCCCGCTCGGCGTACTTGACGATCTCGTCGGCGGCGCGCCCGAAGAGGACGTGCTTCTCGGTGCGCACGTGCCGCGCCTTGGCCTCGGGAGGGATCCGCTCCCCGAGCCGGTTCACGAGCTCCGCGTCGCGCACGCGCTCGAGCTTGTGCACGAAGGGCCCCGCGTCGACGACGTGGAGGAGGTGCACCTTGCCGCCGTCCGCGACGAGACCGTACGCGAACGGCACGGCCATGTCCCCGAGCGGGGAGAGATCGGTCGCGGCGACGACGACGCGCGGGGTGTGGGGCACGGAGGGTTTGTCTTCGACCAGCGAGCGCGGGACGCAGGCGACATTCGTCGACGCGGCGCGCACCACGCCCCGCGAGACGGAGCCCGACCAGACCTCCTCGACCCACGAATGTTTGCGCGTCCCGACGACCAGGAGGTCCGCTCGCTCGTTCTCGGCGAGCACCGAGAGGTGCGTCTCCGGCGCGGCGGTCCCCGCCCGGATGATCACGTTCTCGACGCGCGCGCCGGCGCTCTGGATCTGGGCCGCGAGCTCGCCGCGGAGCGCGGTCTCGGCCGCAGGCAAGAGCGCGTTGCCGCTCGGCGGCAAGGGCAAACCGAGGCGGATGCTCGTCTCGTCGGGGCCGGCCACGCACGCCACCGTGATCTCGACGGGGCCCACCCTGGTGAGCTGCTCGGCGAAGCGCAGCGCCCGCGTCGAGGCGGCGCCGACGTCGGAGCCGACCATCACGCGCAGCGGGCGCTCGCCGCGCAGCCACGCCTCGAAGGCCTCCGGCGCGCGCACCATCAGGATGGGGACCCGCGACTGCCGCGCCAGGCGCTCCGCGATGTTCCTCCCGAACGTCGGAGCCAGCCGCCGCGGCGGGGCGATGACGAGGGCCATCGCGACCACGCGCTCGGCGGCGGCGGTGATCGCGTCGGCGATCGGGGAGGCAGCGAGCTCCTCCTCGACGGGGATGTTCGCGGTCGCGCGGAGCGCCGAAGCCGCGTCGGCGAGGGCCTTTCGCTCGTCGGCGAGGAGGTGCTCCTCGGAGGTCCCGAGGACGAACGGGGCGCGTGGATCGGTCGAGGCGTGCACCAGATGAAGCGAGACGCCTGCGCGCGCCGCCATGCCGGCCGCGATCATCCCGGCGCGCTGCGCCTCGGCGGAAAAGTCGGTTGCCACGACGAGCGTCATCCCCGGTACCTCCCATCGAACGAGCACGAGCGCGCCGAACGCCGCCCCTGAGGACATCGAGCGAAAAAAGTCATGCCGACAGACCCAATTCGTCGCCGGCCGCCTGCGCCGGGCCGGCGAGCGGGCGCGTCAGCAGATCGACCGCCTTTTTCACCGAACCGACCGACCCGGCGAGGTACACGACGTCGCCGGCCAGGAACGGCTCGTTCGGGTCCGTCTGCTCGAGCAGCTTCCCGTCGCGCCGCATCGCGACGATGAGCGCCCCCGTCTCGTGTCGCACCCCGAGCGCCGCCGCGGATCGCCCGACGGCCGCGCTCGCCTCGGTCACGAGGGCGCTCTCGATCTTCAGCTCGGCGAGATCGCCGTGATCACCCAGCGCCCGCCGCGGGATCGTCACGTTCCGCTCGGTCGTCTGCGTCGAGGCGCGCACCTCGTCGATCCGCTCCTCGATGACGTTGCGGGGCACGTCGAGCCAGCGCAGGAGCCGCGCGAGGATCTCCACGCCGCCCTCGACCTCCTCGGCGACCACGTCGGTGGCGCCCATCGCGAGTAGCGGCTCCTTCTCGAGGATGTACCGCGCGCGCATCAGGATCGGCACCGTGGGCGCGACGCGCTTGGCCGTGTCCACCACGCGCTGCGCGGCCTGCGGGTCGTTCATCAAGAGCAGGAGCGCGCGGGCCTTCTCGAGGTGCGCGTGGCCGAGCGCCTCCTCGCTGGTCGCGTCGCCGTAGTACACCGGCTCGCCCGCCGCGCGCGCGACCCGCACCGTCTCCGCGTTCAGCTCGAGCACCACGTACTTCGCCCCGCACGCCGTGAGCGCGCGCGCCACGAGCCTGCCCGCGACGCCGTAACCCACGATGACCACGTGCCCCGCGAGGGCGTGCTCGTCGCCGCCGTCCGCCTCGTCGATGCTGCGCACCCCGATGAGCCGCTCGAGCGGCAAGAGCAGGCGCTGGCCTGCGGTCAGGTGCGGCGCCACGCGCACGAAGACGGGCGTGAGGAACATGCTCGCGATCCCGGCCGCGAGCAGCGGCTTCGTCGCCGCCGCGTCGACCACGCCCGCGCTCTCGCCGAGCCGCGCGAGCACGAACCCGAACTCGCCGAACTGCGCGAGCCCCACGCCCGCGAGCCACGCGACGCGCGCCGGGAACCGCATCGCGAAGGCCGCGAGCGTCGCGAGGAAGCCCTTCGCGCCGAGGAACCCCACGAGCAAGAGCAACACGAGCAGCGGCTGCTGCATCACGACGCGGAAGTCGAAGAGCATGCCGAGCGAGACGAAGAAGACGCTCACGAAGGCGTCCCGGAGCGGCAACATGTCCCCCATGGCCCGATGCCCGTACTCCGTGTCGGCGACGACCATGCCGCCGAGGAAGGCGCCGAGCGCGAGCGAGAGCCCCGCCTGCGCCGTGAGCCACGCCGTGCCCACGCAGAGGGCGAGGACGGCCAGCAGGAAGACCTCGCGGCTGCGCGCCGCGGCGACCCACCGGAGCGCGCGCGGGACGACGAGGCGCGCGACGAGGATCGTCGCGAC
The DNA here is from genome assembly GCF_009649845.1 of Polyangium spumosum. Classification (NCBI taxonomy): domain Bacteria; kingdom Pseudomonadati; phylum Myxococcota; order Polyangiales; family Polyangiaceae; genus Polyangium; species Polyangium spumosum. Next base: position 857,808 of record NZ_WJIE01000002.1, read on the forward strand.
CACGAGCGCCGCGGCCTTGCCGAGCGCCACGCCGATCGACTGCGCCATGTCGCCGCCCTGCGCGGCCGTCCCGAGCATGGGCACGATGAGGACCATCGGGACGACGCAGAGATCCTGGAAGATCAACGTGCCGACGATGAACCGCCCGTGCGGCGCGTCGAGCTCGCGCCGCTCGGCGAGGGCGCGCAGCACGATCGCCGTGCTGGAGAGGGCGAAGACGAAGCCGTAAAAGACGCTCCGCCCCGGAGGCTCTCCGAGCGCGGTGGCGACGCCGGCCACGACGGCCGTGGTGAGCCCGACCTGGAGGAGACCGCCGAGCGCGACCTGCCGGAAGATGCTCTTCAGCCGCGCGAGCGAGAACTCGAGGCCGATCGTGAAGAGCAGGAGGACGACGCCCACCTCGGCGAGGATCTCGATCGAGTGGATCGAGTGGACCAGCTCGAACCCGAAGGGCCCGACGAGGGCCCCCGAGAAGAGCAGCCCCGCCACGGTCGGCAAGCGCAGGCGCGAGAGGATGACCGTGACGAGCACCCCGAGGGCGGCGATGACGGCGATTTCGTCGAGGAGGGGGATTTCACCCATCAGGGCGTGTCCTTGTCGAGGCGCATGTTCCACCCTCGGGATACGCCAATCCTTCTTTTGACGTCAAATTCTAACGCAATGCGGGCGACCGGCCGTATCGGTCGCCGCCGGGAACGGCTACAAGAAAATCGTCACGCTCGGGCGATTGCACGTTCGTGGTGGAGCGACGTACCTCCCCACGACGGCGCCCGAGCACGCAGGGAGCGACCTCCTCGTGATGCTCACCCAATCTGCCCTCTTCCTCGCCGCGGCCGTCGTCGCGGTCCCCCTCTTCAAGCGCCTCGGCCTCGGCTCGGTGCTCGGTTATCTCGCGGCCGGCGCGGTGATCGGCCCCTCGGGCATGAAGCTCGCCGGCGAGGTCGAGCAGACGCTGCACTTCGCCGAGCTCGGCGTCGTGCTCCTCCTGTTCCTCATCGGCCTCGAGCTCCAGCCGAGCCGCCTGTGGAAGATGCGGGCGATCGTGTTCGGCCTGGGCGGCGCGCAGGTCGCGCTCACGACGGGCGTGATCACGCTGCTCGGCCGCGCGCTCGGCGCGCCGTGGACGGCGGCGCTCGTCGCGGGCATCGGCGTGTCCATGTCGTCCACCGCGTTCGCCACGCAGATCCTCGGCGAAAAAAACGAGCTCGGCGCGCCCCACGGCCGCGCCGCGTTTGGCATCCTCCTGTTCCAGGACCTCGTGGCCATCCCGGTCCTCGCGCTCGTGCCCCTGCTCGGGCCCGCCCCCGCGACCTCCTCCGGCAGCTCGTTGAAGCACGCGCTCGTCGTCGTCGCCGTCATCGCCGGGCTCGTGATCGCGGGCCGCTACCTCCTCCGCCCGGCGTTTCGTTTCATCGCGCAGGCGCACAGCCACGAGCTGTCCACGGCCTCGGCGCTGCTCGTCGTCCTCGGGACGGCGCTCATCATGGCGCAGGTCGGGCTCTCGATGGCGCTCGGCGCGTTCATCGCCGGCGTCCTGCTCGCCGATTCGGAGTACCGGCACGAGCTCGAGGCGAACATCGAGCCGTTCAAGGGCCTGCTCCTCGGGCTGTTCTTCATGGCGGTCGGCATGTCGGCGAACCTCGGCGTCGTCCTCGAGCGGCCGATCGTGGTGATCGCGCTCGTGATCGGCCTCGTGGCCGTGAAGCTCGGCGTGCTCTTCGCGCTCGGCCGCGCGCTCAAGCTCCCGTCGCGCTCGGCGGCGAGCCTCGGCGTGTCCATCTCGCAGGGCGGCGAGTTCGCGTTCGTCATTTTCGGCGTGGGCAAAGGGGCCCTGGTCCTCGACACGAAGACGGTGGAGCTGCTCGTCGTCGTCGTGACGCTGTCGATGGCCGTCACGCCGCTGCTCTTCATGGCGCGCGACGCGATCACCCGGCGCCTCGCCGCGCAGGATCGGCGCTCGTTCGACCAGATCCCCGACGAGAACAGCCGCGTGATCATCGCCGGGTTCGGGCGCTTCGGCCAGATCATCGGCCGCGTGCTCCGGCTCAAGCGGATCGCGTTCACGGCGCTCGACGCGAGCGCCACGCACGTGGATTTCGTGCGTCGCTTCGGCAACAAGATCTATTACGGCGACGCCTCGCGCGTCGATCTCCTGCGGGCCGCGCGGGCCGACCGGGCCGAGGTCTTCGTCCTCGCCGTCGACGACATGGACGCCTCCATGCGCACGCTGCGCGTCGTGCAGGAGCATTTCCCCCACCTCAAGATCGTCGCGCGGGCGCGCAACCGGCAGCACGCGTATGCGCTGCTCGACGCCGGCGTCTCCACGGTCATCCGCGAGAACTTCGCGGGCAGCCTGGAGGCGTCGCGGCTCACGCTGGAGGAGCTCGGCCTGCCCGCGAGCGACGCGCGCGAGACCGTGCGCAAGTTCGGCGACTACGACGAGATCATGGTCCGCAAGGCGTACGTGCACCGCAACGACGAGAAGGCGCTCGTCGAATCGGCGAAGCAATACGCGGCCGAGCTCGAGCGGCTCTTCGAACAAGACGCGCAGGGCGGGGCCTGAATCGGCGCCGAGGCGTGCGCTCTCCCACGCGCGCCCTCCACGCGCCCCGCCACTTCCTACCGCTTCGGCGCGTGCTTCCGGTACAATCGCCGCCATGGCCCCCTCCCCGCAGCCCGCCGTCGAAGCCGCGATCTGGCTCGCCTTCGCCCCCGGGGGCGGGCACTTCACCGCCGTCGCGGTCGGCCCCCATCACCTGCTCACGGTCGCGCGGGTCTGCGAGAACGCCCCCTACGTGAAGCTCCTCCGCGCCGGGGAGCAGGCGCGGACGGCCGAGGTCGTGCAGTTCCTCCCGCCCGAGGAGGGGGACCTCGCCGTGCTCCGCTGCGCCGAGGAGCTGCCCCACGTCCTGCGGCTCATGCCGGTCGACGAGATCAAGGACTTCGAGCTCGACACGCCCGTCACCCTCGTCGGCTTCCGCGACAGCGTCGAGAACGCCCTCGCCAAGCGCGCCGTCGTCCTGCACTGGACGAGCGTCTCCCTCATCGCCGGCGAGCCCGACGAGCCGCCGCCGCGCAAATCCCAGCCCGACACGCTGCCGCCGCTGCCGCGCCTGCTCCAGGTCGTCCAGGAGAACGAGGCCGGCGGCCCCATCCTCGACAGCCGCCAGCGCCTCGTCGGCATCGCCGGCCGCCTCGACGGCGAGGGCGGCGTCGAGGGCGTCGTCACCACGCTCGAGCGCTTCTACGAGCGCAACCGCAAGTGGAAGATCCCCCTCGGCCCGCCCGCGCCGCGCGTCGCCAAGGCGCCCACGATGGCGCAGTCGCTCGCCCTCATGCACCTCGTCGCCGCCCAGCACGAGGAGCACGACGGCTCGAACCCCGCCGCCCTCGTCGAGCATTACAAGGCCGCCCTCCGCCTCGACGCCTCCTCGGGCGCCGCGCACCTCGGCCTCGCTTGCGCCAAGAGCCTCGTCAACGAGCTCGACGAGGACGTCTTCCGCAGCATCGGCCGCGCTTGTGAGCTCTTGCCGTCCTCCGAGTGGTCGCCCGAGTGCGCCGACACCCGCCTCGCCAACCTGCTCCGCTCCTCCAAGCACCTGCACGGCGTCGTCACCGCCCTGCGCGCCGACCTCAAGCGTGGCCGCCCGCTCGCCGAGTGGGCCGCCCTCGGCCGCGCCGTCGCCGACCTCGTCCATGCCCCCGTCGAGGAAGACGAAGGCCGCCCTCGCCCGCCCGAGAAGGCCGCCGGCCGCCTCCTGCTCTGGGCTGGCCAGCCTCGCGCCGTCATCGCCATCCCCTCGCGCGAGCAGCCCGACATCCTCCGCGCCGCCGCCTTCCTCCTCGTCGACCACCCCGAGCAGGCCCTCTTCTGGCTCGACGATCCCCAGGACGACGAGGCCGTCGAGTCGAGCCGCATGGAGACCACGCAGCAGCTCGTGCTCGCGCTCCGCTGGATCGCGCGCTGCCGCGAGGGCATGTACGACGGGCTGCTCTCGCGCGAGGTCGCCGAGAAACACGGCGCCATCCTCGGCAAGCTCATGCCTGGCGGCGACGTCCTCTCCTGGCACGCCCACGCCCTCGGGAAGGCCCACCACGGCGAGATCGAGAGCGGCCTGGAGGACCTCGACCGCGCCATGCGCATGCTCTCGCCGATGGCCTTGCCGGGCCGCTGGTCGCGCGAGTTCCCCGGCCTGCTCCCCACGCCGGCCGAGCTCGCGGCCGCGTTTGGCAAGGTCGTGCTCGACCAGGGCAGGGCCGAGCTCGCGCGCAAGGTGCTCGAGAAGCTGCCCATGCCGGCCTCGGACGACGCCCACGCCTCCGAGCTCACCGCCGTCGAGAAGCGGCTACGCGCGCTCGCCGGCATCGAGTCGGACGTCGAGGTCTCGCCCGACCGCGCCCTGCTCAAGGCGAACCGCGAGGATCCCCGGGCCGTGCGCCTCGCCCGCGTCCTCGCTTATTTCGCCGAGAGCGACCTGCCACGCGAGCGCCTCGGGGATCTCGGCGAGGCGCTGCCGATCCTGCTCAAGCTCGGCTTCCTGCGCGAGGAGGCCGACATCGTCTCCTACGAGCCCACGTTCCGGTCGCGCGTGCGCGAGCTCGCCACGCCCGATCAACGCACGGCCGCTTTGCACGACGGGCTCGACCTCTTGCTCATGGCCTACCTCGAGGCGAGCGCGCGCGAGCGCACCGAGCTCTGGTCGCACATCCAGGAGGCCACGAAGACCGCCCTCGAGCACGACGTCGAGCATGTCCCCGTGGCCGAGCTGCTCGCCCGCGTGGGCAACCAGCGCGCGCGGGAGCTCTCGTACGCCGAGGCGCGGGACCTGCTCGAGCGCGCCTCCGACCTCGGCAGCCGCGCCTCCGCGCCGGCCGATCTCTGCGCCGAGATCGACATGGACCTCGGCTGGGTCGAGGTCCTCTCCAACAGCACGCAGCGCTCGCAGGAGCGCCTCGAGCGCGCATTGAATTTTTACAATGAAATGGCAATGACCTCGACCGGCGCGACCCCGCACCGTCGAATGGCGCGAATTCATTACAGCCTCGCGCGGCTCGCCGTGGGCAAGAGTGATCGCGACGCGGCGTACATGAATGCGTGTCGCGCGCTGGAGGAGGCCGATCGTGGGTTCGAGCCGGGGTCGCGGAAGGCGGCGCAGATCTACACGAGCCTGGCGCACCTCTTCGTGGATCTCGGGGATCACCTGCGTGCGCGCAAGGCCGCGGCGAGGATCGCGCCGCGCGAGCGGGAGACGCGGACGGATCTCACGCTCGACGCCTGAAGATGCGTTGCCTCACCCCCCAACCCCCTCTCCGCGCCGCGGAGAGGGGGTGATTCGCACACGTTCGGCCTCCCTCCCTCTCCACCGCGTGGAGAGGGAGGGTTGGGGTGGGTGAGGGAGGCTTGTAGCCGGGTGGCGAGTGCGCGTACCATCCCCGCGTAATGAATTTCGAGGCGCTCGTCGAGAACATCAGCTGGGCGAGCGTCGGCGCCGACGTGATGATGGACCGCCACGGCCGTGACGTCGCCGTCGTCGTCGCCAAGATGGCCTACAAGGTGAGCCGCGAGGGCGCGCCGCGGCTCGCGCTCGCGCCGGTGCGCCGCGTGGACGAGGGCGACGGCGCCGCGGGCGTGCGTTTTCCCGCGGACCTCGTGGCCGACGAGAAACCCGGCACCGACGTCGGCCTCGTCGGCGTCGCGTATCCGCCGCCTCGTTCGGCCGGGAACAAGGGGCGCGTGTATGCGTGGCTCCAGGTGGGATCGATTCGCAAGGTCGTCGTGGTGCACGGGCCACGCGTCTACGTGAAGAGCTGGCGCGGCGGCGTCGCGCCCTCGGATCCTGCGCCGCTCGTCGAGCCCGTGCCGCTCCGCTACGACAAATGCCAGGGCGGCCTCGACCCGATCTCGGGCGCGTTCGAGCCTTCGAACCCGATCGGCGTGGGTTTTTCCAGCCAGCCCACGCGGCTGCTCGGCGAGCCTTGCCCGCAGCTCGAACCCGCTTCGATCGAGGAGGGCGGCGCGCCGTCGCACCCCTCACACGGCTGCTTCGCCCCGATCCCTGCGCACTGGGAGCCGCGGCGCTCGCGGATCGGCACGCACGACGCCGCCTGGGCGAAGGGCCGCGCGCCCGTGCGCCCGCGTGATTTTGATCCGATGCACCACGCCTGGAGCGTCCCGGGCCTGCACAGCGAGGCGCCGCTCGTCGGCGACGAGCAGATCGAGGTGGGCGGTATCTTGCCGGAGGGCGCCTGGCGCTTCCGTTTGCCCCGGTACACGATCACGTTCGGCAGCCTGATCGACGGCAAACGAGAGGCGATCGAGGCGCACCTCGACGGTCTCCTCATCGACACCGAGACCCGCGTCGTGGAGCTCACGTGGCGGGCGTCGATCGTCTTGCCGCGAAAATGGGAGCGGCTCGAGCGGATCTATGTGGTCGGCGTGGGCGCGTTGCCCGAGGACGTGATCCGCGACCCGGGCCAGCGCGTAGGGACGGCGAGGGCCGCGGAGCCGGCGCGCGCGAGGAGTGTGTAGGCCATGAGCAAACAAGCGTTGCGCATCGAGGTATTCTTGAGCATCGGCGACGCCTCGTGGCCGGCGCTGCGGGCGCGCGTCGAGGAGGGGATCAGCGAGCTCGGCGGGGCCTGGGTCGAGGTCGCCGTGGGCACGGACCTCGACGTCGAGGCGATGCTCGAAGAGACGGCCACGCTCGTCATTCTCTGGGACGGGCAGGAGAAGCGCCGCTTCACGATGCAGCTCGCGCGGGGCCGCTTCCTCGACGAGGAGGACGGCCACCTGCACTACGAGCTCGAGCTCCGGCCCACGTTGTGGTTCCTCGGCCTCGACAAGAACACCCGCAAATGGCGTGATCAGCGCGCCGAGCCGATCGTCTCGAAGGTCCTCGGCGAGGGCTCGGTCGCGCACGCGTGGCGCACGACGCGGCAATCGGACCTGCAGCCTTATTGCATGCAGTATCGTGAGACGAACCTCGCCTTCGTGTCGCGGATGCTGGAGTTCGAGGGGTTTTATTATACCTTCGACCCCGACGGCACGATGATCCTCGGCGACACGTCCTCCGCCTCGCCCGAGGTCGAGGGCGGCGCGGAGTTCGAGCTCATCGACGCCGCGGGGGCGCTCGCGCACGGCGATTTCGGCGTGACCTCGTTCGAGCGCGGCGCGGCCGTGGGATCGGGAAAGGCCACGGTCAACGACTACAACTGGAAGACGCCGGCGCTCTCGTTGCTCGCGTCGGCCACGGGGGCGAAGGACACGCACCTCGAGATCTACGATTACCCCGTCGGGTACAGGAGCCCGGCCCAGGGTGAGGTCCTCGCGAGGCTCCGGGTCGAGGCGCTCTGCGCGGAGAAGCGGTTCGTCGAGGGCACGAGCACGGTGTTTTCCTTCGCGCCGGCGCGCATCTTTTCGTTCACGCACGAGGAGGCCACGAGCTTCAGCGGTCGTTACCTGCTCGTTCACGTCGAGCACGACTACCGCGAGGAGGGCGGCGTCGCGCACTACGAGAACCGCTTCCGGGCGATCCCCGCGGACGTGCCGTACCGGCCGGCGCTGAAGACGGAGCGCCCCGAGATCCAGGGCAACCACACGGCGATGGTGCGTGGCCCCGCGGGCGAGGAGATCCACACGGACGCTTATGGCCGCGCGAAGGTGCAGTTCCACTGGGATCGCGAGGCGAAGGGCAGCGACGAGGACTCGCGCTGGATCCGCATGCTGCAGGAGATCTCGACCTCGATCGCGCTCTCGCGTGTCGGCTGGGAGATCAGCGTCGGTTACATCGACGGCGACCCGACGCGGCCGATGGGCCTGGCGCGGCAGATCAACGGGCAGATGGTCCCCATGTACAACCAGCCCGCGTTCCGGAACCGGATGACGATCCGCACGGAGACGTACCCCGGCAAGGCGGGGTTCAACGAGCTTCGTTTGGAGGACTCGGCCGGCTCCATGCACATGGACTGGCACGCGCAGAAGGACTGGAAGAACCTGATCGAGCACGACCGCACCGAGACGATCGGGAACAACCTCACGGTGCTCGTGGAGTCGAACTCCACGCGCGTGGTCGAGAAGACCCAGCAGTACACCATCGGCGCCGACCAGACGCGGACCGTGGGCGGCAGCGTCATCAACAAGGTCGAGCTCGATCGCACCCACGCGATCGGCGGCGACGAGTCGATCCACGTCGAGGTCGGGGCCGACACGGCCGTGACCGGCAGCGAGGTCGAGACCGTGGGCGGCACGCGGTACACGCGGGCGGGCAACGACGAGGCCGGCTCGATCGATCGCAACATCCAGAAGACGCTGACGCGGATCGTGGGCGGCTCGCAGATCTCGATGGCGGGCGGCTCGGTGGCGCACGAGGGCGGCAAGGTGCTCGTCGAGATCGCCTCCGGGTCGAAGGTCACGGTCGCGATCGACGAGAGCATCAAGCAGGCGGTCGCCGACAAACACGGCACGTTCGTGAGCGGGTACGTCCTGCGCAAGTCGAAGGGCGACATGAGCGTGTCCGCGAAGAAGACCACCGTGAACGTGGGCGCCTCCGCGATCTTCCGCTCGGCCGAGCGCATGGAGCTCCGCAGCAAGGCGATCGAGCTCGTCGCGTCGGCCTCGATCGCCCTGCGCGGCGAGGGGCTCACGATCGAGATGACGCCCTCGGGCGTGAGCATCACCGGGCCGCTCAAGCAGGAGAGCGGCACGAAGATCACCTACCGCGGCAACCCCGAGAAGCTGACGCCCTGAAGGAGAACGCGCGATGGAGCTTGCATTCGCCGAGCTGTCTGTTCAGGGGATCGAGGTGCGCCGCGTGCTCTCGATGCGCGGGGAGGAGGCGCTCTCGACGCTCTTCCGGTACGACGTCGAGGCCGAGATCGAGCTGCCCTTGCCCGACGTCGACGTGGTGATCGGCGCCGAGGCGGTCCTCACGATGCGGGATCAGGCCTACAAGGAGCGCGTCGTCACGGGCGTGGTCGCCGAGGCGAGCGCGCGGGCCTTCGACAACGAGCGCGGCCGCGTCACGATCGTCCTGCGGCCGATGATGTGGCGGCAGTCGCTCGGCCGCGACTGCTACGCCCTGCAGGACGTCGACGTGCAGAAGATCGTCGACGACGTGCTCGCCGACTACACGGGCAAGTACCGCTGGGCCCTCACGCGCGGCTACCCCGAGTATCCCTACCGCGTGCAGTATCGCGAGGACGACTGGACCTACGTGAGCCGCGTCCTCGAGGAGGAGGGCATCCACTACTGGTTCGATCACGAGGCCGGGTCGATGACCGTGTTCGCGGACGACTCGACCGTCGCGCCCGACATGCCCGGCGGCGCGCTCTTGCCCTGGGTGCGCGAGAGCGCGCTCCAGCCGAAGCAGGACGCCGTGACGGAGCTCGGCTCGACCAGCGCCGCGTCGACGGGCCGGTTCGCGATGAAGTCGTTCGACCTCAAACGGCCGACCGTGCCGATCCAGGCGAAGGCGGGCGCGGGCAAGCACGAGTTTTACGACGCGCCGGGCGGCGGCACGGGGATGGAGACCATCCTCGAGGCGCGGGTGAGCGATCAGCGGGACGCGAACGTGGCGTCACGCGCGGGCGTGGCTGGGCTCTCGACGAGCGTCCGCCCCTTCCCGGGCGTCGTGCTCGAGATCGACGGGCACCCGGTCGGCAAGATGAACACGCGTTACCTCGTGACCCGCGTCGAGGTCCGCGGCGACGAACACGAGCCGTGCTCGACGCGCTTCCAGGCGATCCGCGCGGAGGTCCCGTTCCGGCCGCTGCAGAAGACGCCCGAGGCGAAGCAGGCGGGCCTGCAGCTCGGCCAGATCGTCGGGCCCGACGGGCAGGAGGTTCATCCGGACGAGCTCGCGCGGGTGCGGACGATCTTGCACTGGGATCGGCTCGGGCCGCGGAGCGAGAAGGGCGGCACGTGGATGCGCGTGGCCCAGCGCGCGGCGCCCGGATCGATGCTGTTTCCGCGCATGGGCTGGAACGTCGCGACCTTCAACGAGGAGGGCGGCGTCGACGCGCCGAGCGTGATCTGGCGCATCCACGACGGCGAGCGCCTGCCCGAGTACAAGCTGCCGATGAACATGACCCGCGTCGTGTGGAAGACGGCGACGGTCCCGGCGGACGGCACGGCGAACGAGATCTACTTCGAGGACAGAGAGAACGCCGAGGAGATGTTCATCAACGCCTCGCGCGACATGAACTACATCATCCTCGACGCGAAATACGAGAACGTGCACAACGACTCGTGGCGCACCGTCGGCGTGAACCACGACCTCACGATCCACGCCTCGCTCGACGAGCGCGTGATCGGCGATCAGACGATCTCGATCGGCGGGAACGAGACCCTCACCGTCTCCGGCCAGCGCATCAAGACCGTGTCGGGCAACGAGACGGAGACGGTGGGCGGCTCGCGGAACATCCGCATCGGCGACGCGCACCGCACCTCCGTGCGGGGAGATCGCACGCTCTCGGTGGGCGGATCGATGATCGAGATCACGCCGAACAGCATCAACCAGACGGCGCGCGACGTGGTGACGGTCGTGGGCGGCAGCGTCGTGAAGATCGCGGGCGAGGACGTCTCGGAGGCGGCGCGCAAGGACTCGACGCAGGTGATCTCGGGCTCGAAGATCGAGGTCGCGAAGAAGGATCGGGCGCTCGACGTGGACACCGAGTGGACCGAGGAGGTGGCGAGCTCCATCGTCTGCGTGTCGAACGAGAAGTACCTCGACAACGCCGACACCACCGCGACGTGGATCGTCGCCGACTCGGTCCTCGGCAGCGCGCCCGTCGTGCACATCGAGGCGATCGACTCGATCCGGCTCACCTGCGGGAGCAGCGTGCTCACGCTGACGCCGGAGGCGATCACGATCACGACCCAGAACCTCGATCTGTCCGGCGCGACGCTCGACGCCGACAGCGAGCTTGTCGAGCACAACTGAGGAGGACGCCGTGGCAACCGAGGATCCGGTCCTTTATTTCATCGAGCTCGGCGGCACGACCTACCGGGTGACGACGGTCTCGGGCGAAGAGGCGCTCTCGCGGACGTACCGCTTCGAGATCACGCTGCACGTCGAGCCCACCGATCCGCTCGACCCCGACGCGCTCGTCTTCTCCGACGCGACGCTCGAGCTCGCGCGCGAGGGCACGCTCCGGCGCATCCAGGGCGTCGTGACCCGGATCAAGCGCGCCGCCACGCGCAAGGGCAACGCGGGCACGGGCCAAGTCACGCTCGTCCTCGAGCCGCGCCTCGCGACGGCCCGGCACCGCATGGACATCCGCATCTTCCGCGACAAATCGGCCCCCGAGATCGTGGCCGAGGTGATCGGGGCGCACGGCGTCGCGGTCGAACAGCGCCTCGTCGGCTCGTACGTCAAGCGCCCCTACTGCGTGCAGATGCGCGAGTCGGACCTCGATTTCGCGGCGCGCCTCTGCGAGGACGAGGGGATCTTCTACGTCGTCGACGACGAGGGCCGCATGGTGCTCGGCGACTTCACGAGCGCCTACGTCGACGGCCCGGGCGCGCTCGCCTTCCACCACGACTCGGGTTTGCACGGGCAACGCGACGCCGTCTACGAGGTCGGCTGGGCCGGGCGCGCGACGGCGGGCAAGGTCTCGCTGCGTGATTTCAACCCCGAGCGCCCGCGCCTCGACATGGACGTCTCCGCGAAGGGCCCGACGGCGTGGGGGCCCGAGTGGTACGACTATCCGGGCGAATACGAGCTGCCCGCGCAGGGCCAGGCCAAGGCGAACCTGCGCGCCCAGGCGCTCGCCTGCGCGAAAAAACGTCTGGCCGGACGGACCACGGCGCCGCGCACGATCACGGGCGGGCTCTTCACGCTCGTCGACGCGCCGCCGGGCGTGGAGGACGGCGAGTACGTCGTGACGAAGATCGTGCACGCCTGGGATCGCGCCACGAGCGCGTTTTCGCTCGGCTTCGAGGCGCTGCCCGGGAGCACGGTGTACCGGCCGCCGGTCGAGACCTACGTCCCGACCCTGCCGAACCCGCTCACGGGCTTCGTGACGGGGCCCGAGGGCGCCGACATCCACACGGACCCGTGGGGCCGCGTGAAGGTGCATTTCCCCTGGGATCGGCTGCAGCCGAAGGACGACACCTGCTCGCACTGGATCCCGATCCTGCAGGACAACACGGGCCGCTCGTCGGCGATGCCGCGTATCGGCTGGGAGGTGCTCTGCCAGTTCCTCGAGGGGGATCCGGACAGGCCCGTCGTGCTCGGTCGTGTCTTCAACGCGGCCGATCCCTTCATGGAGGAGCTGCCGATCCGCAAGATGCGCACCTCGCTCCAGTCGCTGACCTCGCCCCGCCGGAAGGACGGACCTTCGGGCTACAACATGATCCGCTTCGACGACCTCGCGGGCGCGCAGGAGATCCACCTCCACGCCCAGAAGGACCAGAACATCGTCGTCGCGAACGACCAGGACGAGAAGGTCGGCGCCGCCGAGGCGAAGCTCGTCAAGGGGCACGAGCAGATCCGCGTCGGCGCGAACGAGACCATCGACGTGACCGTCGACAGCTCGTCGAAGGTGGACAGCAACCAGCGCGTGACGATCGGCGGGAATCGCACGGCGAAGATCACGGGCCACCAGACCGACTCGGTCGAGAAGGATCACAGGATCGGGATCGGCGGCTCGCACCTGCGCGACATGCACACCGACGACAACGTCGCGGTCGAGCAGAACATGACGGAGCTCATCGCGGGCCACGTCTTCGAGCAGTCCGGCCAGACGAACGCGGTCACGGGCGGCAACTCCTCGGTGCTCGTCGTGGGCGGCTCGATCGTGGAGGTCGCCAAGCGCAACAAGAGCGAGACCACGGAGAAGAACCGCACCGAGACCGTGAGCGGCCTCGTCTTCCAGATGGCCGACGAGAGACACGCGTCGCGCGCCGAGGAGTCACGCACGACGACCGTCGCGGGCAGCTACGTGGTCTCCTCGCTGAAGGAGCTGCTGCTCGCGGGGCTCGACGAGCTCCGGATCGAGTCGACCGACACGGCCCTCTCGGCCCCCGAGATCACGCTGAAGGTCGGCGAGACCGAGATCCACCTGAAGGGCGGCACGATCGACATGAAGGCGCCGAGCGAGATCACGGTCGACACGCAGCAGGCGAACAACCTCGGATCGTCGACGTCGTCGCAGAACTGAGGCAGGACGATGGCCCACGCGAACTACATCTATCGAATCCTCCACCGGCCAGCGTCGCGCGCCCGCGCCCTCGTGAACGGCATTCCGATCTACCAGCGCACGCCGACGGCGAACGTCACGCCGGTCGGACCGCTGACGCACTGGCTCGTCTCGGGCGAGAACACGATCACGGTCGAGCTCTTCCCGGCCCCGCCCTCGCCGCTCACACCCTACCTCGGGCCGCATTTCGCGATCTTCGTGCTCGACGCGGAGGACCAGGACACGCCCCTCTTCTCGTGGGAATACCCCACGAGCGTCGCGAGCCTCGGCCTGCCGATCGAGCTGCCGCTCGTGGGCGGCGGCGCGCTCCACATCCCGGGCGAGTTGCCCGAGCCCGTCTATCGGCGCGGCTCGCGCGAGGATTTTCCGGTGGAGGGCACGCGCGAGCAGATCGACGCCGTGCGCGAGCTCTACGACGCGTTCGCCACGCGCGACGCGGCGCGCTTCGAGGCCGCGATGGAGCTCAAGGTCACGACGTTCGAGCGATATTACGGGCCGCAGCCGCTCTCGCGCGTCGAGGCCTTGCAGAAGATCAACCAGCCCTGGGTGATGGAGCCCTTCGACGCGCACGACCTGCGCTTCGACCGCCACGCGGACGGCCGCGTGGCCTACGTGCGCCGCGAGTCCGGCAAACCCGCCGTGCGCGCGGTTCATCGGGACCAACCGTATTTCGGCTGGGGCTCCGATTTCTACATGACCCGGCTCGACGGGCGCTGGCGCATTTTCGTGTGAAGAACCCGCGGTGAGGCGACGGAGGGACGAGCGATGGGCGCGACCGTAACGAACGAGGACCTCGGGATCACCACGAAGACCAGCGACCACACGGCGGCGACCGTGGGGCCGACGGACGTCTGCTACGACCCGCCGAAGCAAGTGCCCGTCCCGCACCCGAATCACGTCACGACGGACAAGGCGGTCGAGCATACGAGCGGCAAGACGCTCTTTCAGAATGGCAACGTCGTGCGCGTCGGCGAGGCGATCACGCCGAGCGACCCGGCGCACGCGGACACGGGCGGCGGCGTGGTGAGCGGCACGTACCGCGAGGAGGCGCGGGCGACGAGCGGCTCGCCGAACGTCCGCGTCGAGGGCAAGCCGCCCGCGCGGACCGACGACCCCACGACGCAGAACCATTCGAATACGACGGGCAAGATCTTCCAGGTCGTGCCGCCGGGGCTGCTCGACGACAACCCCGAGGAGTTCTTCAAGCGCTGCTCCTACGACACGTCGAAGATCAAGGCCGGCGACGACAAGGCCCCGTTCGTCGACAACATGCCGCAGATCGACACGAAGCGCGGCGAGACGATCACGATCGAGGCGACGCGCAAGAACGCGAAGGTGCAGAACGCGCCGCCGGAGTGTGTCCAGCCGACGCACATGAAATGGCTGGTGAGCCGATCGGGCGGCCTGACGAAGCTCGGCGCCGCGGTCCCGGAGCGGTCGGAGGAGCTCTCGGGCGACACGATCACCCTCGACGATGGCTGGAACGTGCCTTATGGCGGGCCGATCGATTTCTCGGGCGAGTTCAAGGCCAACGAATCCGACGTGGCCAAGCGGTCGGCCATCCAGCAAAAGAACACCTACGCGCAAGAGAACGCGGCGGCGCGTGGCTCGTCGCGGGTCGAGAATCAGGACGGGCGCCAGGCGTATCAGCAGGTCAACCAGGATCGGGACGACGCGAAGCAGATCGCGCGCATCGCGAACACGCTGCGCACGTTCGCCGAGTTCTTGTGGGCGTGGCGCGCCTATCAGGATCCCCTGCGGATCCTGATCACCGGCCGCGCGTGCAGCGGCTCGGTCAGCTACGAGGTGCATTGTTATCCCGAGGGGGAGTACAGCTTCGATCTCCCGCTCGACGGCCTCGTCAACGCGGTGCAATGGCTCAGCCGCGCGCTCACGGTCGTGCGGCAGGTCGGCCAGCTCGCGAACGTCCAGGTCGAGAACAGCCTCGTGGCCCCTGGCTCGGACGTGAAGATCTCCGTCAAGTTCGCCTGGAAGATCGGCGAAGAGGAGGAGATTTACCGCGCGATCCGGGAGGCGGAGCTCACGCTCACCGGGACGCTGCTCGAATGGAAGTTCGAGGTGAGCTGCCCGCTCACGAATTTCCTCTCGATCATCCCCTGGGGCGGCCGCCTCCTGGCCGAGGCCATCGGCTGGCTCATCCAGCGCATGGGCATCGAGGCGAGCGTCGGCTTCACCGTCGAGGTGAAGCTCTCCGCGCAGGCGTTCGTGTCGTTCAAATGGACGAAGGCCAAGGGCTGGCACTGGGACTCGGCGGGGATCCGGCTCCCGATCGAGTTCAAGTTCTACTTCTTCCTCCGCGTCCAGGTGCGCGACTCGCTGCACTGCGAGGGCCGCGCCCAGGTCGAGGCCAACCCCGCGGCGGAAATCTCCCCCGGTGACGCGGGCCTCATGCTCAAATCCGCGAAGTTCGACATCAAGGTCAGCCTCAACGGCCTGATACGTGTCGACGTCTGGTTCTATTCGTACGAACAGACGGGCTCGTGGGAGATCTGGAAAACCGAGGTTCAGGAGACCGATCTCTGCACCCTCATCTCGAATTGATGTATCCGGAAAAAATACCCTTCCGCCGCATCCTCGTCGCGGAGTCGCCCGTGCGCCCGCCCGGCGAGCGTCACGCCAAACCTTTACCTTGCCAGGTCGGCCTCCTGCCCTGGGTCGTCGATCGGAACTGGCTCACGATCTGCGTCCTCGCGACGTTTCGCTTCGACCCGAGCTCCTCGCTCTCGCCGATCCCGCTCGAGCCCGCGCCGCCGCGGCGCCTCCACGCGGGCCCGAGCGAGCCCGGCGAGCCCGCGCGTTTCGACGATTTCGTCCCCATGCGCCTGGCCGTCGATCTCACGCTGACCGGGCACGTGGAGATCCTCCCCATGCCCTCGGGGACGCTCGGGCCTCGCCTGCCGGCGCGGCACGCCGAGGTGGGCCTCGGGGATCGGCGGCTCCGGTTCGAGGTGCAGGCGGACGAACCCGGTCGAATCCCGCTCCGGCCGCCGTACACGCGGGCGCTGCACGGCCGCGCGATCGACCTCGGCCCCGCGCCGTGCCACGACGGATCGAGGCACCATTTCCAGCACCCGGAGGACTTCGATCTCCGGGCCTACCAGGCGGGGACGTTCGAGATCGCCTACGAGCCCGACGAGGTGAAATCGATTTACATCGCGGGGCTCGGGCCGGATCCGGCCGGCGCGATGGAGATCGCCTTGCCGGCATACGCGCCGCGCGCGCTCGTCGATTACATGCAGCCCCGCGTGCGCCGCGGGGACGTGCGGCTCTTCCTCGACGGCGTCGCGATCGACCTCGACCAGTCTACGGTCGACGTGACCTGGCGCGGGCTCGTGGAGACCACGGACAAACCACACCTCGACGTGGATCGGATCGTCCTCGGCTGGGCGCCGCCCGCGCGCTGGACCGAGGATCCACAAGGCGCGTGGGACGACAACCTGCGCGAGCTGCCGCGCGGGAGGTTTCGTTACGCGGTCACGCGCGAGGACGCGCGCAAGGGCGAGGACCCGCCCGCGCTGCGGGAAGAAGAGCTCTTGATGGCGCGGTACGAGACGTGGGGACACCCGAACGCAGCCGAGCCGGAGATGCCGCCGCACGAGGCGGCCCAGGTCGCGGCGGAGCTCTCCGAGGGCCGGTGGACACGCGCCGAGGTGCTCGCGCGCCACGGGATCGACGAGTACACGTGGGGGATCGAGGAGCGCGCGTGGGCGCAGAGGCTCGCGAGCGTGCGCGAGGAGCCCGACGGCGGGCCGAGCGCGGAGTACGTCCGGGCCTTCCAGCGCGCCTCGCAGGAGCTCGCGACGCCGCGGGAGGCCGAGATCACGCCGGAGGAGTTCGTGGAGATCGCGGCGAAGATGAGGCGCGAGGATCCGACGAAGGTGCTCGCGAAGGCGGGGCTCGGGATCGCGGCGTTCGGGCGAATCGAGCGGCGGTTCCGGGAGAAGGCTGCCGAGGACAAGGCGTTCGCCGCGGAGCTCGCGCGCCTCGTGGAAGGCGAAGAGACGCGGTACGAAGGGCCGAAGGGCGGCGAGACGAGCGAGGAGGGCCGCGGATGACGATGGGGTTCGTCGCGGGCGTGGGGATGTCGTCGCCGCTCGGGCTCGACGCGCGGCAATCGGCGCTCGTCTTGCGCGCGCGAAAGATGTCGCCGGGCAGGACCGGGCACAAGGATCGGCGCGGCGGCTTCGCGGGGGACGTGCGCTCGCTGCGCCTCGACGACGCGCTCACGGGCCGCGAGCGGCTGATCGAGCTGGCCAGGCCGGCGCTCGCGGAGGCCGTGCGCGGGCTCGGCGCGGCGAAGGGTCCGATCCCGCTCTTCGTGTCGCTGCCGCCGCGGCGCGCGGAGGCGGAAGAGCCACTCGGCCCGGATTTCCTCGACGTGCTCGGCAAACGCGCGGGCGTCGACGTCGCGCTCGCGGCGTCGGAGGCCGTGGTGCTGGGGCACGCGGGGTTCGCGGCGGCGCTCGCGAAGGGCCTCGCGGCGCTCGCCGCGCCCGGGGCGGGCCCGTGCGTGGTCGTGGGCGGCGTGGACAGCCATCACGATCCGGCGGTGCTCGCGGCGCTGGACGAGGAGCGGCGCTTGCACGCCGAGGGGGCGTGGAACGGGTTCATCCCGTCGGAGGCGGCGGCGTTCGTGGTGCTCGCGCGGCAGGGCGCGGCGCCGCCGCTCGCGCGGCTGCTCGCGGTCGCGACGGGGATGGAGCGCGAGGACGGGACCGAGATCGGCGAGGCCGCGACGGAGGTCGCGCGAAACGTGGCGGGGGTGATGCGCGCGCCCGTGCCCTGGGTCTTGCCGGACGTGAACGGGGAGCGGCACCGCGTGAAGGAGTGGAGCTTCGTGCGTATCCGGAACCGGGAGGCCTTCGACGAGGCCAGGACCGTCGAGACGCGCCTCTACGACGAGCTCGGCGACGTGGGCGCGGCGAGCGGCGCGGTGCACGCCGCGTACGCCTGTTTGGCCTTCCGGCTCGGGTTCGCCCCCGCGCCGGAGGTGCTCGTCACGCTCGCCTCGGAAGGCCCCGCGCGCGGCGCGTTTGCCCTGGGGGCCGCATGATGCTCTCGAGCGCGTCTCTCACGACGTCGACGCGGCCGCTGCTCGAAGGCGTCCGCTCCGCGCTGGAAGAGAGCCTGCTCGCGATCGCCGATCGGGCCGATACGGTCGAGGTCGCAGGCACCCTCCGCGAGGGCATCGCCCTCCTGAGCCGCCTCGTCGAGGCCGACGCGCAGGACGGCGACGCCCTCGAAGCCCTCTCGCGCACCTCGGCCGCGCTCCAGGCGGCTTGCGACAAGCTCACGAACGACGAGGTGGTCCGAAAACGCGTCGAGGGCGCGGCGCGCTGGCTCTCGGACGCGAGCGAGCGCCTGCGTGGGCGTTTGCCCGTCAGGGCCCTGGGGGCGGCCGCGGACGCGAAGACGGACGAGCTCGTCGCGAGTATCGGCGTGCCACGCGCGCATGTGGTCTTCGTGCCGCCACCGCGGGTGCTCACGCGGGAAGAGGCGATGAACGCGGAGGGCGCGCGCGGCCGGGCCCTGCTCGAATCGTCGCGCAGCGCCGCGGGGGATCTCGCGCAGATCCGCGCCATCGCCCGTGATTGTTTCGAGGACATCGCGAGCCTCGGCAGCCTGCGCAGGCTCTACGATCACGAGCCCTGGGTCGACGCCGGCCCCTTCGAGCAGCGCCTGCTCGACAGCCTCGACGCGCTCGTCGCGCTCGAACGGCCGCTCGACCCGGCCGCGCCCTCGCTCGGGCTCGTCGAGTCACTCTTCGCGTACGCGATCGAGTGGGTCGTGCCCGATTTCGGGCGGACCTTCGCGCTCGCCTTCACGCTCTGCTGCCTCGACGCGGAGACGGCGATGCGCTGGGTCGTCCTGGCGCTGCGCCGCTCGCATCCGCGGACGTATCCGGCCTTCGTCGACGCGTTCGCGCTCGGCTCGAACGAGGCGATCGATCGCACGCTCGTCGAGCTCTGCCGCGAGGACGATCCGGCGCTCGTCGAGGTCGCGCTCGAGGCGATGGCCCGGCGCGGCCGCGTGGACATGGCGAGCGCGGTGCTCCTGCTCATGCGGCCCTCTTCGCCTGCGGTCCTCGAGAAGGCGATCGACCTCGCGGCGCGCCTTCCCGCGCAGGCAGCCACGCCGCTGCTCTCGCGCCTCGTCTCCGGCGCCGACCCCGACGCCGCCGCGAGCGCCGCCGCGGCCCTCACGACGCTCGGCGACGCGAGCGGCCCGAAGCACCTGCGCGCCGTGCTCCAGCGGCCCCGCGTGGACGACGCCGCCTCCCTGCGCGCGCGCCGCGTCGCCCTCGAGGCGCTCTGCCTGCTCGGCAGCCCCTTCGATCGGAACCTCGTCGGCACGGAGGCGAGCCTCGATCGTGGGGGTTTGCCCCTGCTCGGCTGGCACGGGCACCCCGATCACGTGCCCGTGCTGATCGAGGGCATCCGCCGCGCGGCGGCGGACGGCATGTTCGAAGAGGCCGATCGGATCGCGCGGGCCCTCGAGCGGATCGGCGGCGGCACGGCGCCGCGACCGGGCGCGATGGAGGGCGGCGACTTCGAGCAGCGGCTCGCGGCGTGGTTACGCGTGTTCGAGGAGCGCAGGCCCACGGGCAACCCTCGTCTGCGCTTCGGCCAGGTCTTCTCGCCGGGCCAGATCCTCAGCGAGCTCTCGGCGCGGACCACGCGGCAGGGCGAGCGGCCGATGCTCGCGCGTGAGCTCGCGCTCGTGACGCGCCGGGCCGTTCACCTCGACGTCGCGGGCTGGGTCGCCGTGCAGGAGCGCGCGCTCGCCGCGGCGCGTGAGCTCTTGCCCCGACAGACCTGATCAGTTCAGCCGCAACATCCGCCCGACGATCTTGTGCACGCCCTCCGCGCGCGACAGGATCCGCTCGGCGTACGTCTCGACCTCGCCGATCGCACGCAGCACCACGGCGGCCGTCTGCGCCGAGAGCGAGAGCTCCTCGCCGGCCTCGAGCGTGATGCGCTTGGCCTGGATGGTGTACGTCTCGGCCGCGTCCACGCCGGGCGTGGGCTGCGTGCGCAGCGCGCCGAGGACGACCAGCGCGCCGCCCTCGCCTTCCTCGACGAGCACGCGTTCGTGCCTCGCGCGGGCGCCTTCCACGACGGCCTTGTGAACCGACGGATGCAACTTCGCCCGCTCGAGCGTGAGGCCGATCCCGAGCGTCACGCCGTCGTCGTGGATCTCGTGGATCTCGGCCGTGAACAGCGCGGGCCGCGGGGCCGGCTTCGGCACGGGCTGGAGCCGCACCCTACGTTTCTCCGCCGCTGCTTCGATCCCACGCACGATGGTGGCACGCTTCATGGCTCCTCCAGAGATTGCGGATTCTATACGAACGGGCGGGGCGATCGGAGCCCTTCCTCGAGTTCACGGGTTCAAGCGAGCCCGCCGAGGGGCGGCGGCGCGACGCCCGGGGCCTTCGCGGCCTCGAACGCGGCGCAGAGCGCGAGGGCGAGATCACACCGCCCCTCGCGCGCCTCCCCCGCGAGCGCCTCCGCTTGCTGCCGCTCGTGCACGCGCCAGGCGACCTCGTCGACCCCGTACCTCGCGAGCACCTCGTGCAGCGCGGCGCGTGCGCCCCAGAGATCGACCTTGATGCGCGCGTATCGCTCGATCGAGAGCTCGCCGGGCGAGGGCACGACGTCTCCCGCCAACGGCACCGTGTCTCCCGCCAACGGCACCGTGTCTCCCGCCAACGGCACCATGGCTCCCGCCGAGGGCACCATGGCTCCCGCCGAGGGCACCATGGCTCCCGCCAACGGCACCACGTCTCCCGACAACGGCACCACGGCTCCCGCCGAGGGCACCATGGCTCCCGCCAACGGCACCACGGCTCCCTCCGAGGGCACGACGTCTCCCGCCAACGGCACCACGGCTCCCGCCAACGGCACCACGGCTCCCGCCAACGGCACCACGGCTCCCGTCGAGGGCACCACGCTTCCCGGCGCCGACAGCACGAACAGCGGCGACGCCGCGGCGCTCGGCTTCGCGAACGGCAGGGCCGCGTCGGGCTGGATCACCGGCTTCCGTTCCGTCTCCGGCTCCGGCTCCTCCTCGACGACCGGCTCCGGCGCCCGGAAGGGCAACGCCGACGGCGGACGGAAAGGCAACACCGACGGCGCTCTGGCTTCTGCCCGCGGGACGAGCGTCTCCGTCCCGTCATCGTCCGGAGCGATCGCGCCCGCCGCGACGAAGGGCAGCACCGGCGCGGCCGCCGGTTGCAGGCTGCTCACCGGGATCTGACGCGTCGGCGTGCGCTGAAACGGCGTCGGCGCGAACGGGAGCGCGGCGGCGGGCTTTGGGGTCGACGCCTCGATCGACGGCGGGATCGGCACCGTGCGTGCGGGCGGGGGCCGTTCGGGCATCGGCGCCGGGATCCCCCGTGTCGGCGCGACGACCACGATCCCCTCCTCCTTCGGGTGCCGGAGCGGCACGGCCGCGCGCCACGTCACGCTGCAGACCCCTCGATCCGCGTCGACGAGCAACGTATCGGCGCGCAGCCAGACCTCCTGCGGGTTGCCCCCGCTCCTCGTCACCATCGCGCGGGGCCGCACGTCCTCGATCACCGCGATCATCCGCGGCAGCTCGGGGTGCAGGTGCTCGAGGAGGAGCTGCGCCTGGGCCGGGAGCTCGGTGATCTGCTGGTCCGTCGGGGCCGCGTTGAAGTACGACGCGTCCACGCCCGCGGGCAGCGGCTGCTCGTGCCACGCCTCGTGCGACCACGCGCTCCGATGCGCGAGCAGGTGCTCCACGCGCGAGGGCCAGCGCGGCGCGATCGGGCCGAACCCGACGGGCGGGATCTCCTGCGTCGGGCTCCGCAGCACGAAGCCGAGCGGCTCGAAGTTCGGCGGAGGCGCCGGCGTCGTCACGTCCACGCTCGGCGCGATCCCCACCGGGTTCCACGACCGCGGGCCCCCGGCCGCGCGCATCCAGCGCAGCGGCATCCGCGTGAACGGCGCCGGCTCCGAGAGCCTGCCGTCGGGCATCCAGAACCGGTCGCCGTGTACGGCGATCGCCTTGTCGAGTGGCCCCACCACGAGGCGCGCGACGAGCGACGCCACGGCTTGCCCGTGCGGCGCCCACGCGTGCCCCACGACCATCACGTCCACGCGCCGCTTGAAGGGCGCGAGGTCCGTCGGCAAGCGGACGCTGCGCGGCGCGCCGTCTTGCCAGTACATGTCCGCCGCCTGGGGTGCGTCCGGCGTGCCCACGAGCTCGCACGGGCCGTTCCGCAGCGCGTAGGTCGCCTTGCAGACGACCGTCATCACGAAGGCATCGGGGCGTGGCTGCCAGACGAGCTTCGCCACGACGAGCGGGGAGGTCGCGGAGACGTGCACGCGCCGAGCTTACCATCGCGCCGCTCGCTCGAAGAGCCTCGGATCACGCGCCTCCGGCGCGGGGCGCGGCACATTGACAATCGGGCCCATCCGCGGCATTCCGAGCCCCATGGCCAAGGTCCCCCTCGATCACGCCACGGTCGACGCGTGCCGCGCCGCGGCGGCTGCGATCGCCGACGACGTCCAGCGCTTCATCGATCGCCACACGACCGTGGGCATCGAGCGCACCGTCGCGCGCGCCTACGGCGTCACGGGCGCGGATCCCGAGGGCACGCCGCTCGCGAACGCGCTCGTCGACCGCATCCACAAGGCGGGCCTCGCGGGCCGCGGCGTCGCCTACTTCCTCGGCCGCGCGCTGCTCGACGGGGCGAGCTCCGCGCAGGAGGCCGCCGAGCAGATCGCCTACGGCGGCGCCTCGCTCGAGGTGGAGGGAGGCCCGACGACGAACGAATGCCGCGGCGCGCTCGAAGCGGAGACCCGCAAGGCCATCACCCGCATCGACGAGGCGCGTGGCGCGCGCGAGCGGTTCAAGGCGCGCTTCCCCGCCGCCGAGATGCCGCTCAAATACGTGATCGTCGCGACGGGCAACATCTACGACGACGCGGTGCAGGCCAAGGCGGCGCGCTTCGCGGGGGCGGACATCGTCGCCGTCATCCGCGCGACGGCGCAATCGCTGCTCGATTACGTGCCCGAGGGCCCGACGACCGAGGGGTATGGCGGGACGTACGCCACGCAGGAGAACTTCCGCATCATCCGCAAGGCCGCCGACGAGGCGAGTGAAGAGACCGGAAGGTACCTCGCCCAGACGAACTATTCGTCGGGCCTGTGCATGAGCGAGATCGCGTGGATGGGGGCGGTCGAGCGGCTCGACATGCTGCTCAACGACGCGATGTACGGCATCCTCTTCCGCGACATCAACATGGAGCGGACGTTCGTCGATCAATACTTCTCGCGCCGCATCGTGGCGCGCAGCGGGCTCGTCATCAACACGGGCGAGGACAACTACCTCACGACGGCCGACGCGGTGGAGAAGGCGCACACCGTGCTCGCCTCGCAGTTCATCAACGAGGCGTTCGCGCGGCGCGCGGGGCTCTCGGACGAGCAGATGGGCCTCGGCCACGCCTTCGAGATCGACCCCTGGCTCGAGGACTCGTTCCTCTTCGAGCTCGCGCAGGCGCAGCTCATCCGGCAGATCTTCGACAAGCACCCCATCAAATGGATGCCGCCCACGAAATTCAAGACGGGCGACGTCTTCCACAGCCACGTGCACGACGCCATGTTCAACCTCGCGGGCGTCATGACGCACCAATCGATCGCGCTGCTCGGCATGTTCAGCGAGGCGATCCACACGCCGCTCTTGATGGACCGCTACCTCTCGCTGAAGAGCGCGAAATACGTCTTCGGCACGGCGCGGCACCTCGGCGACGAGATCCAGTGGAAGCCCGGCGGCGTCGTGGAGCAGCGCGCCAAGGAGGTGCTGCTGAAGGCGCACGAGCTTTTGGTGCAGGTGAAGGGCGACAGCATCTGGGACGCGATCGGCTGGGGCGCGTTCGGCGACGTGAAGCGCAAGCGCACGGGCGGCAAGGGGCACGCCGGCGTGGTGGCGCGTGACCCCGAGTATCTGAACCCGATCCTCGACGAGCTCGAAGGAGGCCGCTGACCATGGCGAAATGGCTACGCGCTTACGGCGACCGTGAAGGCGACGGGATGGTGCAGATGACCTTCACGCTCGCGATCCTGCCCGGGGACCGCGCGCGGGAAGGGGCGAAGCGCTTCGCCGAGGCCCACGGCCTGAAGGAGCCGCTCGTCACCACGATGGAGCAATGCTCCCAGGCGCACACGTATTTCGTGGTGTACGGGCATTCGGCGCACCAGGTCGACGTCGATTCGATCGACGTCGCCGAGCTCGCCGCGAAGCCACTCGCGCGCGAGCAGATCGAGGCCATGGGCAAGGAGCTCGGCCGCAAGATCGTGGTCGTCGGCGCCTGCACGGGCTCGGACGCGCACACGGTCGGGATCGACGCGATCCTCAACTACAAGGGCTTCGCCGGGGAGAAGGGGCTCGAGAGTTACAAGTGCTTCGACGCGCACAACCTCGGCGCGCAGGTCGAGAACGTCGAGCTCGCCGAGCGCGCCAAGGCGCTCGGGGCGGACGCGATCCTCGTCTCGCAGGTGATCACGCAGCGCAATTGCCACAAGGAGAACGCGGCGGCGCTCATCGATCTCCTGCAGAAGGAGGGCGTGCGGGACAAATTCTTGCTCCTGCTCGGCGGCCCGCGTATCGACAACAAGCTCGCGCTGGAGCTCGGGTATGAAGGCGGATTCGGCCCGGGCACGAAGCCGTCGACGGTCGCCGCGTTCGTGGCGGAAGAGGTGCTGCGTCGCGCGAAGGGGAAGAGCGTCGATCCGAGGCGCTAACGTAATGCGGCCGCGTGGTGCTCCACGTGGTCGCGCATGAACGTCGCGATGAAATAATAGCTGTGGTCGTACCCCGGCTGCATCCGGAGCGTCAGCGGGTGCCCCGCGGCCTCACACGCCGCGCGGAGGAGCTCCGGCTGCAATTCACGCGTGAGGAATTGATCCGCGTCGCCCTGATCGATCAAGATCGGCAGCCGCTCCTTCGCCTCCCGCACGAGCTCCGTCGCGTCCCACGCCTTCCACGCCTCTCGATTCGACCCGAGGTACGCGGAGAACGCTTTTTCGCCCCAGGGCACCCGGCTCGGCGCCACGATCGGCGAAAATGCCGACACCGAGCGATATCGACCCGGGTGCCGGAGCGCGAGCGTGAGCGCCCCGTGACCGCCCATCGAATGCCCGAAGATCCCGCGCCGATCCGGCGAGGCCGGCAGGTGCGCCTCCACGAGCGCGGGCAGCTCCAGCGCCACGTATTCGTGCATGCGGTAATGCCGCGCCCACGGCTCCGTCGTCGCGTCCACGTAAAACCCGGCCCCTTGCCCGAGGTCGTAGGCCGGATCGTCCGCCACCCCCTCGCCGCGCGGGCTCGTGTCCGGCGCGACCACGATGATCCCGTGCCGCGCCGCGTGCTCCTGCGCGCCCGCCTTCGTCACGAAGTTCTGCTCCGTGCACGTGAGACCCGAGAGCCAGTAGAGGACCGGGCAGCGCCCGGACTCGGCCTGCGGGGGCAGGTACACGCCCACGTTCATGTCGCAGCCGAGCGCGCGCGACGCGTGCCGCAGCACCTTCTGGTGGCCGCCGAAAGAGCGATTGCTCGATACCTGGGTGAAAGGGTTCATCCGATCACCCCGTCCGCTCGATCGACACGAGCCACGCCTCCGCGTATCCCTTGCCGCCGAGCATGTGCTCGTACCGCGCCGGCCGGAGCTCGTGCACCTTCCAGCCGGCCGCGAAGGCCTTTCGGAGGTCCGCCTCCGCGAGCCGCCGCGGCCCTTCGTTCCCGGGCTCGCGATCACTCCAGACGAGCGCGTGATACATGCTGCCCGGACGAACCACGTGCGCCAGGCTCTCCACGTATCGCGCCCGCATCTCGCTGCCGAACACGTGGAGCAGCCCCGAATCGAGCACCGTGTCGAACGTCCGCCCGAGCATGACGAGCTCGAGCGCGTTTCCCTGCACGAATTGCACCGATACGGCCTTTTCCGCGGCGCGCGCCCGGGCCTTCACGAGCGCGTTCTCCACCATGTCGAGCGCCGTCACCACGTGCCCCCGCGCCGCGAGGAAAATCGCGTTGTCGCCGGGCCCGCAGCCCACGTCGAGAATATCGCCCCGGAACCCGCCTGCCTCCGCCAGCGCCACGATGTCCGCCTGGGGCCGGCCGATGTCCCAGGGCGCGTGGACGCCCTCCGCGTAGGCATGCTGAAAAACGCTTGCGTCCGGGGGCGCCGCCGGTTCTTTCGCCTCTTCGCCTTCGATCGCCATCACGCCTCCTCGTCTCGTCGAGCTGGTCGCTCTCCATGTGCCGGAGGCGCGCCGCCTGCAAGCTTTTGCGGCCGCAGTTTCGTGCGCGACCGGCCCCGCCGACCGGGAGCCCTCGACGCCGCGCGGCGCGAGCGGTAGGAGAGGAGACTCCCGAGGTCGAAACGCCCGCGCCATGCGTCTTCTCCAAGCGCCCCTTTGCCTCCTTGCATTTGCCTTCGTGGCCTCGCCCGGCGCCGCGGCGGCCGCGCCTCCGGAGGACCTCGCCGCGCAAAAACAGGCCTGCGCCGACGCCTCCGAGCAAGGCCAGGAGCTGCGCGATCAGGGCAAGCTGCTCGCCGCACGAGAGCGCTTCCTCGCTTGCGCCGCCGAGGCCTGCCCGCCCATCGTCCGCAAGGACTGCGCCGGTTGGCTCGACGACCTCGACGAGCGCACCCCCTCGATCGTCCTCGATGCCCGTGATCCCGCGGGCAAGGACCTCACCGACGTCCGCGTCCTCGAGGGCGGGCGCGTGCTCGCCGCCTCCCTCGACGGCAAGGCGATCGCGCTCGATCCCGGCGAGCACCACCTCCGCTACGAATGGAGCGGCGCCCCCGCGATCGAGGAGCACGTCGTCCTCCGCGAGGGCGAGCGACGCAGGCGCCTCACCGTGCGCTTCGCCGCCCCCGCGCCTCCCGCGCCCGAAATTCCCGCGCCTCTCGCCCCTCCGCCTCGCCCCCTGCCCCTCGCGCCCCTCGTCCTCGGCGGCGTGGCCCTCGCGGGGGGCGCGGCGTTCGCGGGCCTCGCCGCGAGCGCAAAAGCCGATTACGACGACCTCGACGCGACCTGCGCGCCGCGCTGCACCTCCGACGTCATCGAGCCCGTCCGCACCAAGCTGATCCTCGCCAACGTCTCGCTCGGCGTGTCCGTCGTCTCCCTCGGCGTGGCCACGTTTTTGTGGTTCGATCGGCCGGCCGATCCACGCGCCAAACCCCGGACGACCGCCTTCGCCGTCGCGCCCCTGCCCGGCGGCGCCGCCGCGTTTTTCGGCGGCCCGCTGCCGTGATCGACCCGGCCGGGGGTGATCTGCGCGATCACCCCCATGAACGATCCGATCATCCCACGCGGATCACCCCCCGCCACAACCCTTCGTTTGAAGGCATTTTCGTGATTGCCGGCGCCGGCACGCTCGTTGCGATGAGGCCGGGCCATGAAGCACCTCCCCCGACGCCGCTTCCTCTCGGGCCTCGGCGCGGCCCTCGTCGCCGCCCCCGTCCTCGGCCTCCTCGCGCGTGACCTCCGCGCCGAAAACGCGACGCCGGCCCGCCGCCTCGTCGTGTTTTTTTCGCCCAATGGCACCATCCACAAACACTGGCGCCCGAGCGGCAGCGGGACGAATTTCTCGTTCCCCGCGGGCAGCATCCTCGAGCCCCTCACGCCACACAAGAGCCGCCTCATCGTGTGCGACGGCCTCGATTTCCACGGCGTCGACAACCACGAGGCGGGCATGGCCGCCATGCTCACGGGCGGCGGCACGCTCGGCACGGAGACGGCCGGAAAGAGCCTCGATCAATACGTCGCGAGCCGCATCGGAAAGGACGATCGATTCCCCTCCCTCGAGCTGGGCGTGCAGACGAGCGCCTGGGGCGGCGGCATCCAGACCCGCATCTCGTATGCCGGCCCCGGGCAATACGTCCCGCCCGACGACAGCCCCAAGAGCGTCTTCACCCGCATGTTCGGCGACGCCGTCGGCGGCCCGGCCGAGCTCGACGCGGCCCTCGCCCGCAAGAAGGGCATCCTCGACCTCCTCCGCGGCGAGATCGGCGCCCTGCGCGGCCAGGTCGGCTCCCACGAGCGCGAGAAGCTCGACGAGCACCTCGAATCGTTGAAGAAGCTCGAATCCGGCCTCCAGGGCCCGCTCTGCGCGCCGCCCGCGGCCCCGCCCCAGGTCGGCACCTACGACAACGACGCGTTCCCCACGATCGGCAAATCCCAGATGGATCTGCTCGTCCTCGCGCTCGCCTGCGACATGACCCGCGTCGCCTCCGTGCAATGGAACCACACCGTCGGCCCCGTCGTCATGAGCTGGCTCGGCGTCGCCGAGGGCCACCACGGCCTCTCCCACAGCGACGACGGCAATGCCAAAGGCGTCGCCGAGTTCGTCGCCACCGAGCGCTGGTACGCCGAGCAGTTCGCCTACCTCCTCGGGCGCCTCGCCGAGACGCCCGATCCGCAGGGCGGCATGCTCCTCGACTCCACCGTCGTCCTCTGGTGCAAGGAGCTCGGCGACAGCCGCCTCCACGATTGCAAATCCGTGCCGTTCGTCCTCGCGGGCGGCGGCGGCCTCGCCACGGGCCAGTACCTGAAATTCGGCGGCGCGCCGCACAACCGCCTCCTCGTCTCCGTCTGCCACGCCCTCGGCCTCGACAACCAGACCTTCGGCGACCCGCAAAAAGGCAAGGGCGTCCTGCCGGAGCTCTTCGCGTGAAACCCCAATCCAAGAACGTGGGAGCCATGGCCATGCTGCGCAAAGTATTTCGCTCGAATTCGCTCCGGATCACGGGCGCCCTCGCCCTCACGGCCGCCTTCGCCGGCTGCCTGGGCGAGGAAGACGGGAAGGGAGGCGTCCCCGGCGTCGTCGGTTGTCCAGACGACCTCGCCTTCTTCCAGAACAACGTCTACGAGCCCCTGCTCGAGAAAAAGTGCTTCGTCTGCCACAGCGAGACGGGCATGGCCGGCGGGAGCCGGCTCGTCCTCGCGCCGCGCGGCGAGCCCGGCGCCCTCGAAAAGAACCTCGAGGTCGCGCGCGCCCTCGCCGTCGATCAAAAGGGCGGCCTCTCCGCCCTGCTCTCGCGCCCCTCGGGCCAGCACCCGAATGGCCACCCCGGCGGCACGATCTTCGAGCCGGGCACCCCCGAATACGCGACCCTCTCGCTCTTCGTCACGCGAACCACCCGCGGCGAGGGCTGCGCCGCGCCCTCCGCCGCCTGCACCACCGTGCAGCCAGGCCCCCGCGTCCTGCGCCGCCTCACCCGGAGCGAATACGACGCCACGATCCGCGACCTCGTCGGCATCCCCTCCGAATGGGGCGCCTCCTTCGTGCCCGACATCGTCATCGGCGGCTTCGACAACAACGAGGACGCGCTCCGCGTGAGCCCCCTCTTCGCCGACCAGGTCCGCCGCGCGGCCGAGGAGATCGCGACGCTCGCCCTGACAAACCCGTCGAGCGTGCTGCCCTGCGACCCGGTCGCCGACGGCCCCGAGGCCTGCGCGGAGACGTTCATCGAGACCTTCGGCAAGCGCGCCTTCCGCCGCCCGCTCGGCGCGGACGACACCACGCGTTACCTCGCCCTCTACCAGACCATCGCCACCAAGGAGGGTTTCTCCGAGGGGATCGAGGCCGTGATCGCGGCCATGCTGCAATCGCCGCATTTCCTCTATCGCACCGAGCTCGGCGACGCGTCCCTCGCGGCCGAAGACGGGCGCGTCCGTTTGACCCCGCACGAGATCGCCACCGAGCTCTCCTACATGCTCTGGGGCACGATGCCCGACGCCGAGCTCTTCGCCGCCGCCGACGCGAATACGCTCGCGACGCCGGAGCAGATCGAGGCCCAGGCCAAGCGCCTGCTCCAGGATCCCAGGAGCGACGAGATCCTCGAGCGTTTCGCCGTCGCCTGGCTCGAGCTCGACCGGATCGAGGCCGCGCCGAAGGACGCGGCGACATACCCGCAATGGAACGCCGAGCTCCGCGCCTCCATGATCGAGGAGACCCGCCTCTTCGTGCGGCACGTGATCCGCAATGGCGAGGGCACGATCGCCGAGCTCCTCGACGCGCCCTACACCTTCACGAGCCCCAAGCTCGCGGCCTATTATGGTCTGCCCGCGCCCGCGGATGCGCAGGACGAGAACGATTTTGGCCTCGTCGATCTCGCCGGCTCCGGCCGCGCCGGCATCCTCACGCACGGCAGCGTGCTCGCCACACACGGTAAACCCGCCGGCTCCTCGCCCGTGCACCGCGGCAAGCTCGTGCGCGAGCGCCTGCTCTGCCAGCCCTTGCCGCCGCCGCCCCCCGGCGTCGTCGCCGAGCCGCCCCCGATCGATCCCACGAAGAGCACGCGCGAGCGATATGCGGCGCACACCACCGTCCCGCTCTGCAAGAGCTGCCACGACCTCGTCGACCCCATCGGCTTCGCCTTCGAGCATTTCGACGGCATCGGCCGGTATCGCGCCGACGAGGGAGGTTTGCCGATCGACGCCTCCGGCGAGATCCTCTCGGCCCCGTCCACCACGGGCACGTTCGAGGGTGCCCCCGCGCTCGCCTCCGTGCTCGCAGGGAGCGCCGACGTCCAGGGTTGTTATGCGCGCTCGTGGCTCCGGTATGCGTACGGCCAGCTCGACGAGGGGCGCCTCGCTTGCCTCTCGAGCCAGGTCGCGGACGACTTCCAGAATGGCAACCTCCGCGTCCTCGACCTCCTCGTCGCGCTCACCCGCACGTCCCATTTCACCGAGCGCGTCGCCGATCCCCCCGAGCCCGGCGTCGATCCCGGCGCGGGCGCGGGCGGCGCGGGCGGAGACCCCACCGGATCGGGCGGCGCGGGCGCGGGCGGCGGCGATCCCGGCCCCACGCTCCCTTACGCCGTGGCCACCACCGTCGACAGCGATTGGGGCGGCGGATATCAGCTCACCGTGCAGGTGACGAACATCGGCAAAGAGCCGCTCACCTGGTCCATCCCGATGAACGTCGACGGCACGATCGCGAACATCTGGAATGCCTCCTACACGGTCACGGACGGCACGACCCATTTCGTGGGCGCGGAGCACAACGCCGTCCTCGCGCCAGGCCAGGCCACGAGCTTCGGCTTCGTCGCGAATCGCTGATCCGGTGTCTCGCGCGATGGGCCGTGGTAAAGCTCGTCGCGGAGGAGACCGTGCCCGAAATCCCGCTCTACCAGATCGACGCCTTCACGCGCCGCGCCTTCGCCGGCAACCCCGCCGCCGTTTGCCCCCTCGACGCGTGGCTCCCGGACGAGACGCTCCAGGCGATCGCCGCCGAGAACAACCTCTCGGAGACCGCGTTTTTCGTGGCGCAGGGCGATCGGTACGAGCTGCGCTGGTTCACGCCCGCGGTCGAGGTCGATCTCTGCGGCCACGCCACGCTCGCCGCTGGATTCGTGGTCCTCGAGCGGCTCGCGCCGCACCTCGGCTCCGTCTCGTTCCACACCCGGAGCGGCGAGCTCGTCGTGCGGCGCGCCGAGGGCGGCCTGCTCTCGATCGACCTGCCCGCGCGCCCGCCTGCGCCGCGCGAGGTCACGGACGCGCTCGCCGAGGCGCTCGGCAAGCGGCCGATCGCGGCTTTTGCCGCGCGGGACCTCGTGGCCCTGTACGAGAGCGCCGAGGACGTGCGCGCGCTCCGGCCCGACATGGCCAGGGTCGCGGCGCTCGATACCTTCGCGGTGGGCGTCACGGCGAGGGGCACGGGGATCGACGCGGACTTCGATTTCGTATCGCGATTCTTCGCCCCGGCGAAGGGCGTCCCCGAGGATCCCGTGACGGGCTCGCTGCATTCGACGCTCGTGCCCCTCTGGGCCTCGCGGCTCGGCCGCGCGCGGCTCCGGGCGCGCCAGGTGAGCGCGCGCGGGGGCGAGCTCGACTGCACGCTCGCCGGCGATCGTGTCCTCCTCGCGGGCGGCGCGGTGCTCGTGATCGAGGGCCGGATGCGCTTCTGAACCGGCTTCCCTGCCGCCGCGCGTCAAGGTATCGTGCTGCGCCCATGATTCCCGCTCTCCGGTGCACCGACCTCGAGCTCACCGACCTCGCCGACGACAAACCCGCGCTCGTCGATCCCGAGACGGGCGAGCCCTCGGGCCTCTCGCTCGTGCAGTGGCTCGGCTCGGGCGGGATGTCCGCCGTATTCCTCGCCGAGCGTGCGGCGGAGACGGCGGCGCCCGGGCTCTCGGAGCTCGCCCCCTCGCGCCTCGCCGTGAAGCTCGTCAAGCCCGGGACCGAGCAGGGCCTCGCGCAGATGGGCATGACGAGCCGGGACCTCGCGCGTCGCGAGATCGAGGCGCTCGAACGGGTGAAGAACCTCGTCCCGCCCAGCGAATTCGTGATCGGTTATTACGGGCACGGCAGCGCCCTCGTCGCCCTCGAGGGTGAATCGCCCCTCGTATTGCCCTGGATCGCGCTCGAATGGATCGAGGCCTCGAGCGAGGGCGCGACGCTCACCGACCGCGTCGGCAAGGCGCGGGAGACCGGCGTCGATCCGGTCCGCGCGCACAGGCTCGTGCGCGGCATGATCGAGGGCGTCCGGGTCCTCCACCACCTCGGCATCCTCCACCGCGACCTCAAGCCCGACAACGTATTCGTCTCCGGCCCCCTCGACGACGAAACGCCGAAGATCGCCGATTGCGGCATCGCGCGGGTCGACGGCCTCCCGCTCGCCACGGTGCAAGGGATCACGCTCGGTTATGGTGGACCCGAGCAGGCGCTCTCGTCCGTCGCGCCCTCGCGGCGCAACCCGCTCGTCGGACCCTGGACCGACGTGCACGCGCTCGCCTCGACGATATGGTTCATGCTCACGGGCGAGGAGTGGTGCCGCTCGATGCCCTCCTGGTACGTGGGCGAGCGGCGCAGCCTGCGCACGGCCAGGAAAATGCACCGCGGCTTCCTGGCCGCGGAGGAGCTCCTCGGGGCCATCGATCTCGCGCTCCGGCAGGGCGCGTCGCCCGTCTTGCCCGAGGGGACCTGGGACCTCGAGGGCGCCGAGTTTTACGAGCCACACGCGCGAAAGCTCCTCGGCGCCTCGATGTTCGAGGGCTCGCCGCCCCGGTTTGCCTCGGCCTCTGCCTTCGCCGAGGCCCTCCTGCCGCCCCTCGAGGCGGCCGCGGCGCGGTGGATCGAGATCGCGGCGCGCGAGCACCAGCCGATGACCTCGTTCCGCAAGACCCGCATTTTGCCGTCCGAGGACGAGGTCTTCGCCGCGATGGACGCGCTCGCTCCGCCTCGCACGGTCCATGAAAAGCCGCTCCTCCTGGAGCCGGGCGGGGTGGTCTTCCTCCCGGGGCCCTGGGGGTTCGCGCGCTCGGGCAGCGAGCTCCATGGTTTGTCCAAAAAGGAGCCCCGCACCTTCTCGATCGACGTCCCCCGGCCTTATCGCGCGCAGATCGCCGCGTCGCGGTGGCTCGTGCGAGGCCCCGGCGGCGGCATTGCCCTCGTCGGCCCGGCCCACGTCCTCTTGCAGCGGGGCGAATCGTTCGTGCAAGGTGTGTTGCCCCGGCGCGTGGACGAGGCTCCGGTCGGTGAAATCGTGGCCGCGCTCGGGGATGGCCGCGCGTTCGGGGTGGTGACGGCCGACGCGGGCGAGGGTGGGCCGGAACTCTGGTTATCGAATGACGGCGTGCGCTGGGCCGAGCCATTGCTCTTGCCGCTCGGCGGGGAGGTCTCGTCGATCACCTCGGGCCCGCTCGGCTTCTTCGTCGCGGGCAGCCTTCGCGGCAAAAAAGCGCGCGCCTTGTGGATTGGATACGATCAGGAGGTCCGCTCCTCGGCGGCGAGCTTGAACGACAAACCCGCCTTGCTCCTCTGCGTGGCCGGCGCCGAGGGCGAGGCGTGGGCGGCGGGCGTGGGAATCGTGATGCGCTTCGATCGTGGGGGCTCCGCGGTCGAGCCCTCCGAAGGCGCCGAGGGAATCCCCGTGGCCATGGGCCTCGACGACGAGGGCGCGCCTTGGCTCGTCACCGAACGCGAGGTGTTTCGGCGGCACGGCGGCGGCGTCGCGCCCGTGTGGAAGCGATATCATACGCAGCCCAAGGGCGCGCCGCGGCTCGTTGCGATCGGTTTTCCGCCGGGTGGCGTGCGGGTGGTGGACGCGGTCGGAGGTGGGGCCGTCTTGCGGACGTGAACGCTCAGTTCCCGACGGGCAGGATCAGGAGCACGCCGTCGTCGTCCCCGGGGCCCATGCCCACGGCCTTCGTCCCGACGATCGCGGCGGTCTTCTGATCGGGCGAGAGCGCGACGCCCCAGAACATGTCGGCGGCGCCGCCGAGATCGTATTGCTTCGTGCCCTTCGGCGCAAACGCCTCGTCGACCGCGCCATTCTCCTGCAGCACGGCGACCATCGCGTCGATGTTGTCGGTCGCGGGCCGGCCGCCGCCCACGAGGAGCAAGCGGTTGTCGGCGAGCGCCACGAGGGCGCGGCTGTTGTCGTTGTTGCCGAACATGTCGACGCGAACGTACCCATTCTGGCCGTACGTCGTGTCGAGCTGACCCGCCGCCGTGATCCGGAGCGAGAGCCAGTCGATGTTGTCGCCGCCGCCGTTCGACCCGTAACCCGCGGTGACGAAGTTCTCTCCTTGCGGCACGATGTCGTAGGCCTCGGCAACCGAGGCGAGCACGACCTGATTGAAGACGCCGTTCGTGCCGAAGCTCGGATCGAGCTGGCCGGCGCTGTCGAGCTTGTAAACGACCGGGCTCACGATGTTGTCGCCATCCCGGTTGTACCCGGAGAGGATGACGCTCCCGTTGGCCAGGATCCGGCCCCCTTTCGGGGTCGCGTTCTGCTGCGCGATGTCGAGAAGCGCGACGCCGTTCATGCCGAACGCGTCGTCGATCACCCCGTCCGCGCTCAGGCGCACGGCCGCGAAATCGGTGTCCGTGCGGCCGGGCGCCTTCTGCGCGCCGCTCACGAGCAGGCGACCGTCGCTGTAAAGGTTGAGGCCCCACTGCGTATCCGCGACGAACGTATTGCCCACGAGCTCGCCCTCGCTCAGGTCGAGCAGCGCGACGCCGTTCGTCCCGAAGGTCGTATCGAGCGAACCGTCGGCGTTGAACCGCGTCACCGCGATATCACGGTCCCGCGGGTCCGCCGCGCCCGCGTGCTCCACCGTGCCGGCGACGACGATCTTGCCCGTCGATTGCACGACGATGCCGCGCGTGACCTCGCCGTTCGTCCCCACGCCCACGTTGTGGGTCGCGATGCCGTTTTGCCCGAACGTCGTATCGAGCTCGCCCGTCGGGAGGTATTTCGCGACGACCGTCGCGAAATCGGCGTCCGCGACCGTGCTCGGCGCCGAGTTCCCCGTCACGTAGATGTTGCCATTCGAATCGAACGCCACGCCGTACAGGCGATCGTGACCCATCTCCGAGAGGGGCACGGTCATGGGCTTGGCTTCGGCCCCGCCGCCGCCGCCGGCGCCGCCCATTCCGCCCGCGCCGCCCATTCCGCCCGCGCCGCCCGCGCCGCCCATTCCGCCCGCGCCGCCGGTGCCTCCCGTGCCGCCGGTGCCGCCGGTCCCGCCGGTCGCGCCCTGACCGCCCGTCCCCGAGCCGGTCGGGTTCGTCGGCGCGTCGTCGCCGCACCCGACCACGAGCGCGCCGAGCAAAAGGCAGCCCGAGAGGGGGGCGAGGAACGTGCGGCGCGCGAGAGCGCGTCGATTGGCACCAGTATTCGCGTTCATTCTAGGATCCTCCTTACGTTACGTTCGATCGAGTCCGGCTGTGGCGCAGCGAGCCGCGCCCGAAATGAAAAGGAAAATGAAAGACATTTTCAACAGCGAGCGCTCCATACTCCATCTCCATGATGGTGTCAACCAGGATCCGCTCCTGGATCACCGTTACCTCCCCCATAACGAGATCCACAGCACAGAAGCAACCCGGCGCGAAGTGAATTGTCACACATCATTCACAGCGCGGGCGCCGGCTCCGTCCGAAGTAAACTACGAACCATGAACCTACTTGAAAGTAGTTTTCATCTTCGACAAGCGTGCTAGCATCCGCGTCCCTGCTCGGGACCAACCTTCGAGAAGAGAGCATGTCCATGCAGAACCATTCGCAGGTGAGCGCTCGGCCGCCCAGGAGGTGGCTGCGAGGCGGGAGCGTCGCGCGGACGCTCCTCGGGGGACTCTTCGCCATCGGCCTCGTCGCGGGCTGCGAGCGAATCGCGTTTTATTCGACGAGCCAGAAAGCGCCGGACTCGAACGCGAGCTCCTCCTCGACCACGACCGGCGGCAGCACCGGCGATCAGGACAGCGGGGCGACGGCCGTGACCCGGGCGATGCTGCTCGACGCGATTGCCACGTGTAACCTCGACCTCCTCGACGAATTTCAGAAGGCGGCCCAGGAGCTCGACGCCGCCGCGGCCGAGGCCAAGCAGGACCCCGCCGCCCGCCCGAAGGCCCAGGCCGCCTGGACGAAGGCCATCGATATCTGGCAACGCGCCGAGCCCTTCGCGTTCGGCCCCGCCGGCCCCACGAACACGCCCGGCAGCCAGGGGCTGCGCGACACCATTTACTCCTGGCCGCTCGTGAGCCGCTGCCTCGTCGAGCAAAACATCGTCTCGAAGGCCTACGAGGCCCCCACGTTCGGCACGACCGCGCTCATCAACATGCGCGGCCTCGCCGCCGCCGAATACCTCCTCTTCTACACGGGCACCGACAACGCCTGCAGCCCCGCCAGCGCCATCAATAGCTCCGGCTCGTGGGCCGCCCTGAGCGCGGACGAGCTCGCCGCACGGAAGGCCGCGTATGCCTCGTCCGTCTCGACCGGCGTCGCGGCGATGGCCGGAAAGCTCCTCGCCGCCTGGCGCCCGGACGAGGGGAATTTCGACGCGCAATTCAGGAACCCGGGCAAGAGCGGCTCGGCGTACACGACCGAGCAGATGGCCCTCAATGCGGTGAGCGACGCGATGTTCCACATGGAGGTCCACGTGAAGGACCAGAAGCTCGCGCGCCCGCTCGGCATCATGAATTGCGAGGCCGCGACCTGCCCCGAGGCCGTCGAATCACGCTTCGCCGGCCGGTCGAGGACACACGTGCGCAACAACCTCGTCGGCTTCCGCATGCTGATGAGCGGGTGCAACGACGGCGAAGGCGTGGGCTTCGACGACGTGCTCGTCTCGCTCGGCGCCACGGCGCTCGCCGAGAAGATGAGCGCCGACGTGAACGGGGCCATCACCGCGGCGGACGCGATACCGGTCGAGGATCTCGCTCAGGCCATCGCGCAGAACCCGGAGAGCGTCGAGCAGCTCCACGCCGCGGTGAAACGAATCACCGACAGCCTCAAGACCGAGTTCGTCACGGTGCTCGATCTCGAGCTCCCGAAGCTTTTGGAAGGCGACAATGACTGAACGCGCCGGAGCGGTCCCGTCGGGCCGCCTCGCGCGGCTCGCCTCCTTGCTCCTTCGGGAGGAGGACGCCGCGGCGCTCGCCGCCTTCCGATTCTGCTTCGGGCTCCTCGGGTGCGTCAGCGCGATCCGGTTCCTCGCTTATGGCTGGGTGGACGAGTTCTTCGTCACGCCCCGGTTTTTCCTGTCGTATTGGGGCTTCGACTGGCTCACGCCCCTCTCCGCCCGCGGGATGCACGCGCTCTTCGTGGCGCTCGCCGTCGTGAGCGCGTGTGTCGCGGTGGGATTCCTCTATCGCGCCGCGATCGTCCTCTTTTTCCTCGGCTTCACTTACGTCCAGCTCATCGACGTCACGAACTACCTCAACCATTACTACCTCGTCAGCCTGATCGCGCTCCTCCTCTCGCTCATGCCCCTCCACCGCGCGTATTCGGTGGACGCGTGGCTCTTCCCGAGGCTCCGGAGCGCGACCTTGCCCGCGTGGTGCACCCATCTGCTCCGCTTCCAGGTCGGCGCCGTGTATTTCTTCGCGGGCCTCGCGAAGGTGAACAGCGATTGGCTCCTCCACGCCCAGCCGCTCAACATCTGGCTCTCGTCGCGATCCTACCTGCCCGTCGTCGGCCCGCTGCTCGGCGAGCGCTGGGTCGCCTACGCCATGAGCTGGGCGGGGTGCCTCTTCGACCTCACGATCGTGGCCTTCCTCTTGATGCCGCGCACGCGCGTCGCCGCGTACGCCGTCGTCCTCTTCTTCCACGCGGTCACGAAGCTCCTCTTCCCGATCGGCATGTTCCCGGCGATCATGGTCGTCGCCGCGCTCGTCTTTTTCTCGCCGAGCTGGCCCCGGAACCTCGTCGCATTCTTCCGCCGGCGCGCCCCTGCGCCCGCCGCGCCTGCCCTGCCCCGGCCCGCCGACGCGCCCCTCCCCGCGCTCTTCGGCGCGCGCGTCGTGATCGCCGCGTGTTATTGCGCGTTCCACCTCCTCTGGCCCCTCCGGACGCACCTCTACGGGGGAAACGTCCTCTGGCACGAGCAGGGAATGCGTTTTTCCTGGCGCGTCATGCTCCGTGAAAAGAACGGGAGCGTCACGTATCTCGTGACGAACCCCCGGACGGGGCGCAAGCAGGAGGTCACCCCGCGCAAATACCTGAATGGCCGCCAGGAGCGCGATTTCTCCACGCAGCCCGACCTCATCCTGCGGCTCGCGCACGAGATCGCTCGCGATTTCGAGGCCCGCGAGGACGTGCGCCCGGTCGTGCGCGCGCACGCGCCCGTGTCGCTCAATGGCCGCCCGGCCGAGCTCCTCATCGATCCGACGGTCGATCTCGCCTCCATGTCCGACGGGCTCGCGAAGGCCACCTGGATCCGGCCCGTCCCCGAGACCCCTCCCATTCACCTCGAGTCCCTCGCATGGCATCGCCCTTGATTCGACGCTCGGCGCTCCCCGCGCTCCTCGTGTTCTCATTTTCGCCCGCGGCGGCGCTCGCCCAGGGCGCCGAGCCTGCCCCGCCGCCGGAGGAATCCGCCGCGCCCGCGAGCGACGCGCCGCCGCCCGCCGCGGAGGCGACGAGCGCCGAGGATCCGAACGCGAAACCCGCGGAGCCGCCGCCGCCCATTGAAATCTCGGTCGTCGGCACGCGGCTCCAGCAGACGAGCGGATCGGCGCACGTCGTGAGCACGAAGCAGCTCGCGCGCTTCAAGTACGACGACCCCCACAAGGTGCTGCTCGGCGTGCCCGGCGTCTACATTCGCGAGGAGGACGGCTTCGGCTTGCGCCCGAACATCGGCATTCGTGGCGCCGTCTCCGATCGCAGCAAGAAGGTCACGCTGATGGAGGACGGCGTCCTCCTCGGGCCGGCGCCCTACTCGGCGCCCGCCGCGTATTATTTCCCGCTCATCGGCCGCATGGATGCGGTGCGCGTGGTGAAGGGCCCCGCGGCGATCAGTTATGGCCCCCATACCATCGGCGGCGCCATCGATATGACCACGGCCGCCATCCCCTCCGAGCGCCGCGGCATGCTCGACGTCTCGTTCGGCCAGTACATGTTCCGCAAGGTGCACGCCCGGCAAGGGCTCGCCGACGACAAATACGGCGTCCTCCTCGAGGCCGTGCACGTCGCCAACGACGGGTTCAAGGAGCTCGACGGCGGCGGCGACACCGGGTTTGCCCGGACCGACGTCATGATGAAGGGACGATACACCTTCGACCCGGTCGACTCGGTGATCAACGAGCTCGAGCTCAAGGTGGGGTATCAGAACGAGGGCTCCAACGAGACGTACCTCGGCCTCAGCGACGCGGATTTCCGGGCGACGCCTTATCGTCGTTACGGAGCGAGCCGCCTCGACCGGATGGACTGGAACCGCACGCAGTTCCAGCTCACGCACCGCGTGCGTTTCCGCCCGAACCTGGAGCTCACGACCATCGCCTATCGCCACGACATGCGCAGGGCCTGGCGCAAGGTGAACGCGTTCCGCGGCACGTCCGTCGCCGACGTGCTGGCGAACCCCGAAGATCCGCGTAATGCCCTCTATTACGGCGTCCTCACCGGGGCCATCGCCCCGAGCTCGGCCGGCGAGACGCTCATGATCGGCCCGAACGACCGGTCCTTCGTCTCGCAGGGCCTCCAGTCGACGGTCTCGTTCCGCCCGAAAACGGGCCCGATCTCGCACCGGATCGAGTATGGCTTCCGGCTCCATTACGACTCGATCCGCCGCCTGCACACCCAGGACGGCTTCCTGGTCGAGGAAGACAACCTCACGCCGGAGGGCCGCGCCACGGAGACGACGGCCGACAACGACGCGTGGACCACGGCGCTCTCGATGTATGCGACCGACGCCGCGACGTGGGGCCCGGTCACGGTCACGGCGGGCGCGCGCCTCGAGTCGATCCGCAGCGAGCTCGAGAACCACCTCTCGGGCGAGTACAACCTCACGATCCAGCAGGTCGTCCTCCCGGGCGCGGGCGTCTTCCTCGCATTGCCGCGCGACTTCGGCCTGCTCGCCGGCGTGCACCAGGGCTTCTCCCCCATCCCGCCGGGGCAAAACGACCTCGTGCGCCCCGAGAAGAGCTGGAACTACGAGGCCGGCGTGCGCTGGGCACCGAAGCGAATGCGGGCCGAGATCATCGGCTTCTACAGCGATTACAAGAACCTCACGAATCTGTGCACGTTCTCCTCGGGTTGCGTGGAGGAGAACCTCGACCAGCAGACGGACGGCGGCAGGGCGCGCGTGCTCGGCTTCGAGGCGTACGCCGAGAGCGAGATCAAGCTACGGGACGACCTCGCGCTCCCCGGGCGATTGAGCTGGACGTACACGGACGCGCGCTTCACGAACACGTTTCAATCGTCCGATCCGATCTTCGGCGACGTGGAGGAGGGCGACGAGCTGCCGTACGTCCCGCGACATCAGGTCGCGGCGTCGATCGGCGTCGAGACGCCGCGGTGGGGCGTGAACGTGGGCTGCACGTACACGAGCCGCATGCGCGAGCTCGCCTCGCAAGGCGAACCCGCGCCCGGGACGGCGACGGACGACTATTTCCTCCTCGACGCCTCCGTGAACGTCCGTCCGCTGAAATGGCTGACGATCTACGCGCTCGGGCGAAACCTGCTCGATAACGCCTACATCGCCTCGCGCCGTCCTTATGGCGCCCGCCCCGGCGCTCCGCGCTGGCTGCAGGCGGGCGCGCGCGTCGACTTCTGAACGTCCCTGCCGACATCTTGGCCCGCGCCCCGGCTCCCTGCTAGGAGCCGGGACGCCCCTTCATGTCGAGCCATTCTTCAGCCCTCCCGCCCTCGCGCCGCGGCGCCTATCTCGTCGGCGACAACCTCGACGTGTTGCGGGACCGTGTCCCGGACGGCTCGATCGATCTGGTCTACCTCGATCCCCCGTTTCAGAGCGGAAGGACGTACCACCTCCACACGGGCGTCACGGCGGACGAACCCGGCGCGGTCGCGTTCGACGACACCTGGGCCTGGGGCGAGGCCGCTGCCGGCTCGCTCGCGGCCCTGGTCGCGCGGGGCGAGCCCGTCGGGCGCGCGCTCGCGGGCCTCTCCGGCTTCCTCGGCCCCTGCGACACGATGGCCTACCTCGCCATGATGGCGCCGCGCCTCGTCGAGATCCGGCGCGTCCTCCGCCGCACGGGCAGCGTCTTTTTGCATTGCGACCCCACGGCGAGCCATTACCTCAAGATCCTGATGGACGCGGTCTTCGGGCCGGACTGCTTCCGCAACGAGATCGTCTGGCGTTACCGCCGCTGGCCCGCCCGCGCGCGGCGCTTCCAGCGCATGCACGACGTGCTCCTCTTCTACACCCGCGAGCCGGGAAACGAGCACACCTTCCACGCGCTCTACGGCTACGAGGAGCTCGCCGCGTCCACGAAAAAGACGTTTGGCACGAAAAAGCAGCGGGCGGACTTCTCCGCGGGACACCGGAGGCCGGGCATCTCGGACGAGGAGACGAAGGGACCGCCGCTCTCCGACGTCTGGGAGATCGGCGTGATCGCGGCGAAGGGCAAGGAGCGGCTCGGTTATCCGACGCAGAAGCCCGAGGCGCTGCTCGAGCGGGTCATCCTCTCCGCGAGCAACGAGGGTGACGTCGTGCTCGACCCCTTCTGCGGCTCGGGCACGACGCTCAG